>JASFTK010000022.1:0-17975 GCA_050053595.1 Candidatus Bathyarchaeota archaeon | reverse complement strand
TCAGAAGGTACCCTGGCCGTCATAACCAAAGCAACCTTGAGGCTTGTCCCTAAACCCAGACATACCGCCCTCCTCTATGTACCCTTCACTTCCACTAGAGCTGCAGCGAGGGCAGTCTCAGAGATCGTGAAGAGGAAGTTAGTACCGTTCGCCCTTGAGTACATACCCCGCCATGCAATACTGACGGCTGAGAAATACCTTGAGAGTAACCTTCCTGACAACGATCACCCTGCATATCTATTGATAGGGGTAGAGGGGAACACCAAAGACGAGGTGGAGACAAAGTTGGAGACCGCAGGAGAGGTCTGCTTGGAGACCGGAGCTGAGGATGCATACATCGCTGACACGGACCAGCGCCAAGAACGGCTCTGGGAGGCCCGTAAATGCCTGTTCGACGCTTACAAGGCCTTCTGGGAGATCGATGAGGTCGACGCTTGCGTCCCCCGCAACAGGATACCCGACTACATTGAAGGGGCTGAAGCAGTAGCAGACAAACATGAGGTCATAATATCCAACATAGGGCATGCCGGGGATGGTAACGTTCATAGTATCATAGCCAGAGGAGACCTGAGCGACAATGAATGGGAAGAGACACTCGGAGCAGTAGTGAGTGACCTCATAGATATCGCACTCAGAGTCGGCGGCACCCTCTCAGGAGAACACGGTGTGGGGATGACTAAGAAACGCTATCTAGAAGATCAGGTCGGAGCCACCCAGATAGAGTTAATGAGAAATATAAAACGGGCTTTCGACCCCCAAAACATCCTCAACCCAGGTAAGGTCTTCGACCTTTGAATGTCGATATTTATGTTCCGCGAATGGTTTGAATTGGAATAAAAATGGGTAGAAAAAAGTAGGACATTTAGTCTCCTGCGTAGATCCCCTCAAGGGGGATCATCTCTTTGGCTTTTTCGAAATATTCGAGGACCATCTCACCTTTCTCTGTTATACTGTACAGCCTTTTCGACTGCTTGCTCTCGGTGTTCAGCTCTTCCGCGACGAGACCCTTCTCCACCAGGTGGGACAGGACCTTCTGGACTGGTTTCCAAGACATGTTGGCGGCGTACATTATACGGGTGGGTTTATCCACACCCTCTTTGACAGCAGCAAGTATCTTCAACCTGATCTCCAGTTTCGATCTTCTAGGAGACATCGTAGTCCTCCAGATACCGTTCTTTGGAAGGCAACGAGGCCAGCCTACTCACTACTGAGTGGTAGCTGACTCAACGTTGACCTCGGTTATGTACTGAGCGTTGTTACTGAACGCAGACATGCTCACAGTAGTGCCGATATCATCCACCTGGATGTTGTCAGGATCCTTTATGTATACCAGTAGTTCTCCGCCGGATATCAATGGGATATCAGCTGAAGATACATTGTACACCCTACCGTCTATGGTAACGCCATCGACCAAACCACTGTAACTCGTGACGTTCAAATCAGCGTCAATGCTAGTGCCCGAGGGAACTCTGTAGATGAATACATCGGACCAGTCAGATTCGACGCCCCTCACAGAAAACTTATCGATGAGGATGTCTTTACCGCCCAAGTTCTGTAGCTTGAAGGCAGCTATAGCACCAGAGCTGTTCACCCAGATGTGGGCTTTGGCGTACTGTACAGCCTCGGTTTCTGTCCTTGTTACTGTCACGTTGGTTGCGTAGTATGCGACGACCCCTGCAAGTAGTACGGCGACGACGAGCAGTATCAGCGTTGTTACGACTTCGCTCAGTCCTTTCCTTTTCATTATGGGTCTAACCACTTTTCTAACCCCGATACATGGAGCCTTCAGGCCGGATATCATATTTTGTGTGTAACTTCGATCTACAATACCGAACTGTAAAAAGAATCTAGAATTAGGTTTAGGATTAAAGATATAGAACAAAAATATTGAAAAAAAGGATAGAAGCTGTCAGGTTCTCAAAAAAATCAAGGAGGGGTCCTCAGTCGTTCCTTAAAGTACTTCGCGATTTTCTCCTGCAACTTCTCTGGGATCTCCCGCTTAAATGGTAAAGACGCGGCATTCGCAACAAACCTTGTGAGGAAGAGCTCTATGAACTCTCCCTGCCTCTGGAGGGCTTGAGGATTTACCCATCTCATGGTGTCCTCGACGCTGTGCATCAGTATATCACTGCCGGCTCTACGGGAGAAGCTGACACTGGGGATACCAACACTCGATAAAGGGGTGCCGTCAGAGGAGTATACATCTTCCTTTACATCATATACTATTCCCCTCTCGCTGGACAGTAGTTTGATGGCGGTTGTCAGTTCGGGAGGTCCTAGGACTGAAGCAGCGTTCTTGCCGATCAGGGAGCCGTGAACATCGAGGTTTATTGCCAGCTTGATCCGTTTCAGCTCGCTCTCCCCATCATCCTCGTCGGCTTCTTTCAGCCTCCGGGCGTAGTACCTGCTCCCGATAAGCCCCATCTCCTCATTGCCCCAGGCGATGAACATCAGGGTCCTCTTGGTCCCTTTCTTCTTGAAGACTCTCGCAAGCTCTAATACGAGGGCCGTCCCTCCAGCATTATCGCTGGCCCCTCGGACATTTGGGACGGTGTCATAATGGCCTCCGATGACGACTATCTCATCTGGTTTAGTGGTACCTCTCAACTTCGCGACGACGTTCCTCGACTTTAACTTCAGGGATTCGCTCTCGACAGTCAGACGCACCTTCTTCGCGCCCGAGCCAACCAGTTTAACACCATCCTCATTAGAGATTCTCACCGTAGGAAGGTTGCCATATTTCTCCCATAACTCTTTCTTACCCCACAGATGTTTAGGCTGGACCCTGGGATAACTCTCTATCCTGATGAAACCCAAAGGGCTCAACTTGGAGATGAGAGGTAGATCCTTGGTCTTGAAACCGGGAGTAACGACAATCTTACCACTGATATCGGGGGTCAGGTATTCCTCGCTAGTGCTATCAAGGTAAACCAGTTCTTCCTCGACTCCTTCAGGCCCTGTATCACCGGTGAGGGCCATCGCTTCGCAAGTGATCTCTTCCTTATATGGCTCGATCACCTCCAACTTTTTCGATAAGATCCTTCCAGAGTCTATATTGAATTCCTGTATCTTTGTCTCAAGGCTGAGAGCCTCGAACTCCCCCTTTATGTAATTTACCGCTCGTTCTTCAGCTTCGCTCCCTCCGGGTCTCGGACCTATATCAATCGCGAATTTCTCAAGGTCTCTGAAGGATCTCTCTGCATTGAATAGAATATCAGACATCCTCAATCCTCCTTACTAAGTAGAAGTGATAAGAAGTTTATTGATATATTCGGATAGTGGTGAGTCTTCGGTGGCTCTGATTCATTAATTTAAACGTTTCGGGGCTCTTGAAGTTGTGAGAGGGACCAACACCAAGTCATTTAAATTCTCATCATACGTATCAAAGTTGATCCGGCTTGTTGAGGCGGAGAGAGCTCACATCTAAAGATGTACGGGAGCTTGTATTCGAGTCTATTCTACTTATTGCCGAGACCCAACAAGAGCTCGGTTTTCCCATCTGCCCCAACATCGGAAGGACATGGAGGGTCCTTAAAGACGGCAATTTTATGGCCGCCCACCTCCCCTCCGAGAGATACGAGACCTATCAGATGGCTTTCGGAACCTTCGATCCACCCAACACCATTATCTTGGACAGTCGTATCCCTTTTTACGATAGACCTCTGGACATCCCCGAAGTGCCCCATACGCTCATGAGATATACCGCAACCCACGAGGTGATCCATGTTGACGACCATCTAGGTGAGGACGCGATATATGAAGGGACTAAGGAACACATCCTCTCAGAACATGGTGACAAATTGGAGACTGGGATAGAGTTCATCGAAAGAGAGGGCTGTTGTGACAAGATAGATGGACGGAAAGACTTGGCAAGTCTCTGGGCGATACAGTATGTAGACATGGTGACCCATTATAGGACATATGTTGTCCTGAGGCAGAGGAATTTCCCAAGGCTCAGTCTTGTCTGGAGCAATATGCAGGAAGGATTCTTCCCTCCTAGCCTCCTAACAAAAATCGAGAGGGAAAAGGATACGGGGTATGTTCTCGAGTCGATCTTGAATCAGGTCGGTGAGTACTGCCTCATCGACGCGATTATGGAGACGGCTAGTATAGCCAAAAAAACAGCCGGCAAGTACACAGTTTAATGCTTTTCGGAACAAGTTTATACCATGTCCACCTATCATGTTCTTTGGTCTTAGATGCGATATTCTACCTTGGTCGAGTATTATGAAAGACTTGAGGCCACCGCCAGCAGACTAGAGATGACAGATATATTAGCAGAGCTCTTCGCTGTGGCGGAACCTGACGAACTAGAGAAGTTGATTTATCTCACACAGGGCAAGATCCACCCTGATTGGACGGGGGAACCCGAGATCGGTATGGCCGAAAGGATGCTGGTTGAGACCATCACTAAAGCTGCGGGTTTCAGAAAGGAGCAAGTCGAGAACGTCCTAGCGGATACCGGCGACATCGGCCTAGCCACGGAAAAAATCCTCGAGGGGAAGAGACAAGCAATGCTGGGCGCTAGGCAGCTAACCGTGTCCGACATTTTTGATACTTTAGATCAGATCGCAAAGGAGTCAGGTAAGGGGAGTACCAGCCGCAAAGTCAATAGATTGATGAAGGCGATGGTCAACATCTCCCCACTAGAAGCTAGATACCTATCAAGGACAGTTATAGGGTCTCTGAGGCTCGGGGTTGGCGATATGACCATCCTCGATGCGTTAGCTCAAGCGTATACAGGCTCGAAGGACAAACGCGGGGCGCTAGAGAGAGCTTACAATGTGACCAGTGACCTAGGATATGTATCACGTCTCCTCGCTGAGGAGGGGTTGGAAGCCATCGAGAAAGTTCACGTCGTCCTTGGGAAGCCGATTAGGATGATGCTGGCTCAGAGACTCTCAACACCTGAGGAGATCGTCGAGAAACTGGGATTATGTTCCGCAGAGTATAAACTTGATGGGGAAAGGTTTCAGATACACAAGGATGGAGCCTCGGTTCAGATCTTCTCAAGGCGGTTGGAAAACATAACGAGGATGTACCCCGATGCAATTGAGATGATCCTAGCCCATGTCAAGGCAGAAAAAGCAATATTCGAAGGTGAGGCGGTCGCCATAGACTCAGAGACGGGGGAGATGAAGCCTTTCCAGACCCTGATGCAGCGACGAAGGAAGTACAAGATTGATGAAATGGCGGAAAAGTTCCCTGTGGCTGTCTATCTCTTTGAATGCCTCTTTGCTGATGAGGATGATCTAACCCTAAAGCCCTACCCAATGAGGAAAGAAAAACTGGAGGATATTGTAGAGGAAACGGAAAGGTTCAGGCTGGTGAGGTCTCTGGAGACATCGGACCCCGTGGAACTGGACAACTTCTTCGAGGAAGCAATCGCTGATGGTACTGAGGGATTGGTGGTGAAATCGATGGCCGATGAGTCGATCTACAGGGCTGGGGCTCGCTCCTGGCTCTGGGTGAAGCTAAAAGCAAGTTATCAGAGCAAGATGGTTGATCCCGTCGATCTGGTGGTGGTTGGGGCTTTCCACGGGCGTGGGAGGCGCGCTGGGAGCTATGGGGCACTCTTGATGGCGGCTTATGACCCTGAAGAGGATATTTTCAGGACGGTCTGTAAAGTAGGGTCTGGCTTCACTGATGAGGATCTCGCCATGATCCCCGGGATGCTGGAGGAAGAACTTCGGGAGGAAAAGCCCCCCCGGGTCGACTCGCTCATGGAGGCTGAGATCTGGTTCAATCCCAAGGTAGTGTTGGAGATCCTGGGGGACGAGATAACCCTGAGCCCCATACACACATGCGCTTTCGATAGACTCAGGGACAAGTCAGGTCTGGCAGTAAGATTCCCCCGTTTCCAGCGTCTAAGAGAAGACAAGGGAGCCGAAGACGCCACCACCGTCGAAGAAGTCGTGGATATGTATAAGGCACAGTCTAAAACGATGTGATCGATGTGAACGAGGAGTTACTAGTAAAACTGGACGATTCCTACACCCAGCGGGCCTTGGAGGAGATGATAAAGATTGACTCCGTGGTCGGCAGAGAAGGGGAATTGGCCGAGTATTTAAGGGGCGAGCTTGAGGCATTGGGCCTCGATACCGAGACTCACGAGGTCGAGAAAGGTAGGCCCAACATATATGGTAGACTACAAGGGGACGGCACTGGTAAGCGGCTGAACTTCAACGGGCACACCGACACTGTACCTGTTGTGGATGGCTGGGAGACTGACCCTTTCGAGCCAATAGTCAAGGGGGGACGGATGCACGGCCTTGGTTCCTGCGATATGAAGGGCGGTATCGCCTGCACCCTGAACATGTTGAGGGCCTTTACAGAATCCGACCATAGCTTCAAAGGTGAACTATCCTTCTCAGGGGTCATCGACGAGGAGGCCTATGGAAAGGGGGCAAAAGCGATGCTTGAAACAGATCTAGCAAAGGTCGACGCCATAGTCCTAGCGGAACCATACCCAGGGGACGAGACCAAACCCATCCCCCTGGGGATCACGGGGAAGATTCTATATGATATCAAAGTCAAGGGGAAGGCCTCCCATGGCTTCCGACCATACTTGGGCGTAAATGCTATAGAGGATGCCGGTAGGATCTTAGCGAACCTTGATGGGCTCGAGTTTCAAGAGCACGCTGACTTCGGCAAAGGAAATTATTGCACCCTGAAAATTGAAGGTGGCTATGAGATCTACTCTGTTGTCGTCCCGGCGAAATGTAGGTTCGAGGTGAATAGGCTACTGGTACCAGGGGAGACCAAAGAGTACGCTATACAGGACATGGAGAGGCTCGTCGCATCCTTGGGCCTCAGCTCAGAGATCGAGGTGGGGATCAAGCCCCCCCAATACGAAGCCTATGTTATGGATGAGAATGAGGAGATCATCAAAGTCTTCGACCCCATATACAGGGAGATAATGGGGAAAAAACCACACTATGAACACGCCTATGGCATCACAGACGCCAATATCTTCGCAGGTGAAGGGGGGATCCCCTGCCTACATCTTGGTCCTAAACGGGGGGGCGCCCACCAGAAAAACGAGTACGTCCCTCTGGACTGGCTCCCAAAGATCTCAAGGATCTATGCATTGTTAGCGACTCAGTTCCTTGGGGGTTGAAAACTTAATAAGCGAAGCTATTAGACATGGTGCAAGGTGTCGGATTTGAGCGGCGAAGTATCGATAAAAGATTTCAAGAAACTCAAGATCAGGATAGGGACTGTCTCCACTGTAGAGCGGGTCCCAGGTTCAGACAAACTCTTCATACTCCAAGTAGATATGGGGGACGAGACCCGGCAGATCGTGACAGGTCTCGTTGACTACTACGGAGAGGAGGAACTTGAAGGAAAAGTTATCGCCGTCGTCATAAACCTGAAACCCGCAAAGATATTCGGCCAATGGTCTTACGGGATGCTCTTGGCCGCCGAGAAGGATGAGAAGCTGTCATTACTGACGGTTGATCGGGATATCCCTAATGGAGCAAAAGTCACCTGAAGGATGAACCTGAACTCATTAAATTACATTCATCCGAACTCGTTTTTTACTCTAGAACCAAATCTTCCAATTCACGGAGTTGGAATTTATACTTTTTCCCCTCATCGGGGAGAATCAACGGTATAAAAGATCTTGTGGATACGATTATCGGGTTGGAAGCACTCATAAATCAACATTGAAACCTCTCAAGGTCCTCAAAGGAAAAGTGTGAAATAGAGATGTCAATGACAGCCGGGCTTGAGAGGTACCAAATTTTGATGTATAGAAGGAAAAGATAGATATACCGTCCTCTAAATCTCCTATGTAGATAACTGAAGGGTGTAATTGATGAAAGCATTCGTTCTGATCAACACGGAATTAGGTCAGGAGGCAAGCGTTGTCGAGTCATTGAGTCACGTACCAGGGGTCATAGATGTCCACGCTCTCTATGGGATCTATGATGTAATTGCACAGGTCGAAGCGGAGTCTATGGACAAGGTCAAAGAGATCGTTTTCAATAGCATCAGAAGACTTGAGACTGTTAAGACCACTATCACTCTGATAACCTACGGAGAAGGAATCGAGAGGGAATAACCCAGACCCCGGGCGCTCGATCTGCCCCTTTTCTATTAGATTAATGTAACTCTCCTTTGGATTTGGTGTGTCACATCAGAGAGATATAACTAATTAACCGAGATGAACGTGGAAGCCAGAGATATAATTTGACCCCCCCTTCGAACTTCTCTGGCTTCCAACATGAATGAAAAGGTAACGGGAGTGTATCACAAAACATTTTATATTTTGGTGTGAAACGGAATCAAAGTAACATCATATTTCTATCCAAATTATACGAGCAACCCGTAACGGCTAAGTATTTGGGCTTTCCTCACCGTCTTAGACATGGGTTGGCTGATCTTCTCAATACATAATGTCCCCCGACGCTTCATAGTGTGTCAGCTGACTATCATTGAGGATTAATCCCCTCAAACCTGATACTAAATAAACCTAGGTCTCCTTCTCAGAATCATTATCTCCCGAGCAATGGACCTAGTTATCGCGTTTAGGTTCACCCTAGGACTCAGTGAGATCTTTCAAAAGAACCGGGACAACTTACCGTAGGCATTATCGAGGAGGACACATCTTTGACACCGCTAGCATCGAATACACCATAGAGGAGAGCCTCTATAAAGTAAGAACTGGGTCGAGCGACTCGGGATTCTGATCTAGATTGAGTTAATGGTGGACTTCGAAAGGTAATGTAAGCTTGAGGGGAGAGAGCCTCACTCTTCAATGGGGGTCGTAGTGTAGTTTACCTCCTTGATCCCCCTTTGGGCCCTGACCCTTGAGACGAAGTCTACGACCTTCTCGGCATCGTCCCTGACCAGGAATATCTCGACACAATAGTCACTGCCGATATGGAGGTGCATATTCCCGAAGATGCTCTCCTCGAAACGGTGTCTCAACTCCATTAGGCTGGAGTTGAGGTCAGGGCTCTCCCTCTCGGAGATCACAGTGACTGTGGAGACAACCTGTCCCTTCTCGAACCTCTCCAAAGCAAACCGAGACAGGGCTTCCCGCACAGCTAGCCTGATTGCCTCAGATCGACTGGAGTAGCCGGTCCTCTCCACATACTCGTCCAGTCTCTTAAGGAGTAGAGGGGTCAACGAGACACTTATAACAGTCAAATCAACCTTATTAAAATGGTATTATATATTTAATAAATTTTATTAAAAATACACCATAATCTAGCATTACATTAATAAGTTAAAGTGTCCTCATTCCGAGGAAAAGGGTTACTACAGATTGGTAGGCCACGATATCGACGATGAAATTGCGGGAGCCCACATCCACGAGCATTCAGAGTATAGCTGGCTGCCTCTCATTGTTTCAGGCGTCGCGATGATCATTGGCCTTGCATTAAGAACTATCAAGGGAGTAGACCTTGTATCAGATGCCCTACTTGTCATCGCTATGAGTCTCTCCGGCTATGAGGTCGCATTGATGGGGGTGAGAGGTCTCCTAAGGCGGAACATTAACATCAATCTATTGATCACTATCGCTGCAATCGGGGCTGTCGCTATCGGTCATCTGGAGGAAGGGGCCGCCGTTGTGTTCCTCTTCAATATAGCCGAGAGGCTCGAAGACTATGCAGCAGATCGGGCTCGTAGATCTATCGAGACTCTAATGGATCTGAAGCCCGAGGTCGCGACCTTGAGGAGGGAGGGAGCTGAGGTGGTCGTATCTGTAAAAGACGTACTGCCTGGGGAGGTCTTCGTGGTGAGACCTGGCGACAGACTTCCATTGGACGGGGTTGTTGTAGAGGGATCTTCAGGGGTGGATCAGGCCACAATTACCGGGGAGTCAGCTCCGGTGGCGAAGATGGTGGGGGAAGAAGTCTACGCAGGGACGATCAACTTAGACGGGTTCCTAGCTGTCAGGGTCACCAAGATGGCTGAGGAGACGGTCCTCGCGAGGATCCTTAAGCTTGTGGAACAGGCTGAGGAGAGCCGCTCCTCGACAGAGGCCTTCGTCGACCGCTTCGCAAAATATTACACCCCTACTGTTATCCTAATGGCCGTACTTGTGGCAACTCTCCCTCCTTTACTACTGGACAAGCCCTTGTTAGGCTGGGTCTATCGTGCCCTGGTGATGTTGGTGGTGGCCTGCCCCTGTGCATTGGCTATCTCGACACCTGTGGCGATGGTCTCGGCTATCGCGAACGCTGGCAGGAATGGCGTTTTGGTGAAGGGTAGCACATTTATCGAACAGGTGAATGGGATAAAAGTCGTCGCATTTGACAAGACCGGGACCCTGACCATGGGCGAGTTAGGGGTCACTGACATCATCTCCCCCACCCTTTCGAAAGGAGATATCCTGAGAATGGCGGTGGCTCTGGAGGCAAAGGCTAAACACCCAATAGCGAGGGCCATCGTCGAGAAAGCCCAAGAGGAGGGGATAGAAGTCCCCGAAACCTCCGAATTCAAAGCTTATGTCGGCAGAGGAGTGGAGGCATGCATCGACGAGAAGACTTGCTGCATTGGGAACCTCCGTCTCTTCCAGGAACTTGGCATCGCCCCCTTGGATGGCCTCGTTGAGAGGCTGGAGTCAGAGGGGAAGACAGTGGTCCTGGTCTCCAACGACGGTTGCGCTGTGGGGGCCATAGCCCTCATGGACAAGGTTAGGGAGGGAGCCATCAAGACCATAAATAATCTCAAATCCCGGGGGATCATAGTCCAGATGCTCACAGGAGACAATGAAGCCACCGCCAGAACCATTGCCGAGAAGCTTGGGATGGATGGATATATAGCCCACCTACTCCCCGAGGAGAAAGTGGACGCCATCAAGAAACTCCAAGTCAAGTATGGCCCCGTTGCGATGGTGGGGGACGGAGTCAACGACGCCCCAGCCTTGGCCGGGGCAGATGTAGGGGTCGCTATGGGAGCCATAGGTAGCGATGTAGCACTGGAGACTGCAGACATCGCCCTGATGGAGGATAATCTCAACCGCCTCGCTTATCTTGTAAATCTGAGCAAGGCTACTATGACGCGGATAAGGGAGAATATTGCTGCATCAATCATAGTAAAGCTAATGGTGGCGGCTCTCGCGTTCCCTGGCCTGATCACACTGTGGATCGCCGTGGCTGTAGGGGATATGGGACTTACCCTGGCTGTGATCCTCAACTCCATGAGGCTTGGCAGGATCAAGGCTGATGAGGCATGAAGCGACTCACGGCTGATTACAGCAGTCTTTCGTATAAATAGGGTCCACACATATCAGTTGATGTTCTTGATCTTGGACAAGATCATTCCATAACTCAAGTCCCTCGTAGTGAAAGTCTTCTTGAAGGATCCCGGTTATTTTCGCTGTTTGTCAGGATTGTGGGATCTGCTGGGGTTGCTGCGATACTTTTTAATAAGGTTTTTATGCTTTATCTTGACCTACACAGTCGGGAGATTTCCCCGTGTCTAAAGATTTCAATTACATTGTCCGGTTGCATGGCTCGAACCTAGATGGAACTAAGCTCCTACCGTACGCCCTGGTGGATTTGAAGGGCATAGGTATCCGTGTTGCCAGGACTATGATTAAGAAACTCGGCCTCAATCCCCTCGAGAGGCTGGGCGCTCTTTCGGAGAGCGATGTCAGGAAGCTTGAGGTTCTGCTTGAGAGCCCTGGCGATCAAGGTATACCCAGTTGGATGCTAAACAGGAGGAAAGACCCTCGGACCGGGGGAGACCTCCACCTCTTGGCCTCTGATCTCACTCTTGCAGAGAGGGAAGACATTGAGCTGATGAAGGAGACCCGGAGTTGGAAAGGCGATCGTCACGCCAGGGGCCTGAAGGTCAGGGGTCAGAGGACTAAGACCACTGCACGGAAGGGCCGGAGCGTAGGCGTCAATAGGGCGAGGGCTCAGGCTAGAGCCAGGGAGAGGGAGCAGGTCTAGAGGTGAGATGAAGGTTGGGAGACCCCAAGAAGAAGCATAAGCGTTACACGACCCCTAAGAGGCCTTATGACTCTGCTAACCTTGAGGAAGAACTGAGGCTCATCGGGACTTATGGTCTCAGGAATAAGAAGGAGCTCTGGCGTCACAGGACTGAGCTAAGCACGTTGAGGAGGAGGGCCAGGGAGATGCTCTCCATGGGTGCCACGGACAGGCTTCAGCCCCAGGAGGAGCTCATAGCGAAGCTCCATGATCTGGGCCTCATTGAGGAGGGAGCCAGCCTAGACGATATACTTACTCTGAGCATTCGAGACCTCATGGAGAGGAGGCTTCAGACCGTAGTCTTCAGGGAGGGTATGACCAAATCCCTATTCCAGGCGAGGCAGATCATCACCCACGGTCATATCGCCATCGACAACCAGAAGGTCAAGTCTCCCAGCTATATGATAACCATTGAGGATGAGGAGAAACTGGATTATGCGGAGTCTAGCCCTTTCTCATCCAAGACCCATCCCCTGAGGCAGGATCTCATCGTGGCTGAAGATGTGGAGGCTGAGCCCGTTGAGTGAGAAAGAGAGATGGGCCGTGGTCCATGTCTACAGCAGCTTCAACAACACAATTATCCACATGACTGATCTCACGGGGGCCGAGACCATTGCTTTCGGCTCCGGCGGTAGGTTTGTCAAGGCTGACAGGCTCAAGCCTTCTCCTTATGCCGCGATGAAGGCGGCTCAGCACGTCGCTAATGTTGGCAGGGATAAGGGGGTAACTTCTATACATATCAAAGTAAGGGCTCCCGGAGGCTCAGGTTCCAAGACCCCTGGTCCCGGCGCCCAGGCAGCCATCAGGGCTCTCGCCCGTAGCAAATTCGTCATCGGGCGTATCGAGGAGGCTACCCCTATCCCCCACGATGGGACCAGGAAGCCCGGCGGTAGGCGGGGCCGGAGGCCTTAGCGTCGCAGTTGTGGTTGCTATGAAGGTCGAGGTTCTGGAGTTAAATGAAGAGAAGATACGTTTCATCCTTGAGGGGGTGGATGTGGCGTTCGCTAACGCCCTGAGACGGACCATGATCGCTGACGTGCCTTGCATGGTTATCGACGATCTGTTCATCTTCGACAATTCATCTGTGGTGGTTGATGAGGCCTTGGCTCATAGGATCGGTCTTGTCCCCCTCAAGACTGAACTGGACCGTTACGTCCTTCCTGAGTATTGTGACTGTGAGAGCGATCTTGGTTGTGAAAAGTGTAGGGTGATATTGACCCTCGATGTTGAAGCGGAGGCTGACACGCGGACCATCTATTCCGGTGATTTTGTCTCTGATGACCCCGCTGTAGTCCCTGTCAGCGCTGACATCCCGCTCACCAAGGTTGCGCCGGGTCAGGCGGTCAGGTTGGAGGCTTATGCTCAGTTGGGTAAGGGGAAGGTCCATGCCAAATGGCAGCCTGTCTCGACGGCTATCTATCAGCATGTCGCTGATATCGGGGTTGATGAGGGGAGTTGTACGGACTGTGGTGAATGTGTCAAGGTCTGTCCGAGGGGTGTCTTGGCTATCGAGGACGGTGAGCTCGTGGTTGTCGATCTCAACGCCTGTATTATCTGTGGAGAGTGTGAGGGGGCTTGTCCCGTTGATCCCAGCGCTGTGACTGTGGGTTATGAGGGTGATACTTTCTTGTTCACTGTCGAGTCTACTGGGTGTATGCCTCCTGAGAGGATTGTGGTTGAGGCGGGTAGGATTCTCATTGAGAAGCTTGATGAGTTTGCTGGTAAGATCGAGCGGGGTGAGACTGATGAGGAGATTACCGATTTTGAGGCTGCGGTCCAGGAGGGTAAGAAGTTGTACAGTGTTGGTGCCGGGGAATATGAGGAGGAAGAGGAATATGATGAACCCTGAGCTGAAGGATGCTATCAAGGTCCTCAGGGCTGCTTCCCGTGGTGGGGGTAAGGCTATCTGGGGGGCTCTCGCTGAGGATCTGGATAAGTCTAAGAGGCGGAGGGTCACGGTGAACTTGAGCAAGATTGATAGGCATACCGAGGAGGGGGATGTGGTGGCTGTCCCGGGGAAGGTGTTGGCCACAGGTTTCTTGAATCATAAGGTCACTGTCGCCGCTTTCTCGTTCTCGGGGATGGCGGAGGAGAAGATTGTGGCTTCTGGTTCTCAGGCGATGTCTCTCAGAGATCTGCTGGAGGGGGATGTGGAGCCCTCTGAGATCAGGATCCTGAAATAGTGTCTTTTCTTGTCCTCCATGATCCTGGTCTGTTGTAGGCTTCTGGTTTCCTGAGTTTTGGTCTGATTATCCGGGCTATGGCTATCCCGGCTATGAATCCTCCGATGTGGGCCCAGTATGCGACCCCTGTGTCCCGTAGGAATGTTGCTAGTATCAGTTGGTATGCGAACCAGAGGCCTATCATGGTGTAGGCGGGGAGTTTGATGACTCTCCATAGTAGTCCTATGCCCATGAGGGTGCGTATCTTGGCTGTGGGGAATAGGACGAAGTAGGCTCCGAGGACCCCTGAGATGGCGCCTGAGGCTCCGACTGCGGGGTAGGGTGATTGTGTTGCTGTGAAGGTCCATAGTATGGCGGCTGTGATGCCTGTGGTGATGTAGAATGTGAGGTATCGGAGGTGGCCGCAGCAGTCTTCGATGTTGTCTCCGAAGATCCAGAGGAATAGCATGTTGCCGATGAGGTGGGGCCAGCTGCCGTGGAGGAAGATGTTGGTGATGAGGGTGTGGGTGTTTTGGCCTCTGAGGATCTGGGTGGGGGTGACGCCGTAGGTGTAGAGGGTGTCTATGAAGTGGGGGTATCCTGGGGTGATCTGCCATAGGAAGATGGCGGTGGATACTAGGATGATGGTCCAGTTGATGATGGGTCTGATGCGGGTGGGGTTCTCGTCTCCGAGGGGGAACATCTGTTTGAATTGGGGGGTGGTTGTTGATATAGGTATGGCGTTTCTATGTGGGGCCTTGTGTTGTAAAGGTGGCCGCTTATAGCGGTTTTTTGGGGGTTTTAAACCGTTTCTGGTTTGTCTGGGGTTTTTATACCTGTTTTTTGGGTAAAGGGTTTTGTTTTTGGGGGGTTGGGTTTGAGGGGTTATCTGTTTACGGATCGGGATCGGGAGAGGTTGAGGGCTTGGTTGGAGTCTGGGGTGGAGGACGTGGGGACCAGGATGTTGTTCGTGGGGGTAAGGAGGAGCTTGGACAGGATTACGGGGGATGTGGGACTGCTAGTCCAAGTGGCCAGGAAGCTGAGGGCCAAGGGGAGGTGGATTGGGCGGGCGAGGCTGCCGGGGAAGCTCGGGAGACTGGTGAAAGGAGTGGAGGAAAACATCCACCGCAGACGAGAAGGGCTTTAGGCCTTGACCTCGCGCGCGACGGGAGGCTTACTCTTAAAGTGTTAGTATTTCAGTTTGAGGTTGGTCAGGTCCAGTCCTTCTCTCCACTGGCGGTCTGTGAAGTCGATGAAGAGCTCGATGTGCCCCACGTTCGTGAAGCCCCGGTCGACGAAGAACCTGATGGCCTCGACGTTGCGGGCCACGGGCCTCACGCTAAGGAACTTGACGCCCCGGTCCCTGGCCTCGGCGATGACCGTCTCCATGAGCATCCTCCCTACACCCCTCCCCCTGTAGGGTTCACTGACTACCGCGGGCTCCACCTCAGCCTCGTCGCCCTCCCCCATGAGCCCCGTGAGCCCGATGACTGCGTCCTCATGGACTGCGACCCACAGGTTATCCCCGCCCACCTTGGCCAGGTGGGGGGCGAAGTGCGCCCCGGGGTCGGGCCCCCCAATATCCGGGTCACCGTAGATACGGCGGTGCCACTCGGTCAGCTCAGCCCAGAGGGCCCTACATGCATCATAGTCGTCGGGCCGGTACCCCCGGATGATAACGTCTATTGACATCTCAGGTGGTAAGGGGGAACCGTGGCTTAAAATTTCAGCGTGGAGCGTCCTCTGATCATGCTATGCGTATAAAAAGACAGTTGGAGTATCCAAGAATTGATTGAGAGACAATTTAAACGGTCTGTGCTCGAAAAAAAAAGAGGGAATTTTATGGTTTTCCCTTGCCCTTGCCTTCCTTGAACTGTACCCTGATCCAGTCGAATCCCCGGATCGGGGGGCCCTCACCGTTCTCGCCTTTCAGGTTGCCTACTAGGTATAGCTTCACGTACTCGCCATCGCTGTACTCGCACAAGCCCAGGCCCACGACCTCTTGACGTTTGAAGTGGAACACCAGGTCGAGGTAGCCGTCTCCCTCCAGCTCATGCCCGTCAGGGTCATCAGGCGTCATGTCTTCATAAGGCGTCGCCACGTCCTCATACGTCCAACGAAGGGGAGAAACAGCCACTGAATCCTCCAAGGAGAGAACCAGTTCAACGGTGCCCGGGTCTATCTCCGTCACATCGAAATCCTCGGTCCCGCAGATGGCGACTACGAAGACACCCTTCGCCTTCTTGTTGAAGGGGTTAGGCCAAGAGCCGGGCTTGATATCAACAGAGACTGTGATCGTCGGTGGGGGAGGAGTAACCTTCTCAAGCGTGAGCAGCGCCCAGACAGTGTTCAGGAAATCATCGCCCCAGTTTCCATGCCCCCAGTGACCATCCGGGTGCTGTCCATCTAAGATACATTGAGCAAACTCTGCATACCAGTCGTGTTCAGGGTCACCGACCCCATCCAGGTCGATCAGGTCGACCTGACTGTACTCGAAGCCCTTCATCAGGCAGTACATAGCCTGATAGTGAGCAACCGGAGAATCCTCGTCGATCAGGCCATCACCATCATCATCAACCCCGTTAAACGGGTCCTCGTCGACAGAGCCGTCACCGTCATTGTCAAAGCGCCAGCTCCCTCTCCATCCCGGATCCTGGTTCTGATCATTCCAATGCCTGACAATATAGTCCAGAGCGTCCTGGAATCTCCCCACTGATGGATCGTCACCGTAGAATGTCATCTCGAATATGAGGTTCCCCGTCTTGAGCTCATTGACCCAAGACCATTCCGGCCTGTACCACGAACCACCATCATCGGCATCACCGTCAACCGGATCTTGCAGGGTAATTATCCATACATCGAGCTCGGTCTTCACCCAGTCCGGCACCCCGCAGCCGAAACCCTCAGCTGCCGCAAGGCCGAGAACGGCATATCCGCCATTCGAGTTATCCGTATCGTAACTACCAGAGGCTTCATGTTGGCGTGGAGCACCGGCACTATCAGCGGTATAGAACCAACCCCCCTCATCATGTCCTGAATCGCCCTGGGCGAATGAGAGCCAGTCAACGGCATCTTGAGCCACATCGAAGAAGGAATCGGGTACGCCGTCACCATCAAAATCCACGCCACAGCTTCTACTTGGCGTCCCACTGGCTTCGAGGGCCATCAGAACGATCCCAGTAGTGTAAGTATGTGTATGATCATATGTGCCAAAGGTCAAGCCATACCCGTTCCCGTTAGAGTCGGGATCATCGAGGGTCCCGCTGGCGCCACCTGTGTGATCCTGATCAACCATACCCCGTTTTAAGACTCGGAGGGCTACGCCATCTGGATCGGTCTTAAAAATGTATTCCCAGCCAGCAATCACGTTATCAGAATAGGGGTATTCGGGGTCGAAGGGATCTTCATATCCAAGCTCGTAGGCACGATCCTGAAGCTTGATGAGCGCGAAGCCAGTGTATGCCACATCATAAGGCCACGCCCCCCAGCTCCCATCTAAATTTTGATTACCCACCAACCAAGATATACCCAGATCAATAGAAGCCTGAATATCTTCATCGCTCGGTTGAGCCATCACAGGGAGAGTTACTATAGCCGACATCAGTAGAACCACGGACAACGTCAAGGACAGTATCTTCTTCATTTTTTATTCACATAAAACTTACACAACATCCAACCTTAAGCCTAACGTAACACCCAGCTACCATACCTTCGGCACACAACCTACCCACCCCCGTGGGAGGACCATCCTAAACAACCCCCAGCCGTACATCGTTTCAAGTAGAGACGGGCTGAAAAACAATAATTTAAACCACCAGCGCATGAGATTTATGTCCCTGTGGACACCCTGATCTCTCCA
>JASFTK010000021.1:0-18151 GCA_050053595.1 Candidatus Bathyarchaeota archaeon | reverse complement strand
CAATCCACACATAGAAAACAGCGGTCTCGCCACCCTGGACCAAAGTGTTCTTCTCCATACTTGTGGTAATGCTGGAGGAAACCGTGTCCGGTCCATCTTCACCGTACTCTGACACCTCCATACCATTCACAAGGACGTTTGATAAAGATCTACACGAGTCTCCTGGGTTGAAGACGTAAATTGTGACTCTCCAGTTCATGTGTCCGTCCTTGACACAGCTGATATTCAAGATTTCTAAGCCATCATCCGATAGAGAGACATCGGACATCCCCATCAACCTCTGGGCTGCAACTATCGCAATAACTACTGAGACAACCATAAGAGCCAGGCTGACCACTTTACCCTGACCCCTTCCAAGCCTTAGTCTACACAAACCACACCCTTCACGGGTCCGATCAGAGTAGCAGAGGGTTCGCCTTATGAGAATTATGAACCGAAGGAACGGCTCTGAGATAAGTATTAAGCATAGAGGGGACCTAGGCTCTATACTTACCCTACCCCTGCTTGGCTCTCTCAGCGAGCACCTCTGCCAGGGAAACCCTCTTCTCGGAGACCAATCGCTTGATAGGAAGCTCATAGGGGCATTTTTCCTCGCACTCCCCGCACTCGCTGCACCCCTCCGCCTTCTCGATGACACCTGCAATCCTCTCTTCTGTCCCGGGCCTCCAGCCCATCCTTTTCAGGAATTGGGTCTCCGCCCGCAATAAGAACGAGATGGGAATCTCTTGGGGGCAGGGTTGGCAATAGTTACAGGCCCTACAGAACTCATTCCCAAGTTCCTCTTTGTCCTCCTCAATGAGAGTATAGTCACTCTCGGTGAGGGTCAGTGGACCGTTCGCGGTCGCGTAGTTCTCCTCTACCTCCTTCACCGTCATCATCCCTGGGATTACTACGTCGACGTTAGGGCTTCCAATGACGAATCTGAGGGCTGTATCTATATTCGAGAAGGCGCCCCCTCCGAAGGGTTTCATGATCACTGTCCCCACGTTTATGTCACTGCATAAAGGTAGCAACCGCTCTTGGGGGATAGGTGTGAGGTAGTTGAATGGGATCATAGCGGTCTCGAAGTTACCCTCTTCAATGACCTCCGCTAGGAACATAGGATCGTGACTGGTTATCCCCAGATGTCCGATCTTTCCCTCGTCCAAGGCATTGTATGCCGCTTCGAGAGCTCCGCCAGGTCCTTTGATCTTTTCCCATGCCTCCCTACTTGATACATTGTGTAACTGGTAAACGTCGATCCAGTCGGTCCTGAGGTTCTTCAGGCTGATGTCAAGTTCAGTCAAGAGCTCTTCCCCTGTCCGGCAGCTAGACTTCGTGGCTAGTACAACATCGTCCCGTACATCCTTGAGCGCCTTCCCAATCCTCTCCTCGCTTACTGTATAGTTCCTAGCTGTATCATAGTAGTCGATACCTAACTCATAGCATCGGCGGACTACTGCGATGGCCTCCTCTTCAGAAACCCTCTGGATGGGGATCCCCCCGAACCCTAGAGCCTTGATTTTTAAACCTGTCTTACCTAGAACGACATCCTTCATATCCTGAACACTAGAAACTGGCTCAGATAAGGGTTTAGGAGATTAACACTGCCAACAACTTCCGAAGGCCTTTTCTTTTTCTCCCTCTAACGATAGAGGATAGAAATGTCGACTCACCCTGTAGCAGTTGATGAGCCAGGTAAAAGGGTCCTCTTGATGGGGAACGAGGCGATTGCCCGAGGCGCTGTCGAGGCTGGTGTAACAGTGGCCGCTGCCTATCCTGGGACCCCTTCCTCTGAGATCGGCAACACTCTCAGTAGAGTGGCAGATGCTGCGGGTATATACTTCGAGTGGTCTTCCAACGAGAAAGTGGCCTTCGAGGTTGCCTTTGGGGCATCGATGTGCGGTCAGAGGAGCCTAGTGGCTATGAAACATGTAGGCTTGAACGTGGCCCTTGATGTACTGAATCCAGTCAGCCTCAGAGGTGTGAAAGGAGGACTTGTCTTCGTCTCCACTGATGATCCCTCCCAACACAGCAGCCGGACTGAGCAGGACAATCGCTGGCTGGCCAAGCAGAACTGCGTCCCCGTCTTAGAGCCCTCCAGTCCCCAGGAGGCGAAAGACCTCCTCGGGTATGCCTACCAGCTATCAGAGAGGGTGGGCTTACCCGTGATGCTCAGAACCGTGACAAGGCTCAGCCATATGAAGAGTGATGTCAAACTGGGAGCCATCCATAAACCCGCTAGGGAGCCCGAATTTGATTGGGAGGGGTTCAGCTATAGGGTAGCAGGATTCGAGAAACTCTTCAGGCGTCATAAGGAGCGCCATATGAAGCTAGATAAAGCCCGTGGAGAGTTCGAAGATATACCTTTCAACGAATTGAAGATGGAAGGGAGCGAGGTTATAGGGGTGATCGGCGTAGGTCACTCTTTCACGTATGTCAAAGACGCAGTATCAAAGCTGGGAGCCAAGGATAAAGTGGGATATCTGAAGCTGGTGACCCCCCACCCGCTGCCTACGAACAAACTCTGTGAGCTCCTTGAGAGGGTGGATAAAGTTCTGGTGGTGGAGGAGGTCGATCCTTTCGTCGAACTCCACATCAACGCCTTCGCAAAGGAAACAGCTCCCCAAGTGAAGATTTACGGGCGGCAGACCGGTCATCTGCCGAGAGAGGGAGAGCTGGGTCCCACTATACTTGACAATGTGCTAGCCAGACTGCTAGGTGTCCCCCTTAAACCTGTTGATCGTGCTGATATAGAGAGGAGGACTGATGAGCTACTCTTCGACAGGATGCTCACCCTCTGCGCGGGGTGCCCCCATAGGGCCTCCATCTACGCCCTTAAGAAAGCGGTGAGGGCTGTGTATGGCGACTTGAAGGGAGTCGTGGTCAACGGTGACATAGGTTGCTATGGCCTCGCCCATGCACCACCCATGAGCTTCGAGGACACCTATTTCTGTATGGGAGCTAGTCTAGGTGTCTCACAGGGGATGGCCAGGGTCGGCGTTGACACCATCGCATGGATCGGTGACGGTACCTTCTTCCACGCAGGGATACCTGCCCTCATCAATGCAGTCTATAACGGTGCCCCCATCAAGGTAGTGGTCGCTGACAACGGCACAATAGCTATGACAGGTTTCCAACCCACTCCCCAGTCGGGCAGGACCGCAATGGGGTACCCCTCGAAAAAAATCACAGTCGAGGGGATCGCTAAGGCAGCCGGGGTTGGCCGTGTTGAAGTTGTTGATCCATATGACTTGGCTGCGGCTGAGGAGGCATTCAAAGGGATGCTGGAGGACGAGGGGGTATCTATGGTAGTCTCACGGAGATTGTGCGCTACTGAGGCCCTCAGGGCGATGCGTCCCGAGAAACCTGTTCCCTACAGGGTTGAGGAGGACGCCTGCACAGGGTGTAAGATCTGCCTCAGCAGCTTTGGCTGTCCCTCCCTCGCATGGTCGGAGGAGAGAGGCAAGGCTTGGATTGATCGATCTATCTGTACAGGATGCGGGGTCTGCGCCCAGGTCTGCCCTTCAGACGCTATCTCTGAGGAGGTTGCTTAGATGGACACCTTGAGAATAGTTATCGCCGGCGTGGGTGGTCAGGGGACCCTCCTCGCCTCCAAGCTCCTGGCCCAGTCCGCCATCGACTCCGGTCTGAGCGTCAAGATCGGGGAGACCTATGGGATGGCCCAGAGAGGGGGCCCAGTTATGGGGCACTTGCAGATCGGCGGAGAAGCCGAGAGCCCCCAGATCCGTCCTTGTGATGCGGATGTGCTCCTAGGCTTCGAGATTGGGGAGGCGGTGCGGCGCGGTGTCTCTTACCTGAAGAGAGGTGGGTTGGCCTTGGTTAACACGAAGAAACTGCCTCCCGTGGAGGTCATATCTGGGATGATGGAATATCCAGGGGAGGAGACCCTAATCTCCCTCCTAAAAGAGATCACCCCCAATCTAGTTGCTTTCAACGCCACATCAATAGCCGAGGAGGCAGGTGATGCAATAGCCACCAACATGGTGATGCTGGGCGCGCTCTCAGCCGGAAAAAAACTGCCCTTCAAGGAGCGGAAAATTATTAAAACTATCAAGAAGCAGGTGAGACCCTCTTATCTAGATACAAACCTCAAAGCATTCAAGATGGGCAGGGATGTATATATGACCGCTCCTTAGGCCGGTAAAAGATAAAACCCGTTTACCCCTGCTGAGGTTCTTTAAGGAATATTAGTCAAGGGGCGTGTCTACATAATTGATAGGTTGAAGTTCATCATCAGGTCGATAAACGCTTTAGTGAGCAGGCTTATCGTGAGGTAAACAGACGCCGCCGAAAGGAAGTATGCAACGACTCTTCGTTTCATGTTTGCCACCTTTTCCAAGCTATTATCTCACATAATTTAGATATAAGGCTTCTCTAACGAAATAAGCAATAATTATCACTCTTATGGGAAAATCATCTCTTTTTATCCATTTACTGCATTTATTTCCAAAAAAGGGGAAAGTGTTCCATTAAGCGAAAAACAATTACATCTACTCTATAAAGGAGCCTCATCAGACCGTGGGGGTCTCAGTTGAGGACGGCCCTCAGTTCACCCAGGGTTTTATGGATTGGGGTGAGATCTGGTCCGCAGTCTGCTTTAGATAGTGGTTCTCGGGTATCCGGCTCCAGATCCTCTCAGCAGCCTCCTGAACTTCAGTTACGACCCTCCCTCATCTATGGTTGGAGCACCCCGCCCTCGACGACGATCTCCCCGTTGATGATTACCGTCTTGATATCGCTCCTCTGCGCGTTGTTCACGAGGTTCTTGATGGGGTCTCACAGACACCGTGTTGAGGCTCCCCATTCGATAAGGGTCTAGATATTCTTAACATAAGTTTTATTAGGAGTGAACTGTTACGAGGACCCGGTGCGTACAGGAAATTGGATTGAATTAGGAATTATAAGATCGGTCCTGACATACGCAAATTCTTCATAAACACAATTTTCGACGCGACATTCACCCTGCTAGGCGTCATATCTGGTCTAGCCTTCACGGCCCACCCAGATACCCGAATAATACTCGTCACATCTATAGCTAGCAGCCTAGCCCTGGGTATATCGTCAGCGGTCAGCGTCTATGAGGCGGAGGCTCTAGAGGAGGAGAAGAAGTTGGATGATCTTGAGGTTGCTATGTTGACAAACCTTGAGGAAACCGTACACTTCCAATCAATACGCCTAAAGGCCTTGCTAGCAACGGTCGTGGTATTCATCACACCCCTCTCCTCCTGCATTATAGCGATATCCCCATTCATCTTGACCACCTTGGGACTGATGCCCCTTAAAATAGCTGTCTGGACATCCATCGCCCTAGCCCTGATCACGATATTCACGGTGGGTGCCTATATGAGTAGAGATAGCAATGGGAACCCGCTTCTCAGGGGAGCTAGAATGGCCCTCTTTGGAGCAGGCGCGTTCCTTCTTAGCATCTGGCTGGAGTCTATGATTGGATAGATGCATAAATGAAAAAAGAAGGGAAGATTGAGGAAGAAAAGAACCCCGTCCTTGAGGCGATCAAGGACCGAAGGTCTGTTAGATACTATAAGCCGGATCCGCTCCCCAGGGAGGTCGTCGATAAGGTCATTGAGGCGGGGAACTGGGCCCCCTCGGCGGGGAATCTACAGCCGTGGAGATTCGTGGTGGTGGAGGATGAGGAACTCAGGGAGAGATTGAGTGAGACGACCATTCCGGAATGGAGGAGTGTTATGGAGACCCTGGAAGAGGACGAGCCGGAGAGATATGAGATCTACTCAACACACGTGGACCGGGAAGATCCCGTCTACTATTCCGCGCCGGTCATCGTCTTCATCATAGGGCCCAGTAGTGTAAACTGCGCCCTCGCCTGCGAGAACATGATGCTCGCAGCCCACTCCCTCGGTCTCGGGAGCTGCTACGTGGGGTGGGGCGCACTGGCCCAATATGATCCTGAGGCATTTGAAATCCTAGAGCTGAAGGCGGAGGAGAGCATACTTGGCCCCATAGTGATGGGATACCCTGAAAAACATCCCGAACCTCCTCCTAAAGATGAACCCGAGATAAAATGGGTATAAAGAATATTACACGACCTAGCATCTTTTACTTCTGCGCGCCATGTATACCCATTGTTCTCGGAACGGTGTTCATTAAAGCCATTATCACCATATTGCAGCTGACGTGACAGGTATACATTATTTTAACAATGAGCGTCGTGGACTAAGATATAATTGAAAGTGTGTACGTGAATTTTAAAAGGTATATTTCAACACGGATAAAGTCGAGAGGATTAACAAAATAGGTTCTTAGATAAAGAGGGTCATTGATAACCGAGAGAGATTTGTTTTTTATAGAGAATCCTGAATCGGGATATTTCATTTATTTCTCTTCTTGCAAAAACTCGTCCTTGAATTGTACCCCACCCCCAAGGTAGTATACTGAAAGGGTTGTCGAGTTCTCAATACCCCTTTGCGTCGCGACGGCTTGGGTGGACCTTAGTAAATTCACAAGGTAGCTAAGGGACTGTGACCGGGACCAATGGCACCATTTCCCTGTCATGTGCTTAACAATGGTCCACCCGCTGTCTAAGAATAAGCTTGGAGAGCTACTTGAAACGGTGGACACGGTGCTGGTGGTGGAGGAACCGGTGTTCCTCGCCATCAAAGACAGCCACATAACTGGCTTTAATCCCTATCGACATGGGTTTTCTAGAGCTAGGTTCAGGTTTTTGAGGGATTTTATGTTTGGGATTCTATGCCTTGATGAGCTTCCTCAAGTTATCGGTGGTGACCCGTCCAACCTCTTCCGCACTAAGACCTTTCAACTCTGCTATCTTCTCAGCTACCTCCAGCACCCCCGTGGGGTCACCAGAGTCCGTTTCGGTGAGCAACCACTCTAGAGGAATATCGCGGATGGTGTCCATCAGTTCACCGTTATCCTCCTGGATCGACCTCCTCCCGATGGATAGATACACTCCCATATCGACGCTGCGTCTGGAATAGTCATATCCCTTACTGAATCCGTGGATAGCAGCCCCTATCCCAGCTATGCTCTCCTCCTCTAGTATGTCGAGCACCCCCTCTCCAGGAGTCCTATCATGGACCAGTACGGGTAGATTGAGTTCTTTCGCTAGCCTGATCTGCTCCTTGAAAGCTTTTCGCTGTATCTCGGGGTCGATATACTCCTCGGTGAATTCCCATTGGGGAGTCCTGCGCCCCTTGTAGTCTAGTCCTATCTCGCTGATCGCGACTACTTCGGGCTCGGCTGCAAGAATCCTTAGTTCACTCAAGGTCTCATGCCTTAATTCGTCAGCCCTCCAGGGATGGATGCCAACGCACCCTTTCACTATCCCGTACTTAGATGCTGTCGAGACAGCCTCTATTGAAGAGAGGATATCGATACCCGCCGCCAATATCAACCTGACACCGGCCTCTTCAGCTTTCTTTACAGTCTCCTCACCTATACCCCTAAGATGACAGTGACTCTCAGAATACATACCGTAAGCTGATCCCTCTTAGAGTAAGAAAACTTTTCCCCTTGACCTCAGCCTGATCTACCAGCCAGGTTATCTCAGACCCCGAGTGGGCATGATCTGATGTAAAATCTTAAAGTCAATTGAAGACAGAATCGCTGTCGTGGTTTGATAGTTTTCGACAATCGAATTGATTGAGATGACTTCTCCCGAGGTAAGAGAAGCCCTAGAGTCAGGGGTTGATACTGTGGTCTTCGCTGTCGGGAGCAACGAACAGCACGGGCCTTGCCTCCCCGTCTCGACCGACACCATACTCGGGGACGAATTAGCCCTCGCAGTGGTCGGTAGACTCGAAGGTGCCCTAAAAGGGCCCACTGTGAACTTGGGCTGTTCCGAACATCATATGCAGTTTCCCGGGACTATCACCCTCAAGAAGGGCACCCTCCAGAGGGTGCTCCGAGACTACGTTGACAGCCTGGCGAGACAAGGGTTCAGACGGATAGTTATCCTCCCCTCCCATGGAGGGAACTTCGGGCCCATATCTGAGGTAACACCGGAGCTCCAGAAAACCTACGAAGACGTGGAGATCATATCATACACAGACCTACAAAGGTTTGTGGCTATCATTCAAGAGACGAGTAAAGGGCTCGGCGTGACAATAGAAGAATCCGGGGCTCACGCCGGGGAGGCCGAGGTCTCCATGATCATGTGGAGCAGGGGAGACCTGGTGAGAGGGGAGAAGATACCTGAGGCCAGGGGCTTCATGGGAGAGTTTGATGAAGGGGCAGCTGAGACAATCTTCAGGGAGGGGATAGGAGCTCTTTCACCAATAGGGATCTTGGGGGATCCGGCTAAGGCGAGGAGTGAACACGGGGGACGCTACATAGAGGACTTGGCAGACGCGATAGTGGACTACATCGGGTCTAGGTAACCCTCTGGTGTCAAGGCTCCCTTTTTCTCAGGATTTATATGTATGTGTGTACCGTAGTGGTTTGAGTGATCTCTGGTGGAGTTGGATGATCCAATCAGGCTTCTTCTCATCCTCGGTACCAACATATTCGGGGTCTACGCCCTCTACAAGATCCTCCAAGGTGTGTACTGGGCTCTCAAGGACAGATCCTCAGAAGAGGAATTCTAAAGCCAACACCGATTCCCCAGCCTGACAGATTGAAGGATTAACCGGCTGTATAGTATAACCAGTTTTCCGGTTGAATGCGTCCTTCTTTTTCGCGCATAGATCAGGGGTGTACACACATGATTATGGGGGTTTCAGTATTACGTCTAGAAGAGCCACTCTGTTCTCCTTTAATTCATCGAGCGCTCTTGTGAGCGAGGGCTCTAATTCAGCGGGGTCTTCAACTGTTTCCCCATATCCTCCGAATGCCTCTATGATCTTCACATATTCTGGTCTGGGTCTCATGTATACGCCATAATAGCGGTCCATCCTCTCTGACCACCCCCCTGGGTAATAACTGGTGTGTTGCTTCATTGCAGCGTATCCTTGGTTGTTCAGGATTATTGTCAGGAAGGGCAGGTTGTACTCTTGGGCTAGCCCGTAACATGCGTGTACAGGGTTGTAGTTGAAACTGCCATCCCCTTCGAGGGCGATGACTGTCTTATCGGGGTTGGCTAATTTGACGCCGAGGGCTACTCCAAGCCCCTGACCTAACCCTGTGTGAGCAACAGGACCAGCCGCCTCGAAGTGGGTTCCAGGGTGTCTCCTGTTCTTCTCGATGTATCTATGTATTATCCTTCCATGGGTTATCGTCTCATTGACTGTGATTGTATCTCCGTAGATGACCTCGTTTACCTTAAAGCACAGCCACCTCGGGTCGATTGGGATATCTCCCTCAGTCTTGAGAGCCTCCTTCTCCCATTCATCCCTGATCCTCTTATGTTCAGCCTCCCATCTCCTCGATCTCTCCTGTAGCCTAACCGATGATCCGTCTAATCGTCCCCTCAGATATTCAGTTAGGGTTGGGAGAGCGAGCCCGCTGTCCGCCTTGATCAGCATGTCTGCTGGATACCCATAGGAAGGGTATCTCGTCTGGAGAGGGTTCAAGTCCATGAAAACAATCTTTGCCTCACTCTCCTGCAGGATACTTTTAGGCGGATACCAGGGGGGCCAACCGCTGCTGTCGATGACGAGTATGAGGTCTGACTCGGGGGCAAATGGACTGATGTCGTAGCCTATGTGGAGGGGGTTGTCAGTAGGGAAGTTCATGTAGCCAGGGGTCTCGAACACTGGTGCGGATAATAGCTGCGCTAATTCTACAAGAGATGATACAGCCCCTCTGTTCCGACCGAGGTACCTGGTAAATATAATGGGATCCATGGCTTTCCCAAGTAGTCTGGCCAGAGTCTTGATCTCATCAGTGTCTGCTTGGATACGGGTCGGCTGAGGTTTTTCATGGGGGATGTTCATCTTGGTCCTCTTCTCGAACATCAGTTCCCGGGACAATGCAAGGAGCACCGGCCCCTTAAGGCCCTCTGATGCGATGTCCAGGGCCCTGTCCATGGTCTCAAGTATTGTCTCATTGGATACCGGGCTCTCACTCCACTTCACATAAGGTTGGACGACCCTCGACTGCCCCCCGACCTGAGTGAACGAAAGATAGTGAGAGCCTGGCGTCCCCCCATATATCTCCTCGTCGTGGGTCCAGGTCTGACCAACGATAAGAACAACGGGGATCTGGTCGATGAATAGAGCCCTCAACTCCATAGCCCCATGGAGGAGCCCTACAAGGACATGGGAGAGGACTACTTGGGGTCGACCTGTGACCATGGCATACCCCTTCGCTATAGAGAGCGCGGTGCCCTCATGCCTCGCATTGATGTAGTAGGGCCTCTTTCCTTGACCATTATACTTCGCAAGGTACTCCCAGAGGGGCAGGAACTCGGTCCCAGGTGAGCTGAAGATATAGTCTACCCCTTTCCTGTTGAACAGCTCTATGTAACCCTCAGCAGCTCCTTCGACATCTATCTCTACCATTATGTTGTTTAACCGCACGCGGGACATCCTTTTTAATTTCTTCTCTAAAAAGCGTACATACAGGGGATCTTCCATATCTTATTTTAGCACAATGAACAGTGATTTAGGCGCTAATCTCACAATACTGCAAATTTTATGACATTACCGTTTAGGATGGTTAATACTATATACCCCCTCCCTTGACCTATCAACACCAGTTAGGAGGATTATATCTTGAGGAATGAGTTGAAGAGGCGTCTAGAGAAAGGGGATCAGGTATACGGCACTTGGATCACACTTGAGAGCCCGATGGCCACGGAGATGATGTCGACCCTGGGGTTCGACTACTTCGTCTTCGACACAGAGCACAGCCCCCTCGACATATACATGTCCCAGACCTTGATGCAGGCCATGAGGGGGAACTCGGAAACCACACCTATCGTCAGGGTCTGGTGGAATGATTTAGTTGCCATCAAGAGAGCCTTGGACATCGGGGCTTATGGTATCTTGGTGCCCTGGGTCAACAACAAGGAACAGGCAGAGATGGCTGTCAAGGCGACCAGATATGCCCCTGAAGGGCTCAGAGGCTGTGGACCGAGGCGAGCTGCCAAGTTCGACCCCGAATACTATGAGACGGTAAACGAGGAGATACTGTTGATCTGCCAGATCGAGACCAAGGAAGCCGTTGAGAACATCGAGGAGATCGTCTCAGTCGAAGGGGTCGACGTGAGCTATATCGGACCTGCCGACCTCTCAGCCTCATACGGCCACCTGGGTAACCAATCCCGCCCTGAGGTGCAGGAAGCCATCGACAGGGTCTTCGAAGCCACTCAGGCTGCAGGGAAGGCGACCGGCGTACACATGGGATCAGGTAAGACAATTAAGGACCGTATGGAGAAGGGGTACAACTTCATCACAATCGGTAACGACCTGTCATACCTTGAGAGTGGAGTCCTGAACCAGAGAAAGGAATTGGGCCTAGACTAGGCCGACACCCTTCACTCGTATTCTACTGTCGCAGGGGGCTTCGGCGTCACATCATAGAAGACCTTGGAGACCCTTGGGCAGGCCTCTAATATCTCCCATGCTGACTTGTTCAGAGTCTCCAAGGGGATCTTGGATATCTCAGCGGTGAGGAAGTCCTGGGTCTCCACGGCTCTCATGGAGATATAATAACCGTCTTCGTCTCTCCCTGCAACCCCATAGAGCACCCTGGAGATGTCTTGCTGGGAACTCTGGATAGCCTCCCTCGCTCTCTCTAACTCATCGTAACCTAGGTTTTCAGCCCCAGAATCCCCCTCTTCGACCGAAAAGACAGCCACATTGCCGTATGTCCTGTTACCTTCAAACATGCCAGTGCCCCTCTCCTTGAGATACCTGATATTCACATGTCTCTCATTGACATCAAGAGCGTTGGCAACCATCCCCCACAACTCGGGGGGCGGTTCCACAGTCTCTCCACTCATTATGGCCGCGAAGTACTGGGCCGGTTTGTGCTCCGCGAAACGTTCCTCCACCACTTCCGTAGCGATTTTCAACAGCTGGAGCTTCTCCTCGGTGATGAGACCGACCACCCTCACTGAGAGCCCTGGGCCTGGGAACGGTTGCCTCTCTGAGACCCCTGTGGGTGCACCTAGATACCGGGCGACCTCCCTCACCTGATACTTGTATAGGGAGGCGATGGGCTCAATTACGGTGAATCCGAACCGTTCCACAGGGTCGATACCTATCTGCTCTAAGATGTTGTGCTGGGTCTTGATACCACCAGCGGTCTCTTCGATATCGGCCTTGATAGTCCCCTGTACCAGATACTGGCATCCCTCAGCGCGAGAGGCGTCGCTCAATGTCTGGTAGAAAGTCTCCCTGAAGGCCTTCCGCTTCTCCTCTGCATCCTCAAGCCCCGCTAGTGCTCTCATGAATCTATCCCTCTCACCTAGGATATTCACGGGTAGATTCAGGGGTGAAGATGAGAGCATCGCCCTCACATTCTCCGGTTCACTCTGGCGCATGAAGTTGTCGTCGATGAAGACGCATACAAGGTTGTCCCCGATCGCCTTGTGGACAAGCAAAGCGGAGACTGTGCTATCGACTCCACCGGAGACCGCTACCAGGGCCTTCTCGCCACCGAGGGTCTCCCTGATAATCTCGATCTGACTTTTTACGAATATATCTACATCTAATTTAGACATGGAGCGTATGAATCCGACTTTTCATAAAAGGTTGTACCTCGATATAGATACCGATTCAGACAGACTTCCGTAAGAAGATTATTAATTCCTTGCAGCCTTTCACCTCATTGTGGACCTATTGTCATATGATGTCATAATCAAGGGCGGGAAGATTATCGACGGTGCAGGTAATCCCTGGTACAAGGGGGACCTAGCTATCTCCGACAGTAAGATCGCCGCGATAAGTAGGAAGATCGAAGGCGATGCCGAAAGGATTATCGATGCCGGGGGGCTGGTGTTGGCGCCGGGGTTCATTGACGCCCACAGCCATGCTGATTTTTCCACCCTCTTCTATCGCGAAATGGAGAGCGTGGTGATGCAGGGGATTACTACCGTGGTCGCTGGGCAGTGTGGCTCAAGTCTTGCGCCTGTCAACCTCGACTACAAGGAGGAGATTGAGAGGAGTATGGCGGGATGGCTCCCTCCAGGGGTTGAGCTGGATATAACCTGGGAGACCTTCGACGGATACCTGAAGGAGGAAGAGAAGGCAGCCCTAGGGGCTAATATCGCTCACATGGTGGGACATGGTGCGATCCGGATAGCCAGCATGGGGTTCGAAGCCAGGGAACCCACCACCGGGGAGCTTGAGAAGATGAGAGAGCACACAGCAGAAGCAATGCAATCCGGTGCCTTCGGCCTCAGCACGGGGCTGATCTACTCCCCGGGAATCTACTCAAAGACGGATGAGATCATAGAACTAACAAAGGTCGCAGCAAGATACGGCGGCATCTACGACACCCACATGCGGGGAGAGGGGAAGACACTGATGGAGTCACTGAGGGAGGCCATCGCGATCGGAATAGCAGCGGATATCCCAGTCCAGATAAGCCACCACAAAGCCGCAACCAAGTCCCTGTGGGGGAAGAGCCTTGAGTCCCTAGCCCTGATCGAGGAGGCGAGACAACGAGGACTTGAGATAACCGTCGACCAGTACCCGTATACCGCGGGCTCCACCTCTCTAGCCACTTGCCTCCCCCCATGGGCTCACGAAGGTGGTATGGAGGGACTGTTGGAGCGGTTGGGAGACCCTAAGCTGAGAGCCAAGATGAAGCGGGACATCGAGGATGGTATAGAGGGGTGGGAGAATTTTGCTGGAGAACTCGGCTGGGATAAAGTCTATGTCACGAGCGTCAAGTCGGAGGTCAACAAGACCTCAGAGGGGAAGAATCTAAGGGAGATCCAAGGCCTCAGAGGGGATCCAGACCCCTTCACCAGCCTCTACGACCTGATTCTTGAGGAGGAAGGAGCGGTGGGCATGGTGATCTTCGCGATGGACGAGGAGGATGTAAGGAGGATAATGGCCCACTACCTCCAGATGGTAGGGACCGACTCCGGGAGCGGTAGTACCACAGGGGTCATGAGGCGCGGGAAACCCCACCCCAGAGGATACGGCACTTATCCCCGGATCCTCGGGAAATACGTCAGGGAGCTCGGTATATTACGACTGGAAGAGGCACTGAGAAAGATGACCTCGATGCCCGCACAGAAATTCGGGTTGCACGACAGGGGCCTCATCAAACCGGGCTTCAACGCTGACATCACCCTCTTCGATCCAACCACAGTCATCGACAGGGCCACCTACCAAGACCCCCACCAGTACCCTGAAGGAATCAAGTACGTCTTCGTAAATGGCCGACTGACCGTCGATAACGGGAGATACACCGGGAAACTGGCCGGTAGGACCTTGAGGAAGACTGTCTAACCCGGGACCTCGACGCCAAGCTTAGCGGACAGGGCCACTATCCCTTCCCAGGTTTCCTGGGGGATGGACACCCCCTCTGTGAGCCTCCTCTCTCTGGACTCCCATTCGGGTTCACCAGGCGTCATCACCCTCCGCGCGGGCTCAGTCTCCACAGCTTTGACCTCCCCAAGTAACTTATCAGCTCCAGCCTTGAAAGGATCCAACCCGACAAAGGCTTCAGGGTTGACAGCAACAGCGAAGACACCGTTGGGTGAAGGGGGTGTCCGGTCAGGGTCTGTCCCGGTCCTTGAACCCGTAAGGACTGCCCCCAAGAGCTCAGATACAAGCTGGAGGCAGTAGCCCTTGTAGAGTCCGAAGGGGAGGAGCCAGCCCCCGTCCTTCACGGCGAAGGGATCGTCCGTCAGATCTCCATCTCTGTCCCTGGCCCAGTGGATAGGGATCTTGGTATGTTTCGCCCTAGCCACGGAGAGCTTACCAGATGCCACCACCGAGGTCGCATAGTCCAAGAGGAAGGGGCTGGCTTCATCAGTGGGTACAGCAACGCTGATGGGGTTTGTCCCGAAGATCTTCCCGAGGCCACCGTAGACCGAGACTGCAGGGGTCCCCACATTGACGAACATCATTGCGATAACTCCCTGTCTGGAAGCCCAGTTTGTGTAATATCCAACCCGCCCGATATGGTTACAGTTGAAGGCTCCGACGGCGCCCACCATGTTGTCTCTCGCTTTCTGGACAGCCAACTCTATGAGTCGTCTGGCGGTGATCTGACCTGGGGCCCATCTCCCATCTATGAGGGCAGTGGTTGGGGTCTCCTTGGCGATGATGGGATCGGCGTCCACGACGATGTGCCCCTCCTCGATACGTTCAGAGTAGGTGACATAATAGAAGACGCCGTGGCTGTCATGGCCTGTGAGGTTTGCCTCTACCAGAGTCTGGGCGATGAACTCCGCCCGCTCCCGGTCTACCCCTTGGACCTCGAAGATGTCGGCTCCAAGTTCTGTCAGTTCATCGGCTGGGATAACGGTCATAGAGAATGAGAGAGATCGAGGAATTATAAAGGTGTGAGGGATGAGGGGGTCAGACTTTTGGGACTAGGTCTACTATCCCATCTAGGAAGGCTTCGATGTCCTCCCTCTCAATACCGTAATGAGTGACCAGCCTGACGACGGGGGTGCTCCCTCTGCTCAGCCAGCCCAATTTGGCACACGCCTCACCCCACTCCTTCCCCGTCCATCCAAGGCCAGAGAGGTCTATGTAGACCATATTGGTTTTAACCGGGTAGAGGATCTCTATTCCCTCTATCTCCCTCAGCCCCTCGGCGAGTAACTTGGCGTTGTCATGGTCGTCCGCGAGCCTGTCCACCATCTTGGTGAGGGCGACGATGCCGGGGGCCGCAATGATCCCTGCCTGACGCATCCCCCCTCCCAACATCTTCCGGTACTTCCGCGCTATATCGACGAGGTGTTCTGGTCCGACCACTAATGAGCCGATGGGGGCTGACAGGCCTTTAGACAGGCATATCTGGACTGTGTCGGCGTACTGTGTCAGCTTCTTTACGTCGATGCCAAGGCTTATGGCGGCGTTGAACACTCTGGCGCCGTCGAGATGCACTCCCAAGTTGCATTCCTTGGCTATTTCCCAATCAGCTCTCATCTGGTCCACTGTTAGGGGGATACCCCCCGCAGTGTTGTGTGTGTTCTCGATGCAGAGGAGAGAGGTGGGGGCGTGGTGGATGTTGTCGCCTCTCACAGAAGCCCTGATTTTTTCGGGATTGATCCAGCCGCTCTCCCCGTCTATAGTCTTGGTCATGAGGCTTCCGATTACCGCTAGGCCTCCTACTTCGTTGAGGTATATGTGGCTCCGGGATTCGAGGATGATCTCGTCCCCCCTGTCGGTGTGGGAGAGGATTGAGACGGCGTTCCCTTGGGTCCCGCTTGTGACGAATAGGCCGGCCTCCTTCCCTAGTATCTCAGCGGCCAGACGCTCCAGCTTGTTGACTGTGGGGTCGTCACGGTAGACATCGTCCCCCACCACAGCCTTGTAGGCAGCTTCCCTCATCTCAGGGGTGGGCTTGGTCACTGTGTCACTCCTTAAGTCAAGATTCTTCTCGACCATGTCAATCAACGTTCTTTAGAATGAAGGGTGTACCTACTTAAGTGGTTTAGGCGAAAGAAGCGTTCCGGTAGGACCTCTCAATGTGATCCCCAGCACCCTCTAAGACTGGGCTGCCGTGGCCTGGAAGCATGATGTCAACCTTGAGTTCTGTCAGTTTCCTGAGGGAGTCCGTGAGAGCTTCGAGGCCCCCGGACTCTCCGTCGTATCTCCCATAGAAGCCGTCAGGGAAAACTGTGTCCCCTGAGAAGAGAACCCTCTCCTCCTCGTTGTAGAGGCACATACCACCCTCAGTATGCCCAGGGGTCCAGATCACTCTGAGGGGCCATAACTCCGTCTCGATGATGTCCCCTTCCTCGACCTTTACCAAGTTTGGGCCTATCCGGCTGGCGATGTACTTGGTGTCAAGGTGGTGGATGAATACCTTGGGATCAGCTCTCTCCAGTATCTTGAAGGCTCCCATAGCGTGGTCGTGATGGGCGTGGGTGATGACGATCCCCTTGACCTTCTCGGGAGTGATCTCCAGTTCCGACAGTTGGGGCCAGACGGGATTGGCGTAGTTCCCGACTCCGGTGTCGATCACGAAGGCATCATCGTTGCCTACGGTGTAGATGTTGCTGCAGAGGCCTTCCCCCACTATCAATGATACTCCCTTGAGCCTCGTGGAACGATCTCCCAAGTTGACGATTCTAGGCATCCTTGTCCGGAGACTTGAAGCGGGACAGTTGATAAAACCCTTTCTACAATAAGTCAATTGTTTCCCTGTTTCGCTATCCGTAAGGATACCCGGATTCTCTCATGAGGCTCAGTATTATCAGTAAGTAATTTTCTTGGTACTCATACCTGTACTCATCCACTTCAAACCCAACTGGCAAAGAATAACTCCTGTGGAAGGAATTATCTGTGCTGCTCTTGAGGTGGATCACGTTTTCTCTCTCTTCAATGAAGATCGTTTTTTCCAGACCTTTCGGGAGATCGACGGTGATCATATAATCCGTCCTCTCTTGACCAGGGGCGCTAACCTCCCAGAAAGTTCTCCTCTTCTCAATCCATCTTTCCCTGTTGAAGATGATCCAAGGGAGGAAGGATGTTGTGATGAAAAGACTGATTGAAGCCAATGTCAGGGCGACCGCCAACCATCCATTGATGTCTCCGATTACGAAAGGGAATATAACAATCAAACCCTCAGCATTCCCCTGGACGAAGGCCATTGAGGTCACTAGGAGGCCGACAATAAGAAAGAGAACTCCCATCCATCTAAGGCTTGAGACGAATCTCCCCCTGGAGGTCTTCAGAGTTATACTCTTAGGGACACAATCTCTGCATATCTCGCCGAAGCCATGGAAGCATCGATCACAGACTACCTTCCCACATATTATACACAACGAGTCTGCACCGTGTACGCCGCAGATCTCACAGCGGACTATGAGCTTCTCACCATCCCGCAATCAGGGATAAGACCCTCGAAAATAAGATCAGCAGGGAGAGAATGGCGATCATAATGAAACCGATAACGACCCACTTGTTTTTCCCTCTGATACCCACGAGTATCGGTCCGATGTAGGTTGCATCCCTCGCTCTGGGCTCCGACTTGGGTCCTCCTCCCTGCATGAAACTGTATACAACCATGATCATGCCTAGACCTGTCAAAGTTAAACCGAGGCCGAGGAAAGGGGTCGAAACATACATCGGCA
>JASFTK010000020.1:0-18993 GCA_050053595.1 Candidatus Bathyarchaeota archaeon | reverse complement strand
GGATTACGGCGTCTATCTCTTCAACCCGGCTGTCTCGCTGCTAGAGTCCCGATTTGACCCGGAGATCGCAGGTTGGATAGAGGCCGCTGCATTCCATGAGGGCTCTGAGTGTCATGAGAGCTTCAGGGTTGATGCTGGGGATCTGTTTGGCTAGGGAGCGAGCGTCCTCAGGGTTTAATCTGTGACGATGTTGAGTGTGTCTGGTATGGCTTCGCTTATCTTGGAAGGGCTGTTCAAGGCGGCGTCTATGATAGTCAGTCTGGACCCCGCTCTGATGGAGATAACCCTCCGCTCCTTGACGATATCCGGTGCTGCAACCCTCCTGGCCTCCTGCTGGTCCATCCCCCTGGGGATCCTCGTCGGCCTCGGCAGCTTCAGGGGGAGGCTGCTGGTCAGGGGTGCCTTCAACGCCCTCTTGGGTGTGCCCACGGTGACCCTGGGACTCCTCCTCTGGCTGCTTCTCTCCTGGTCAGGGCCCCTGGGCTCCCTCAACCTGCTCTACACCCCCACAGCCGTCATCCTGGGCCAGGCTGTCCTGATCACCCCCATCATAGTGAGCTTCGTCGCCAACACCCTCGAGGCGGTGGACCCCGAGATCAGGAACCTCGCCCTGACCCTCGGGGCTTCAGAGGCAAGGGCGAATCTCACCGTCATCGAGGAGTCCCTGGGAGAGGTGCTCCTGGTGGTGACCGCTAGCTTCAACAGGGCGGTAGCTGAACTCGGGGTCGCGCTGATGGTCGGGGGGAACATCAGGGGAGCCACTCGGGTCCTGACCACAACCATTGCCCTAGAGACCGGGAGAGGAGACATAGCCCTCGGCATCGCCCTCGCCGTAGTCCTGATGATCATCGTCGGAGCCGTAAACCTCGTTATCCACCTGACCCGGAGGGGTATCTGACCTTGATCGAGTTACACGGGATAACCAAGCGTTATGGGGAGGTTGACGCCCTCCGTGGTGTAAGCTTCACTGTTGAGAGGGGGGAGGCCCTCACTCTCCTGGGTCCAAATGGATCGGGGAAGACGACCCTTCTCAGGATCATCGCGGGTCTGGAGACCAACACCATGGGGGAGGTTTTTTTCGATGGGGTGAAGGTGGACGGGAAGAACTTCCCAGAGGTGAGGCGGAGGATCACCATGGTCTTCCAGCGGACCGTCATCCTGAAGGGGACCGTATCGAGCAACGTCGAGTACGGCCTCAGGGTGAGGGGTTTCAAGGAAAGTGAGATAACGCAGAGGGTGAGGGAGGCCCTCACCACAGTGGGACTCGAGGGTTTGCGGGATCGGAGATCTAGTGAGCTATCAGGAGGTGAACAACAGCGCCTCTCACTGGCCCGGGCGCTTGCCCTGGGTTGCGAGGTGCTGCTCCTGGATGAGCCGACAGCTAACCTCGACCCTGAGAGCCTCTCCATCGTGAAGGATACCATCGGGATGCTTAGGCGGAGGGATGATGTAACTGTGGTGATGGCGACCCATAACCTAGAGCAGGCGGAGGAACTCTCAGACAGGATCGTCCTCATGGATAGGGGGGAGGTGGTGGAGATCGGGGAGCCATGCAGTCTGTTCGTCGAGCCCTCGCCCGAGATGGCCCGGTTCACTAGGTCATCAAATGTTTTCACGGGGGACTCTAGCATGATCGACGGGGTGACCCATGTCGACATCGGGGAGGGTATCGTTGTGAGAGCAGCGTTCAGCGGAGAGGGTCGCTCCACCATCCACGTGAGGCCCGGGGACATCATAGTCTCCAGCCACCTCATGGAATCGAGCGCCAGAAACAACTTGAAGGGCCGGATCACCCGCATCGAGGACCTAGGGCGTATCGTCAGGCTGGACGTGGATGTCGGCAGGACTTTCAAGGTCCAGATCACCCATAAGTCCCTGGGGGAGATGGGGCTTAACGTGGGGCAGGAGGTCTACCTCACCTTCAAAGCATCCTCCGTCCAAAGGCTCTGATCACACCTCAACTTTTTTTAGATCGTCCACCCTTTTCTGTCGATCTGGCAGTGGTTCTATGAGTGAGGCTGAAGAGGAGGTAGCTCTGGAGCTCTCCCCCTCCCTATATGGGACGGGTCTGATGGGGATGTTCTCCGACAGCCTTGGCCGTAGGTATGTCAGCTTCTTGGCGGTGACTGTCGGGGTCACTGTGAGCCAGATGAGCGTCCTCAGGGCTATGGAGAGCCTGAGCCGGAACATCCTGCAGCTCTTCTGGGGGCGCCTCGCAGACCGCCATGGTAAGAAGGTCTTCATCGCAATCGGGAGGATCTTAAACGGCATCCTCATCGCCTCCATGATATTCGTGGATACCCCCCTCTGGCTGATGCCCCTCATCATAGGCGTCGCCCTCTGCTGGAGCATAGTCTATCCCGCCTGGAACAGCCTCCTCGGGGACTACACGACCTCCATAACCCGGGGGACCACCATAGGGAGGATCAACGCCCTGAGCCAAGCCGGGAGCCTGGCCGCCATGATCGTCGCCTTCTTCATCTCCATCAATCAGGCAGGGGAGACAACCCCAGCATCCTTCAGCCTCATCCTGGCGATAGCTGCGGGGACCAGCATAATCTCGGGGCTCCTCAGCCTCTCAGTGAAGGAGAGGCCGCCCGTTCAGGAGTCAGAGGAGCTCCACCTCTCTCTGGTCTTCAACGACAGGAGACTGAGGAGGTATCTGCTGACCAACATCGTCTACGGCGTCGGTATGGCCTTCGCATGGCCTCTCTACCCCTTCATCATAGTCGATAAACTCGCCTTGAAGCTCTGGCAGATAGCGGCTTTCTCCATATTCTCATCGGCGTCTTCGATGTTCTCTCAGAGGTACTTCGGCCACCTCATGGACAGGATTGGTCGACGCCCCATAATTGTGTTCAGCCGGATCTCCATGGCGGTTTCCCCTCTGTTCTATATTTTTGCGCAGAACTGGGTTCACATCGCCCTCGCAGAGGTCGTCCTCGGGCTGGGGATGGGGGCTTGGATGAGCTCGGGGCCTACCTACATAATCGATCTCGCCCCCACAGAGCTCAGGGCAACCTACCTTGCAGCCAATACTGCAGCCTTCGGTGTCGCTGCTTTCGCCGGGAATCTCTTGGGAGGATACATCACAGACAGTATACTGGCGGTGGGAAGTGGTTTTCAGAGCATCCACACGGGTTTATTGATATCTGCAGCCCTCAGGTTCTTCACGGGGATCCTTTTCATCTGGATCCATGAGACCCACTCCCCTGAAGCCAGGGAATGATAGTCACAATTTGTGAGTATCCCATGTATCTTACCTTTAAAAGGTGAATCCGCCCCATCATCCCTTGTGGTAGAATTGCCTGAAGATATCAAGGTGACCCGGAGGACATCAAAGGAGATCAACCGGGTTGACGGCGACCTCTACATAGACGACGCTACTGTCAAGGCTGGCCGGCCTGGGGGTGTCATTGAAGTCTCGGGGATGACGGAGTACAGGAACGACTGCTTCATCGAGTCTGGTCTGGAGACGGACAGGCTGAGGGGGAGCGGGGGCGATATCGTCGTCGACGGAGACCTCACAGCCAAGAACTCCATAAGGATCCGTCACGGCGAGCTGGAAGTGAGAGGAGACCTTGAGACCATCAAGCTGGATGTAGACAGGCGGGTCAAGGTCTCAGGAAATATGAAGACAGATCTAGCTAGGGTCGGGGGATCCCTCAGAGTCAAGGGAGACACCAAGGCGGCCCGCGTCGATGTCGGAGGCTCATTCAAGGTTGATTCAGACGCCGATGTAGGAGAGATAGATGTCGGGGGCTCAGTCAAGGTGGAGGGCTCCACCAAGAGCGGCCTCATCAATGTCGGGGGCACCTTCAAGGGATACGGGCCCGTCGAAGCAGAGAAGATCGATGTAGGTGGTTCGGTGAAGCTGGAAGATAAGGCCGATGTGGAGGAGATAGATGTCGGGGGCAGCGTGAAGGTGGTCAGGGGCAGAACGGGCGATGTCAAGGTCGGGGGTTCATTCAAAGCCAGAGAACCCATCAACTTCAGTACTATCAAGGTAGGCGGCTCCGTCAAGATAGCTGGGGGCATCGGCGGGCACGTTGACGTAGGGGGTTCATTCAAGAGCGACGGGGACCTGACCTTCCAGACGATAGATGTCGGTGGGACGGTAAAGATCGACGGGTCAGGTAAGGGCGGAAACATAGATGTCGGTGGCACTGTCCGGGTCCGGGGTGACCTAGATCTCCAGGATGAGTTGAAGGTCGGAGGGAAAGCCGACATCGGAGGAGTGCTCAAGGCCAGGGTCGTCAGGGTCGGGGGTAGGGTCGAGGGTGAGAAGATCGAGGCCCAAGATCTGATCAAGACCAACACCCTGAGAACCCGGCTCGGTGCGAAGGCGGGAGAGATCGATATCGGGAGGCGGGGGGAGGCTGAGGGGCCTTTGATCGCTGGAAGGGTCTTGGTGAGGGAGCGAGCGAGGGTGGAGGATGTCTACGCAGATACGGTATACCTCCGAAGGGGGAGCAGGGCTGTCAATATCTACGCAAGGAAGGTCACAGTCGAGAACCGATGCATCATCACAGGCCAGGTGAAGTTCACAGAGGAGGTCAATATAGACAGAGACGCCCGCCTCAGCTATGAGCCTGAAAAAGTTGAAAGCCTGCCTGAACCTCCATTTTAAATGGTGGCTGGTTCCCCTTGAAGAGACGTACCCGTTACGATATCTACATGGATACTTTAGAGACGATAAGGAGGAAGGGGATCAGCCCCATAACGCGGATCTCCTATGGCGCGAACCTCCCTGTGGACAGGGCTAAGGATATCGTCGAGTTCCTCTGCTCCAAGGGGCTTGTGAAGGAGGAGGAGTATGGGAACACCACGGGGTTCAGGATCACTTCAAGGGGCGGGGCTTTCCTACAAGCCCTCCACACCGTCAGGATGTACATCGTAGACGAGGAAGACGAGGGATAGGTCAATCTGATGAAGGGGATTGAGAAGAGGATCTGGGAGATGAGGGGACTCCTCGTCGATACAAGAGACGCCCTCAGGGAAGCAGGCAGCTGCCAGTAGGAGGAAAAGCCATGGAGATCGAGGGAGCTCAAGAGGTAGATAACAAGGAGACAGGATTATTTAGTAGGCTACGCTCTGAGTTCAGCTTCATACAGGGCAACTTCCTCATCATGCTCCTGAGCTGGCTGGTCCTCGACTTCGCGAGCGAGCTACCCGCTACATACTATCCCAAATACGTCGAAGCATTAGGGGGGACCGCTGCCATCATCGGCCTAATAGGCAGCGCTGAGATGATCACTAGAGCGCTGGTCCAGATACCCGGGGGATACCTCACCGACAAGTATGGGCGGAGGTGGATAATCTTCACTATGACCTTCTTCGCAGGCATCTCGCGTATACTGTACATATTCGCCCCCAGTTGGGAGTGGATCTTAATCGGTGCCATATTGGTAGGTTTCACCAGCATCTATCAGCCGGCATTACACGCGATAATCGCCGACTCGGTGCCCAAGGAGAGGCGGGGTATGGGCTTCAGCATCATCCAGCTCATCGCCAGCGCTTCTACCACGCCGGCGCCCCTGATCGCAGGGATACTGTACACCCGGATGGGTCTCGTCCCCAGCGTCCGGCTCTCATACATTGTGGTCGTCGTCGGCTTCTTGATAGCCGCGGCTCTGCGGTCAAGACTCAAGGAGACTGTGGAGGACCCTGATAAGATCGACCTCAAGGAGATGATAGGATCCTACCCCAGTTCCCTGAAGGAGAGCGTGAACGTCTGGAGGGTGGTCCCCCGGACGGCATTCATACTTTTCGTTACATCCATACTCGTAAATTTCGCCGTCGGACTCTTCCAGCCCGTCTTCACCCTCTACATACTGGACGACCTCGGCATCGACTACGTGGCTTTCTCATACATCATGACCGCCCTATTCGTATCCATGATAATCCTCGCTATCCCTTCAGGGAAGCTCATTGACAAGTTCGGGAAAAAGAAGGGTCTCATGGCAGCCTACTTGATGTGGTTCATGGCAGTCCCGCTGTTGGTGTGGGGTGACTTCTTCAGGTTAATCGTCTCGATGAGTTTTGTGGGGCTCGTCCAAGTCCTGATCAATGGAGCTTCTTCAGCCTTGACCGCTGACCTTGTCCCCAGAGAACACAGGGGGAAGGTGAACGGCTCCCGGGGGTTCTTCTCCATGATATTTCTGTCCTTAGGGATGTTCCTCGGGGGCTGGCTCTACGACAACGTCGGCCACCAGGTGCCCTTCCTCCTCCAGTTTGTACTGATGCTCCCCCCGCTAATCCTAACATACGTTCTCATCGAGGAACCCAGAGGGGGAGAGATAAACGGGGTTTAACAGCTAAGGTCGTGTTGAGGGGCTCAATGGATCAGCTGAGGGACCTGGGCTTCGCGATGATCTCCCTGATCTCCAGCTCAAAGAATCTCCTGGGATAGGCGGGCTTTACCACGACGCAGGTGTCAGCCCCGTCTCCCGTACCCGCGATGGCCATTATCTCCCTGTCCATGGGTATCAACCCGGCGTCCGCTGCCATCATGACGATCTCGGAGGCGACCTTCATCCCCTGACCGAACCGGTAGAATGTGTCCCGAACAGCCCTCACAAGGTTGGTACCGCCGTATTTCTCTGAGAAAGCCGAGGAAACATCCGCTCCCAGGGCGTGGACCGAGGTAAGGACCACGATCCCCCTCTCCTCCAATCCCCTTCTCTCGGAGTCGGTTATGGTCCAGCCCTTCTCCTTGAACCCCTCACAGATGGTGACAGCCACCAAGTTCAACCCAGGGTCGTCGAAGACCTCTCTGACCCTTAGAGCCGTCCCGCCGTGGGAGGTCGCGACCACCACATCTCTTATCCCGAGCTCTGCAGCCCTCTCCTTCGCCAACACCAGCAGCTCTTCGGTGTTCCCCTTCCCGGGTCTCTCGAAGTAAAGGATATCCTTCTTCATCGAACCACCTTATTGGATGTCCAACATCAATCCGGCCTGAATATAAGTGTAGCCTTCAAGGTGGCGCGGCCGGCAGGATTCGAACCCGCGACCATGGGTTTTCCCCTAGAAGACTATCCGAAGACCCACGCTCTATCCAGACTGAGCCACGGCCGCAGCATTGGACAGTGAAAACCCCTTGATAGTTAAAGTTTGTTATTACGCTCGCCCTCCAGCCTCTCCCTTCGATCTAGAGGATGATTTTAGTGTCAAGGGACCGTGATTCTTATATCCGTTACCGGAAATACCAATATGAGGGGTATGAGTCTCGAAATAAGGGACCCCCTCAAGAAGTACGTGAGGCTGACCCCCGACGGAGAGAAGATCTCGAGGTTCATCTGCCCCGTCGAGGGATGCGGCTTCGCTACTAAGCTGGGACCGGGGGCTCTCCGCATGCATCTACTGATCAAAGCCGACCCTAACAGCGGAAGTAGATACTGCAGTAACCATGAGGAGTTCTGCACAACCCACGAGAGAGAACTAGGATTGGACATAGTCCGTTATCTCCACAATCTACCTAAGGTACCCATGGAAACCTGACCTAGCGAGGGAAGCGAAGCGGGGTCAAAGAGAAGAGACAGACGGCAACGTTACAACGTTCCATATATCCGATATGGGAGTTCCGAGGAAAAGCAGTGATCTATTATACCGGTATTACGACCATGGGAACGTGAAAACCAAGAGAGTATCTCTCCCGTATGGGAAAGGATGGCTCAAGGCTGAGGTCCCCTCAAGGAACCTGGTCACCGTTGCGGAGCCGAAGCCTATAGAGCCGATCCCAGATCCGAGATCCGCCCTTGAGAGGACTCTGGAGGAGCCTATAGCATCTGAGAGCCTCTTGACTCTGGCAGAGGATTGCAGGAAGCCTTGTATCATAGTCTCTGACTCGACTAGGCCTACACCAAGTGGCTTGATAACTGAGACAGTCCTTAAGACACTGAATGATGCGGGGGTCTCAGATCACGATGTGAAGGTCGTTATTGCAACAGGCCTTCACAGGGCCAGCACAGCAGAGGAGTTGAGAGAGAGGTTGGGAGCCGCAGTCTTTCGCAGGGTCGGGGTGGTGAACCATTATGCCAGGGACGCCGACACGCTGGTTGAGATAGGACGGACATCAAGGGGGACGCCGGTCTGGATCAACGAGGTTGTCAACGGGTGTGATCTGGTCATCGGGGATGGTTACATCGAACCCCATTTCTTCGCAGGATACACAGGTGGGGGGAAGAACATCCTACCAGGAGTCTCTGGGTTTGAGACCATAAAGGCCAACCACGGAACGCCTATGATCGACCATCCAGAGGCGAGGGCTGGGATCCTCTGCGGTAACCCCGTCTACGAGGAGATCGTGGAGGGAGCAAAACTGGGAGGCCTCGATTTCTCCATCAATGTCACCTTAGACCCCCAGAAAAGGGTATCCGGGATCTTTACGGGGGAGTTCGAAGAAGCCCACAGGAAGGGGGCTCATTTCCTCGATGAACGTGTAAAGGTGGGGGTCCCTCGGGCCGACATCGTTATAACGACGAATGGCGGGTTCCCCCTGGACAGGGATCTCTACCAAGCGGTGAAGGGGATGACCGTTGGGGAAGCTGTGGTGAAGGAGGGTGGTGTGACGGTGATCGCCTCAGAATGCGTCGATGGTGTAGGCCATCCCGACTTCAGGGAGCTCGTGGAGAACCATGAGACGCCTGAGGAGATACTTGAGACGATCAGGACACCAGGGTTCTTCATGGTAGACCAGTGGGAAGCCCAGATCCTCGCAAGAGTTCTCATAAAATGCGAGGTTATCTGCGTCACAGGAGTGGCCCCCCAGACGATAAGAAAGATGCATATGACCCCAGCGAGGGACATCGGGGAAGCGCTTGAGATAGCCATGGACAAGGTAGGGAGGTCCCCAGAGATCGTGGCTGTGCCTGGGGGGCCTTCGATCATTCCCACGGTTCAATAGACGTTCCCCTTCCAAGAACCTTTAATGTCTATGAAGGGCTTATCCGGATAGGAATACGGTACAGATGGCGGATCCGAGTGAAATCAGGATGAGGGGGGTTGAGTTCACCGTCTTCACTCACGCAACTGAGGATGAGGATAAGGTGGAGAGAGCCCTCAGGAATGTCATACCCGAGGGCACACCGAATGTCAGGTTCAAGAGTCAGACCTTCAGCGGCTACTTCAAAGACAGCATAACCCTGATCACCGCCACAATCAAACGACGTGAGGCGGCGGAGGTTCTCAACTCCACGATCACCAACCTCAACACCCTTGACCGGGAGCGGCTCCTAGATGAGCTCAACGAGAGGGTCGACGATTCCAGTAACCTCTATATCCGCCTGGACAAGCAGAAGGCTTACCAGAGGAGACTTGTTATGGAAGAGACCGACCCCATCCGGATCAAGTTCAGGTTCTACCCCCCTCACGGCACCGACTCGATCGACTATGTACGTTCCGTACTTACAGATATAATCGAGGGCGAGAGATGAGGCACTTCATAGACCTACACCTGAGAGACCCCGGGGAAGAACAATTATTGAGAGAGATGTTGGAAACCACCGTCAAGCTTGGGTTCAATTCAGTGGCGGTCTCCAGCGAAGTTACTACCATTGAAGATCTGAGGGGTTATGCCTCTGATATCGGGTTGGACCTTGTCAGCCGGTTAGATCTCCGGCCGCGGAACTCCAACGAGCTCATAATCGATCTCCGGAGGAAACGAAAGAGCTTCGAGATCGTCGCAGTGGAGTGCAACACCAAATCTGTGGCGAGACAGGCGGCCAAAGACCATAGGGTGGATATCCTGACCTTCCCCTTCAATCGAGGGAAGAGGAAGACTTGGTTCGATAAACAGGAGGCCACTCTCGCTGCTGGTACAAACTGTGCTTACGAGTTTAACCTCTCAGAACTCCTCGTAGGAGACGACGACAGATGGGATGTAATGATGGGTAGGATCAGACAAGATATTGAGAATGCTATGAGGGTGGGGGTCCCCGTAGTGACATCGAGTGGAGCCCAACACCCCCTAGGTCTACGTGACCCCCGGACTCTTGCGTCTGTAATGTCGCTCTTCGACCTGGATGAGGAGGAGGGTCTTGACACGGTCTCCCTGAATCCCAAGCGTATTTTAAAAAGGAACAGGGATAAACTTGCCCCGGGATTCGTCGTCCCAGGTGTCAGGGAGGTCTCTGGGTGCCCGTGAGGCGGTATAAGCGCCGATACGTTGCTTTCAGGGTTTCAGGGCTCAAGCAGTTCAGTGACGCTGAGGTCAGTGGAGCCTTCAAGGACGCCATCCGACGTGTTTACGGATATCATGGGCTGTCCAAGATGGGGTTGAAGTTCATCGAGTTCAGCCATAAAGAGCAAGAGGGGATAATTCGATGCAATCATTCCCATATCAGGGAGATGAGGGCGGCTATAGCCCTCCTTGACCAGATCTCGGGCGTCCAGGTGGCTGCAACGGTGGTCAGAGTATCCGGGACCCTGAGATCCCTCCGGGAACCTCTATAATCTATCACCTTTTTTATGTTATCCGATATATTGCCAATGAATGGTGCTGGATCTCTGGACAGGGTTCGGAGTATTCCTTGATAACTTTCTCACTTGGTTCTATGGTTTTACCCCTTACACATTCTTCCTGACATACTGGCCCCTGATCCTGATAGACTTGGTGCGATCCGTGGGGAAGTCGGTGTTCCTCCTCCTTAATTCCTTGTATCGTAAGTTCGTGACCATCAAATATGATCCCACGTTTATGCCAAAGATATCCCTCATAATACCGGCCTACAACGAGGAGAAGATCATAGTGAGGGCAATCGAGTCAGCCCTGGAAGCCAACTATCCAAACAAAGAGATAATCGTGGTGGACGACGGCTCCGATGATATGACATACCAGCTCGCTCTCCCCTATTCTAATCGGGGGCAGATCAAACTCAGTCACAGAGATGTCTCAAGCGGTTCCAAGGCGGGCGCCCTGAATTATGGCTTATTCTTCGCCACCGGAGAGGTGATAGTCACCGTCGACGCCGACACCCTGATCGAGAGGAACTCCCTCATAGAACTGGTTAAGCCCCTAGGCAACCCGGACTTCATCGCCTCCTCCGGCAATGTAAGGGTCCTGAGAGGGGAACAAGGGGGCATGAACCTCTTGGTCAAGATCCAAGCCTATGAGTATTTGATCTCCATGGAACTAGGGCGCAGGTTTCAGGCCCTCGCTCGGACTCTCCTCATCATCTCCGGCGCATTCGGCGCGTTCTATAAGAACCTGGTGACATCCATAGGGGGATATGACCGGGACACTATAACAGAGGACTTCGACATCACCTTCAAGATGAGGAAACTGGGGAAAAGGCTCGCCTTCGCCGAGAATGCCATCTCCTGGACCTTCGCCCCTGAGAGATGGGAGGACTGGAGACGCCAGAGGATCAGGTGGACCCGTGGCCAGGCCGAGACCATCTGGAAGCATAGGAACCTCTTCGCGAAGGAGGGGTTCGATTTAAAATTAGTCGCTGCAGTCTACGATATGTTCTTTATAGATGTCATCGTGCTGCTCATCAGGTTCATATGGATGATAGCTCTGCCAATCATCTATCTCCCCACATATCCATACGTCATGCTCCTCAGCATCGTCATGTATTTCATCATGGAGTTATTCACCATAATTACAGCTGGACTCCTATCCCCCAGAAAAGGGGATCTAAGATATGTCTACCTGACACCCATCATAGTCCTGTTCTATCGGCCCTACTACGCCCTGGTAAGGTTCTGGGCATATCTCACATGGTTATTTAAACTTGAAAGCCGATGGTAAAGAGATACAGAGATCACGACACCTCTGACCGCCTCTCGATGGTCTCTCGATTCAACTCAACATTTATATCGGGAGTTTTGATTAATGGTCAGGTGCGCCGAGAAGGCTTAAAGACCCCTCAGCGCATGATCAGCATAATATCCGAGGCTGAAAGTAGAAAATGATCGTCCCTGTCCGATGCTTCTCATGCGGTAAGGTCATCGCAGATAAGTGGGAGTCTCTCTCGAAGCGGGTCAGTGAGGGAGAGCTCGCCCAAGATGTTCTGGATGACCTGGGCGTCGAGAGATACTGTTGTAGGAGGATGCTGTTATCCCATGTGGAGCTGGTGGACGAGATACTAGAGTTCCACGAGAAGAGGGAGAGCGTCGAGTTGAGAGGTGAACGCTAGTCATGGAGACTGAGGCAAACGACAACCTTCTCCTCCCCCAGGAGGTTCTCCTGTCAGCTGGGGTCCACATCGGGACCCGGGTGAAGACCAGCGACATGGAGCCCTTCATATACAAGGTCAGGCCCGATGGCCTATTCGTCCTGGACATGGAGAAGATGAACGAGAGGATCCAGGTCGCGGCCAAGTTCCTCTCCCGGCTCAACCTGTCAAAGGTGGTGGTCGCGTCCTCCAAGAGATACGGTGAGACGCCTGTCAACATGTTTTGCGGGACAACCGGTGCAGATCCCCGGATAGGACGTTTCACTTCCGGGACTTTCACAAACCCCACATATTCCGGTTACTTTGAGCCCGAGGCTGTCATCGTCACAGACGCCCTTGCCGACCAACAGATCGTCGAGGAAGCCTCCGCGGTGGGGGTCCCAGTCATCGCGTTCTGCAGCACCGATAACAATCTCTCAAATGTTGACCTCATCATCCCCATCAACAACAAGGGGCGGAGAAGTATCGCCATCGCTTTCTGGCTCCTAGCCAGGCAGGTCAAGCGGGAGCTCGGTGAACTCGCCCCGAACCAAGACTTCGCCCTCACCATCGACGATTTCGAGTCAACTATGTAGGTGGAGCTCATGGGCGTCAGGCGACCTGTGGTGGCCGGAGCCTTCTACCCCGCCGATCCCCAACGCCTGAGAGAGTCCATACACGATTGTTTCACCCATGACCTAGGTCCCGGAGAACCCCCCTCAGATAGAGTCAGGAGCAGGGAGATCCTCGCAGTCGTCTGCCCCCATGCGGGCTACGTCTATTCAGGACCCACGGCAGCTCACAGCTACTACCATCTAGCCTCTGAGGCCAAGCCCGAAGCCGTCGTGCTTATAGGACCCAACCACACAGGCCTTGGAGGGCCAATATCGATGTGGGGGACAGGTGCATGGGAGACCCCTCTAGGCCAGTTTGAGGTAGATGAAAGGCTGGCTATGGCGATATTTGAGGCCTCAGATATTATCGACATAGATGAATCCGCACACCTAAGGGAACACTCCCTTGAGGTCCAGCTCCCCTTCCTCCAGTACATCTATGGGGATGTCGGGATAGTGCCCATCTGCATGGGCTTCCAAGACCTAGAGACGAGCAGGGAGGTGGGGAGAGCTCTCGCCAAGGCGGTATCGGAGATGGATGCTCTTATACTTGCATCTACGGATCTTACCCATATGGAGCTGAGGCGAACAGCCCAGAGGAAGGACCAAGGGGTCATAGACCTAATCGTCTCAATGGATGAGGAAGGTCTCCAGAGATGGGTGAGTGAACAACGGGTGACCATGTGCGGCTACGGCCCTGTCTCCGCCGCCCTGGTGGCCAGTAAGAGGCTCGGCGCCGTGAAAGCGGAGTTGCTCTCTTACAGTACAAGCGGTGACATTACGGGGGACTTCTCAGCTGTCGTGGGCTACGCCTCAGCCAAGATCATGAGGTAAAAACGTCGGATGAGCGTCGAAGCCACAGCCCCCGGGAAGGCGATACTTTTCGGGGAGCACAGCGTCGTTTACAGGGGTCCCGCCGTCGTCGTCGCGATAGATAAGAGGGCCATGATCCAAGTTGCAGAGAGGATTGACGAGAAGATCTGGTTCGACTGTCTCGACTTGGGGTTTGAGGGTTATTTCGAGGATGGTTCTTACACCCCTATCAAAGGGAAGGCTTGGAGGGGGAAGAGGCTCAAAGCGATGCTCGTCTCAGCTCAGAAAACCATGGAGCAGACCGGTTCCCACTCGGGCATCGACATCAAAGTCCGTTCAGATATCCCCGTCGCCGCAGGTTTAGGCTCCTCCGCAGCGATCTGTGTAGCCACTGCAGCCGCAGTCGGGGAACTCTTCGATGGCGGCCTCACCAGGCAGGAGATCAATGACATCGCATACGAGGGAGAGAAGATTGTGCATGGGACCCCAAGCGGTGTCGACAACAATATCTCCACCTTTGGCGGGGTCGTCAGGTACGAGAAGGGAGTCGGCATCGAGAAGATTGAACTGAAAGGGGGGCTACCCTTTGTCATCGGGAACTCCAAGAGGAGGCGTTCCACCAAGAGACTCGTTGCTCGGGTCAGAGCCCTGAAGAATAGGGAGCCGGAACTTGTGGAGGGTATCATTGACTCCATAGTGGAGGTCTCGACAAGGGGCTTAGAGGCTCTCAAGGAGAAGGACCTCCAGAGGGTCGGGGACCTGATGAACGTCAACCACGGCCTACTGTCCTCCCTAGGGGTCTCCATCGCAAAGTTAGATCTGATGACCCACCTATCCCGGGGAGCAGGCGCCTACGGGGCTAAGCTCACGGGAGCTGGTGGCGGGGGGTGCATTATAGCTATAGCGGAGCCCAACCGGTTGGGAGACATCTGTAAAGCCATAAAGCGAGGCAGGGGCGAACCCCACATCGTCAACGTCACCTATGAGGGGGTACAGACCCGGAGGCTGGATTAAATGAAAGTCTTGAAGCTAGGCGGGTCCGTGATAACTTTCAAAGATAAGCCCTTCACAGCCGAAGAGAAGCGGATTGAGAGGCTCTCCCAGGAGATCAAGGTGGCTTGGCCCACGCCCCTCGTCCTCGTCCACGGCGGGGGATCCTTCGGCCATCCAGTCGCCAAGAAGTACGGGATAGTGGAGGGGTTCACGTCGGAACGCCAGATATCGGGCTTCGCAAGGACCCACCAGGCGATGGTCGCCCTCAACACATTAGTCGTGGACGCCCTCCTTAAAGCCGGACTTCCGGCGATATCGGTTAGCCCATCCTCCTTCATCTCCACAAACGATGGGCGTATCAGGGGAGTTGACTTCAGCATCGTCGGGAGACTTGTAGTGAAGGGCCTCCTCCCTGTCCTCTACGGCGACTCTGTCCTAGATAAGAAAAAGGGGTTCACCATCCTCTCAGGGGACAAGTTGGCAGCTAGCATAGCGACCTCCCTTGGTGTGTCCGAGCTAATATTTGGCGTAGATGTCGACGGTGTGTTCACATCGAACCCCAAGCTTGCCCCCGAAGCTCGGCTCATAGAGCGTCTCCCTCTGGAGAAACTGGAGGGTTTCGTGAAGATCGGGGAAGCCCTATCCACAGATGTCACAGGCGGGATGCTGGGGAAGGTGTCGGAGGCGAGGGCCGCCGTTGAAGCTGGGATAGAGGTCCGGATAGTGAACGCCACGAAGGCAGACGTGATACTTAAAGCATTGAGGGGAGAACCGGTAACCGGGACTCTCTTGACTGGGTGAAACTGTTGAGCGGTATAGAGAAAAGGAAGGAGAGGCATCTCAGGCTCTCCATAGATGAAGACGTCCAGTCAGACATCCGGAACGGATTCCAGGATGTGAGGCTGATACACCAAGCCCTACCCGAGATAGATCTAGAGGAAGTCTCCGCAGAGACCGAGTTATTTGGGAAACGTCTATCCCACCCTCTGATCGTTTCCGCCATCACGGGGGGGACGGAGTTTGGCGAGAGGATCAACTCCACATTGGCAGGGGTGGTTGAGGAGCTGGGGATAGGCATTGGGGTGGGCAGCCAGCGCATCGCCATTGAGAACCCAGGGGTAGAGCATACGTTCACTGTTGTCAGGGATAGGGCCCCCTCCTCCCTCGTCATGGGGAACATAGGCTGCCCTCAGCTAGCTCTGGGGTGGGGGGTGGAAGAAGCCCGGCGTTGCGTCGATATGATCGGGGCTGACGCCCTAGTGATCCATATGAACCCTCTCCAAGAAGCTATCCAGATAGAGGGTGAAACCCGATACCGGGGGGTCTTGGAGAAGATAGGTAAAATCGCTGACACCCTTGGAGTCCCCGTCGTCGCTAAGGAGACTGGATGTGGGATCTCCCGGGAGGTAGCGGAGAGCCTTGAGGGGATAGGAGTGGAAGCCCTAGAACTCAGTGGCGTCGGTGGGACAAGCTGGGCGGCCGTGGAGCACCATATCGCAAAGGTCGAGGAGAAAAAGGAACAGGAGAACCTGGGGGAAGCCCTGTGGAACTGGGGGATACCCACCGCCATCAGTGTCGTCGAGACCAGTAGATCCACGGATCTCAAGATCATCGCCTCTGGGGGGATCAGGACGGGGGTCGAGGCGGCCAAGGCTATAGCCCTTGGGGCGGACGCCGTGGGGATAGCCCAACCCTTCCTTGAGAAGGCGGTTGAAGGGAAGGGGGTCCTCAAGGAGCACATAGAGAGTATCCTTAGGGAACTCAAGACGGTGATGTTCCTCGTCGGAGCCAGAGACATCCAAGAACTCAAAGGGGTGCCAGCGATCATCCTCGGAGAGACCGCCGAGTGGATCAGGCTCAGAGGATATGAGCCGGAGGAATTCGCAAACAGGAGAATCAGCCGATAACTGAAAAATAGGTGTGGGGGTGATGCGGATCTAGATGTCCGGGGAAAAGGACAGGACTCTCAACGAAGAGATATTCTTGAAGCTTAAGTCAAACGCCGAGAATGTGGATAAATACATCTATAACCTCCTTGAACCAAGGAAACCAGTAACTCTCTACGAAGCCTCAAAGCACACATTCAAGGCTGGAGGGAAAAGACTCCGTCCCTACCTCGTCATGAAAGTATGCGAACTAGTGGGGGGAGACCCGGAGGATGCGCTGCCTTTTGCAGCAGCCATGGAGATCCTCCATAACTTCACACTGGTCCACGATGACATCATGGACAACGACACCATCAGGAGGGGATCCCCAACAGTGCATGTCAAATGGGGGGCCCCTATAGCCATCGCGAGCGGGGATCTGCTATTCGCCAAAGTCTATGAGGCCATGTATGCACTCCATAAAGAAGGGACCCTCCCTTGCGAGAGGGTGATAGAATGCATCCGGAGAGTGACAGACGCCACTATAGCTATCTGCGAGGGGCAGGTCTTGGACGTCTCCTACCCTGACACCGCTGAGGTCTCTGAAGAGGACTATGTCTTAATGGTGGGTAGCAAGACCTCTGCACTCTTCAAGGCCTGCGCCGAGGTTGGGGCTATCGCTGGGGGTGCAGATCAGTGTCAGGTGGAGAAACTAGGCTCATTCGCATGGGATGCTGGCATCGCCTTCCAGATCGTCGATGACATCCTAGGAGCCTTGGCGGATGAGGAGGAGTTGGGCAAGCCTGTGGGGAGCGATCTCAGGGAGGGGAAGAAAACGCTCATCATCATCCACGCTCTGGGGAAGGCGCCACCCCGAGAGCGGGCGGCCATCCTCAAGGTCTTGGGGGACGAGGGAGCAGACCCGGAAGACTTGGAGGTCGCCACCAACGCCCTGTTAGTCACCGGAGCCATCGACTATGCCAAGGAGAAAGCGAGGGAGTACTCCATCAGGGCCAAGGAGATCCTCAGTTCTTTCCCGGATTCCCAGGCCAAGGAGGATCTCCTCAAGATGGTCGATTACTTCATGTCAAGGAGCTACTGAGACCAGTCAGTTGATACAATAATAGGACAGTCACCTTCACGGGCATTTTGATAAGCCTTAAAAGCGATTCAGGTCAAGAATAGTGATCTTTGGAGTAAATAAAATGATGAATAAACGCCCCGCTTATAGCAACCTCATGAAGGAGATCAGGGCCGGTCGGTTCGTCCTTACAGGGGAGTTGGAACCCGAGAAGACTACAGGGCTTGAGGAGATCCTCGTCAGCGCTGAGGCGATGAAACCTTACGTCGTCGCCGCTAACGTGACCGATAATCCTCTTGCCATGGCGTTCATGAACTCCCTGGTGCCCTCCTACATTGTCCAGAGGGATGTCGGGCTGGAGACGGTCTACCAGATGGTGATCAGGGACAGGAACAGGCTGGCCCTGCTATCGGATGTTCTGGCTGCCGCCCACCTTGGCATCAGGAACATTCTTGCTATCTCAGGGGACCATACAGTCCTCGGGGACAACAGTGGCGCCCTCCCCGTCTATGACCTGGATTCAGCCCAGTTCGTATATATGCTGAGCAAGGTCATCGATGAAGGGGTTGACCTAGAGGGAAACGAGATCCACGGGAAGGTCCCTATCAACGTCGGGATAGCCGCGAATCCCAACGCCCATCCTTTGGAGCCCGAGATCTTGAAGATCGGGCGGAAGGTCAAGATAGGCACAGACTTCATCCAGACCCAGACCATGTTCGACATAGACCTGACAAAAGAGTTCCTCAAAGAGACAGAGAAATTCAACTGTCCCACACTGGTCGGTATATTCCCCCTCAAATCCTTCGGCATCGCTGACTTCTTCGATAAATATATCCCTGGGGTCAGCGTCCCTAAGAGCCTGCTTGAGTCCATGAAGAAGTGCAAGGAGGAACCTGACAAGGAGAAGAGGAAGGCCCTCTACGACGAGGTGAACATAGATTTCTTCGGCCCCTTCATCAAGGAGATAAAGAAGACCACCAAGGCATCAGGAATCCACGTGATGGCCGTCCTGTACGAGCGTATCTTCGAGCCACTGCTCGCGGAGATCAATTGAGGTGACAATGGATGATAATAACTGAACAGAAACCGTTCGAGAAGATCGAGGAGATGGTCGAGCCTTACAAGAAGCTGTTCATCGTGGGCTGTGGGACCTGTTCGACCAGCTGCCAGACAGGTGGAGAGGAGCAAGTCGCCGAGATGGCTGAGAAGCTGGGTGACAGGGTTATCGGTTCGGCTATGGTTGAGGAGCCGTGTGACATCAGGATCGATAGGAAGGACCTCAAGGCTCATAGGGGTGTCCTAGAGGAAGCCGAAGCCATACTGGTCATGTCGTGTGGGGTCGGGGTGCAGACAGTCGGCGATTACACGGGTAAGATAGTCCTCCCCGCATCCGACACCCTGTTCATCGGAGAGACGGAGAGGATCGGGAGGTTCCATGACAGGTGCAAGGCATGCGGAGAGTGTATACT
>JASFTK010000019.1:0-19719 GCA_050053595.1 Candidatus Bathyarchaeota archaeon | reverse complement strand
GCAGGACTGTAAAATCTGAGCCCTCAGATGTGATCAAGACAATAATGGATCTCAGGGCGAACCAGCGGACCGACGGTCTCCCTATAACCCCTTCCAAGATGATGCGTCTGGGAGAATTGGTGAAAAAGACTCAAGCATCAAACCAGGAGATGGCTGAGCTTGCCTTCAGGATCCAGAACCAGTTGGCCGAGGTGAGGGCCGAGTACGATGAACTCTACTTCAGCCTCAGCAGGAAGGAAGAAGGGGAAGAATCAGCTCCTGAAGAGACTGAAGAGGAACCCTGACCTCAGGAAATCAACCACTTTATCTCATTCTCTTCGAGATCGAGCCAATCTGAGATCCCCACACCCATCTCTTTGTCACCTTCATAGATGACCCTCAACAGAGGGATCACATCGGAGACAGCCTCTTGACTGGATATATGGCATTTTTCTGCGACCTTCGCGGCGAGGCTCCTGCGGCGGCGTCTGCTGTGCCAAGTCTTCCGGTACCGCCACACTAGCTGAGGAGACCTGAAATAAGGGAGCTTCCAACACCCTCCACCCCTTACCCATGTAGCCCCCATGGACCTGAGGGCGTTGTTAACCCCTCTCCACTTGTTCTTTAGGTATCTGTTGGGCTCGACCCTCAATCCGTCAGGGGTCTCCCTTAGGGTGAAATCGCTCTGGGGGAGACCCTGCTCTGCGATCTTGACCCTCGCCATCTTGATGAGACCGAGGCCCTCTGATCTCTGGCGGGAGAGAGAGACGCCCCCCGTCATATCGTTGAACATATATTTGAGGAGGCGGTAGTTCTGGCTCCTCTTGGCCCGGGTCTGGTGGATGTCTGCACGGGCTAGGGCTTCCAGACCCTCCACCAGTTCCTCAGGGTCGTCGAGGACGACAGGGAGGTTCTCGTAGATCCAATCAAAGAGATCGTCGTAGCCGATATGGGTGGAGGATATGATGCTCCTGGCGTCCCTCAGGGTCTTAGCGGCGAACATCTTCCTCAGGGCATCTGGGGTGTAATCCTTCCTGTCCCTATTACTGAGGTTCTCAATGTCAGCCATAGATATCCTCTCCTTCCCCCGAGCGATGGATTCAAGGTCGTTGATGATAGAACGTAGATCCCCCTCTGAGTTCTCCGCCAGGAGTTCTAGGACCTCCTCCTCTACTTGAATGGAGAGTTCATCCACTATCCCTCTGAGCCTCGTCAGAACCTGCCCGAATGGGATGGGGTGGTACTCGATGTGGAGGGTGATCCTCCTGAGAGGAGCAAACTTATCTTCCCATTTCTCAGCGATGCTCGTGGCGATCAGGACTATAGGGATCTCCGAACTCTTAATGATCGAGGCTATGGCGCCGATGCCCCCATAGTCGCTCCTACCGCTTATTCCCTCCAGCTCGTCGAAGAGGATCATACGGCGCTTCCCAAAAATAGTATACCGCTGGTGGATGGACCGTCCAATCAAGGCCTCCAAGTTCTTTTTTGTCCTATAATCGCTTGAATTAACCTCCAAGACATCGTACCCCATATCATTAGCCAAGGCAACAACGCTTGAGGTCTTACCGACCCCAGGGGGTCCGTAGATGAACACCGCTCGGTATTTGGGTACGCCTTTCTCCCAAGACTTCATCCATCTCTCAAGCTGTTTGAGGGCCCTCTCGTTCCCCACCACATCATCAATGGTGTCGGGCATGAATTTTCTGGACCAGGGCTTACTCCCTTCTGTCATCTGCCACTCTTTTCCCCGACGAGTGCAAGCTTTGCTACCAAGGCGCTGAGCTGTATCTCGGCCCTGGCTCCTTGGGTGAGACGATAGTCTGTCTCTCCTATGGCGTTGGATAGCTCCACTTTACGCCTCTCGGGTATGCCCAGCCTCATCACCTCGGAGTATATCATCCGTATGATGTCATCGCTGGCTAACCCTTCATCGACTAAAAGGCTCCTCAGGATCTCCCTCGCTTCCATGAATTCCCCCTTGAGACCGAGGTTGAGCATCTCCCTTATTTTCCCAGGGTTCACCCGCCCTAAAATACTGTAGATCGCAATGTCATCAACCGTACTCCCTGAGGTCGCGGCTGCTGCCTGCAAAAGGTTGATGGCTTTTCTCAAATCCCCTGTAGAGGCCTCATAGATGGCATCGAGACCCTCAGAGATGAGTTCCACCCCTTCTTTCCTTGCGATAGACCGGATCCATCCCTTTAAATCACCCTCACTGAGGGGTGCGAACCTGAAAACACTGCAGCGGCTCTGGATCGGGTCGATAATGTTCTCAGAATAGTTACCGATGAGGCAGAACCGGCATGTACGGGTGTAGATCTCCATGGTACGGCGGAGGGCGTGTTGAGCTGCCGAGGTGAGGCTGTCCGCCTCGTCCATGATCAGTATCTTGAAGCTGACAGGGCTTGCGATGGAGGCGGTTCTGGCAAAATTCTTGACCTTCTCCCTGATCACGTTTATCCCCCTCTCGTCACTCGCGTTCAGTTCTAAGATGTGGTTCCGATAACCCGTGCCGTAGAGACCTCGTGCTAGAGCGAGGATGCTGGTGGTTTTTCCGACTCCTGCAGGCCCAACGAAGAGGAGGTGAGGCAGGTTTTTTTCTTTGACGAAATTCTTCAGCCTCGAGATGATCTCTGTCTGGTTAACCATATCATCGAGTGTCTGGGGTCGATAACTCTCTGCCCACATGCCCCCGCTCATAATAACTCTCCCCCCTATAGGAGGAACCACAGGTTTTAAACTTTCCAACAGACTGGATCAAGCGTTTAACGTAAAACATATTCCAAGTTCAGCGCTTGACATAATGTTTTGTCCACTTGAACTTGCGGGGGTCACGCTTCAATTTTAGGACGTTTTTTTTGCATTTACTGGAACAGAACCTCAGGATCCTACCGTCTCTCCGGACGTAGTTGATCCCCGTGCCTGGAGCGATGTCGTATCCACAGAAACTGCACTTATATACTTGGGGCATCTCCGACCCTACCTGATCTTCCTAGCTTCTCTCTCAGTGTCTCTCAACAAAAGGATATCGTCGATCCTCACAGGTCCCTTGACGTTCCGGGTTATGATCCGCCCTTTATCCTGCCCCTCTTCTATCCTTACTCTGACCTGCATGACCTCCCCGGTTAATCCGGTGCGGCCTAATATCTGAATCACGGTCGAAGGGGTGAGGATGTTGGACTCTCGGGACATCCTACTTGACTATCTCCTTGATCTTCTCCAAGATCTCGTTGACCAGTTCAGCGCCCTCTCCAGGGTCCTCGATAGCTGCAGCGGCTGATCCGACCATCAACCCAGCTGCTTGACCGATCTTTTGCTTCTCTGGGACATACACATAAGGAGCCTTCCTCTCATCACACAACATTGGTATGTGAGCGACTATCTCAGGGGGCTCTACGTTCTCAGCTATGAGGACCAGCTTGGCCCTCCCTCTCTCAATAGACTTCGTCGCCTCGTTCGTCCCTTTCCGGATCTTCCCGGAATCTGAGGCAATCTTCAGCGCCTCATAGGAGGCTTGCGCAACCTCCTTGGGGACTTCGAACCTGACATAGAAAGGCTTCGAAGGATCTACATCTGGATTAGACATTTCATTTCCTTCCAGTGTGCATACCACTAACCTAGACATCCGTTTTTAAACCTTGTGATAATTGGGACACAGTGTTGAGCTGTAAATTCAATGCTCAATCTATCTGTGTGCGTAATAGGCGACGAAAGGGGAAGATTCATCGACCCTGACGAAGCCGAACCTCTCAAACTGGATCATGGTTCCCTCCTTGAGGTCTCTGCATTCTTCCTCTGCTAGGCCGTTGACGCTGGAGGCATCAGGCATCACTACTCGTGCTTCGATTCCGACCCCTGCTGGGAGCCAGTGTATGAAGGGTATATCGAGTTCCCTTGCCCTCTGGTGGTCCTGTGAGTGGTAATTAGCTGTCACTCTATTCTCTGTAACCCCCAGTATCTCGATGTTGACCAATCCCATGAGCCTGACAACGTCTCTCTGTCCCAGATTATCGAGGTCATCTCTTGAGATCACGAATGTCGCCTCATCTCCTGAGGGGGAGATTGTGTACTCTCTGTTCCCCCATTCCTGGCGATCCGGATGCCTCGGTAGTCTCGCGATGCACTCGTCCTCTATACCTGATACTGTCAGGGGGACAGGGTCCTTGACGAAATAATACCTCCGGGCTTCGTATTCAATGATACCCCTGTTGACCGAGGCGATATGGTCCCAGCTCAGGGTCACGTTTATTGGCTTGGGACCCACCTGTATCATTATCTCCCTTATCGCCTCTGGCTGCAGTCCCCTCCTTTTCAGAGATCTCAGGGTCCCCAGCCGCGGGTCGTCCCAACCGGTGTATTCTCCAGCTTCGATACCCCCGCGGATTTTAGACTTACTCAGAACGCCTACCTCGAGGCCAAGTCGGCCGATATTGATGATCTCAGGGAACTCCCAGCTGAGGTGCTCCGAGATGTACCTCTGCCGGGTTGTGTTGACCTCATGCTCTTTTCCCCTGATGATGTGGGATATCTCTAGCTCGTGGTCGTCAATAGCGCAGCTGAAGTTGTAGAGGGGCCAGACCTTGTACTTGTCCCCTACGCGGGGGTGGGAGCCCTCCACGATGCGGAGGGCGGGCCAATCCCTGATGGCAGGGTTGGGGTGGTCCAACTCGGTCTTGATCCGGACTACAGCCTCCCCTTTCTGGTAGGAACCGTCCAGCATCTTACGCCAGCGCCCTAGGTTCTCCTCGGGGGAGAGATCTCGGCAGGGGCAAGCCTCTTTGGCCATGTAGAGCCTCTTGAAGTCCTTGGGTTTGCAGGTGCAGACATAAGCCTCACCCATCTTTATGAGCTTCACTGCGTATTTGTAATAGATTTCAAGTCTGTCTGACTGGATATAGACCTCATCCACCTTCACGCCCAGCCATTCTAGGTCCTCATTGATCCACTCATACATCTCAAGGATAGGGGTCTTGACGTCGGGGCTAGTGTCCTCGTACCTCAGGATGAAGTTGCCATCGTACATCTTGGCGTACTCGTCGCAGAAGATGATAGGCTCAGCGCTCCCCAAGTGGAGAGCGCCATCTGGGTTCGGGGCGAACCTTGTTCTGACCATCTCGAACCTGTCGACGTTCTCAAGGGGGGGTAGCCCCTTCTTCTCTTCCTCCTTCTCCTCTTGCTCAAGGAGTTCAGGCCATCTCTCCATTAACATCGAGTTCTGCTTTTCTCGGGACCATGAGTTCACCTCGCTGACAACCTCCCTCACGGTGGTGCTGACATCCTCCGCCTTACTCCTTAGCGCAGGGAACTCAGCCATGATCCTGCCCATCACAGAGCCGATCTGGGCTCTACCCTCGTAGGTTACGGCGTTGTATACTGCGAATTTGAGTGCAGCCTCTCGGGTGGATTCGTCGTTCATAGTCCTCTGCTCTCTGTGAACTCCTCTGTTTACGACCCTTTAAAACATAGGACCGCTATTATTCTTTTCTCGAAAAGTCCAATCCATAAACGATTAGTCGAGGGTTACGCAGCCCCGAAAAACATTATTCACGGGATTTACCCTGACGTTTATCTGCAGGAAGTACCTTTGGTTTCACATTATTTCGGCCAGAAAAGGTTTATTATAGGTGAATTGAGGGTTTTAAAGATCTAATAGTGGTTGTACGGCATGTCAAAGAAAGATCTAAAGCTTAAAGTTGATGAATTAGCCTCAGCTCTAGGCACTTTTAAGGGCCTAGAGATTGAGGTTGGGAGGATCTACGAGGAGGATTGGGAAGAGCCCTTGGGACCCACGCCCTTCCCGGGGGTCGGAACCCTCCGTAGTTGGGATAGGAAGTTGCTGGACCGCTACAAGCCTTTCTATATGCCTTTCTGCGACCTCTGCTGCCTCTGCACCTTCGGTAAGTGCGATCTCACTGGCGATAAAAGAGGGGCCTGCGGGATCGATATGGCCGGGCAGCAGTCCCGGATAGTCCTTATAGCATGTTGTATCGGGGCTTCCACCCATACCGCTCATGCGCGGCACATGCTTGAGAACCTGATAGAGGAATACGGGCGAGATGCACCTCTGGAAGTGGCGGTCAACACGGGAGTAGAAGCCCCCCACATCCGCTTAGTCTGCGGTATCAGACCAAAGACCCTGAGAGATCTAGAGGACGCCTTGGACTATGTCGAGACTCAATTGGTCCAGCTAGTCGCAGCTACCCACACGGGCCAAGAGGGAGATAACATCGATTTTGAGTCCAAGGCATTCCACGCTGGGATGGTGGATCACGTCGCCATGGAGGTGGCCGACCTCTCACAGATTGCCACCCTAGATCTGCCCAAGGGCGATCCTGAGGCACCCTTGACGGAGTTGGGCTATGGGTCTATCGATGTCACAAAACCGGTGATCATGTGCATCGGCCATAACGTCCTCCCCAGCATCGACATCATTGATTACATGATGGAGAACAACCTCTTCGGTGAAGTTGAGATTGGAGGCCTGTGCTGCACGGCCCACGATATGAGCCGCTACGACAAACGTTCAAAGGTCATAGGGCCTATCTCCTGGCAACTAAGGTTCATCAAAGCGGGCATCCCTGACCTCATTGTCGTCGACGAACAGTGCCTCAGGACCGACGTGGTCATCGAGGCGAAGAAGATTGGAGTTCCCGTCATCGCGACAAGTGAGAAGAGCTGTCTTGGCCTCGTGGACAGGACAGACGACGACCCTGAGGCTATATTGAGCGATCTCCTAACAGGGAATGCAGATGGCGCCCTCATCCTAGACCCCAATAAAGTTGGGGAGGTCAGCGTCAAGACCGCAATCGGGATAAGGAAGAGGAGGGGAGACAAGTCCTTCGACCTTGAGGAACTCTCAGAGCTGGCGGCTGATTGCAGGAACTGCCTAGAGTGTGTGAGGGCATGTCCCAACAATCTACCAATAGCTGAGGCGATCCAGATCGCCAAAGAGGGCGACTATAAACCCTTGGCTGATCTATACGATCTTTGCGTGGGCTGCGGTCGCTGTGAGAGCGCCTGCCCCGTTGATCTGCCTATCATCTCCATGATCACAAAGGCAAACCAGGACGAGATCGCTACTGAGACCTACCCGATGAGGGTGGGACGTGGTGCCATCCAAGATATCGAGATCAGGGAGGTAGGCCAGCCCATTGTTTTCGGGGAGATTCCGGGAGTTGTTGCCATGGTCGGATGCGCCAACTATCCTGCTGGGGGCGACGATGTGGCCCGTATCACCGAAGAATTCTTGAAGCGTCGGTTCATCGTGATGGCGTCTGGGTGTTCGGCGATGAACATCGCCATGACCCGGGATGAGGAGGGACTCAACCTCTATGAGAAATACCCTGGATACTTCGATGCTGGAGGCCTTGTCAATGTCGGTAGCTGTGTCGCCAACAGCCACATAACGGGAGCCGCGATAAAGATCGCAAATATCTTTGCTAAGAGAAACCTCAGGGGGAACTATGAGGAGATTGCCGATTATATCTATAACCGGGTCGGTGCTGTCGGCGTTGCTTGGGGTGCGATGTCCCAGAAGGCTGCCAGTATAGCCGCGGGCTGTTGGAGGCTGGGGATCCCTGTTGTAGTGGGACCTCATGGTTCTAAGTACCGGAGGATGCTACTGGGTCGGAAAGACAAGGAGGAGGACTGGATGGTCTATAATGCGAGGGACGGGGAAGAGGTCTACGTGGGCCCTGCGCCAGAGCACCTTTTCTACGCCGCTGAGACAGTGGAGGAGGCCATGGTATTGATCGCAAAGCTGGCGATGCGCCCCAACGACACCGGCAAAGGGAGAGCGGTGAAGCTCACACACTATATTGACCTCCACAAGCGCCACTATGGTTCGATGCCAGACGACCTCCATCTCTACGTAAGGAGGAAAGCCGACATCCCTTTCACCATGATGGATGAGATCATGAAGTTATTGGAGGATAAGGGCTGGGAGGAAGACAAGATCGCTAGCCCAGACCCGACCCTCCTTGATAGGATGATAAGGAGGCGATCCTGATGTCGGCCAAGATGACACTGGGCCAGACCGCAGAGATCGCCGGTCCTAAGAAGGCCTTAATAATCCCTAAACCCGAGGTAGCAGCTTCTCTGATCAAGAGGGCCAAGAATCCCCTCTTGGTCTTGGGCTCCGACTCTGTAAACATCGAGACAAAGGACGGAGATCTGATAGACACGGCTACCCGTCTACTGAAAAATGCGAAATTCAGTGTTGTAGCCACTGGTCACATCGTTAAGGAATTCAGGGATAGGGGAGTCGAAGGTGTGTTTAGCATGCCTCTCATGAACATCGGGGATCGGCTGAGGGATCCCGATTGGGTTGGGTTCGATGGAGAAGGACAGTATGACCTGGTCGTCTTTGTAGGGTTACCTTACTACTTGGAGTGGCTGGTGCTGAACGGCCTGAAAAGTTTTGCGATGGACCTGACCACGTTGTCACTGGACCGGACATACCAGCCCAACGCTCGCTGGAGCGTGGGGACGATCCGGGAGGAAGAGTGGAAGGAAGTTTTAGATAAAGTGGTATCAATCTTAGAGGAGGAAATGTAAGATGTCGATGTTCGAGGATATCCCGGTAGATGTTGGGATCATCTACGAAGGAGAGAGGATCCGAGGCCGGGATATGAGGATAGAACTGGGAGGTCCCAGAGAGGAGTACAAGTTCGAGTTGGTACAGGCCAGGGAGATGGATGAGATCGAGGATGGCAAGATCACCATCATAGGGAAGGACATCCCCGAGCTACCTGAGAGGACCAACACCCCCTTCGGCCTCATCATCGAGGTCGCTGGGGAGGAGATCGAGAAAGACCTCGAGGGGGTCATCGAGCGCCGGATCCACGAGTACTGTAACTTCATCGAGGGCTTCATGCACCTCAACCAGAGATACGATATCCAGATGAGGCTCAGCAAGAAGTCCTTTGACAAAGGGTTCAGCAGTTTTAACCATATGGGCGAGGTCCTCAAGCGCCTTTACAAGACAGAGATGTCTTTCATAGAGAAGATCCAGCTCACATTCATGACCGACCCTGAGAAGGTTCAGAGTTGGTACGAGAAGTCCATGGAGATCTACGAGGAGAGGGACGCCCGGGCCAGAGGGATGCACGACGACGACGTCGATGTCTTCTATGGATGCAGCCTCTGCCAGAGCTTCGCCCCCACTCACCTCTGCGTAATCACCCCTCAGAGGTACGCCAACTGTGGCGCTATCAGCTGGTTCGACGGGAGGGCCACCGCCAAGGTCGACCCAAAAGGGCCAGTCTTCGAGATCCCCAAAGGAGAGATCATCGACCCTTTGACGGGGGAATACGAGGGAGTCAACGAGGTCATCAAGGATAAGTCCCTCGGGGAGATAGAGAGGGTGCAGCTCTACACCGCTTTCGGTTACCCCCACACCAGCTGCGGCTGTTTCGAAGGCTGCGCCTTCTACATCCCTGAGGTCGACGCCTTCGGCGTGGTCCACCGCAACTTCAAGGGCGAGACCGTTAACGGACTCAACTTCGTCACGATCTCAGACCTCACAGCCGGCGGGCGGCAGGTCGACGGCTTCCACGGTCTCTCCATCGAGTACATGAGGAGTCCAAAGTTCATGGTGGCCGACGGCGGCTGGGACAGGGTCGTCTGGATGCCAAAAGAGATAAAGGACCGGATTAGCGACTTTATCCCCCCCGAGATCGTCAACAAGATCGCCACGGAGAACGACGTCTCCGACCTCGATGAACTCAAGGCCTGGCTTAGGGAGAAGGAGCACCCCATTGTCGAGAGGATGCCCGAAGCCATTGAAGAACCCCCTGAAGAAGGTGAAATCGCAGTCCCGACCCTCGAGATGCCCGCTTCGGCCATCCAAGGCGTCCCATCGGGGATGGGCTTCAGGATAATACTGAAGAACGCCAAGATCAAAGCGGAGAAGATGATAATCAAGGCCGAGTCTGGGAGGTGAGGCAACTGACCGAGAAGAAGAAGGAAAAGCTCCCTCTGAGCCTCGATATCTTGGAAGCCCTCGCCAAGTTTCAGCAGATTGAGTTCGACGATGTCGAGATCAACTTCGACGAGCTGGAACTGAGGCTCACCCCGGGTATGGTTATGGGAGCATCCCCCACCGCTGCCCCTACAAGCCTCCAACCTACAGAGCCCAAGCCCACTGCTCTATTGGAGGCAGAGGTCGGTATACCTATCGAGGAATATCCAGGGAAGATTGTTGAGGTTAGATTAGGCGCTACTAAGGCGGACGGCGGCTCTAGGGGCAGGTCTTTCGTAATCGGAGGGGAGTCCGCCCCTGCGTTCTACAACTTCCAGACACAGATTCCTCACAGACCGGTCATCGCGATGGATGTCTTTGACTGGGGTAAGGTGCCCCTGGCTAAGGCAGTCAAGATGCACATCAGGGAAGTCGTTGACGACCCAGGGGAGTGGGCTAAACTTTGCGTTGAAAAGTTTGACGCCGAGATGATCAACCTTCACCTCCTCACTATTGACCCCCTCATAGAGGACGCCCCGCCTAAAGCCGCGCTTAATACCGTCGAGGAGGTCTTGCAGGCAGTCGATGTACCCATAGCCGTAGGTGGTTGTGGCGATCCAGAAAAAGACTTAACGGTCTTCAAGGTCATCGCCGATGCTACAGCCGGAGAGAGGATACTGTTCAACTCCGTCACCCTCGACATGGATATCGAAGCCACTGCGAGGCTGGTCAAGGACAATGGCCATGCGGTGATAGCTTTCACCTCAATGGACGTCAACAAAGCCCGGGAGCTTAACCGGAAACTATACGACTATCTCCCCAAGGAGGACATCATCATCGACACGACCACAGCAGCCCTGGGATACGGCCTCGACTACGCATTCACCGTTATGGAGAGGTCGAGGCTGGCTGCCCTGAGAGGGGACCCCGAGCTCAACCACCCGATATCCTCAGGCACTACAAATGCTTGGGCTGCAAGGGAGGCCTGGATGAAGATGGGGCCCGAGTGGGCACCACGGGAGCTCAGAGGGCCAATCTGGGAGACGATCACAGGGCAGACTCTTCTCTTGGCTGGGGTCGATTACTTCATGATGATGCACCCCGCAGCTGTCAAGGCGATGGGGACCCTGATTGATAATCTGATGAGTGGTAAGAGCCCGGTGGGGACGGGGGAGTGGGTCTCGCTCAAGATATAGGAGGTGGATGAGATGCCAGCAAAGGAACTGAGCCCGATAGAGGTCTACAAGATGCTCCCTGGTACCAACTGCAAGGAATGCGGGGAGACCAACTGTATGGCCTTTTCAGCGAAGCTCGTTAACAGAGAAGCGACCCTCAATGAGTGTCCGCCGCTCCTCGAACCCAAGTATACCGAGGCCTACAACAATCTCTGGGCGCTGCTCAAACCTGCGGTCAAGGCTGTAGAGGTAGGCGTCGACGAGAATGTCTTAACCCTCGGCGGGGAGTACGTCCTCTACCGTCACGAGTTCACCTACTTCAACCTCCCTGCTATAGCTATCGATGTCAGCGACGAGATGCCCGATGAGGAGTTCGAGGCCCGGATCAAGGTGGCCAATAACTTCGAGTACGAGTACATAGGGATGAAACTCACCCTCGACATGATCGCCCTAAGATCTATCTCGGGCGATCCCGCAAAGTTTGAGGCTGCCGCCAAGAAGACAGCGGAGCTCACAGAAAAGCCCCTGCTACTTTGTACCCTCGACCCCTCTGTCATGGAGCCTGCTTTGGCTGCCGTGGGAGATAGGAGGCCCCTCATCTACGCAGCCAACAAGGACAACTGGAAGGAGATAGCTGATCTCGCCCTGATGTACGATTGCCCTGTCGTAGCCTCCGCCCCTTTCGATTTGGACGCCCTCAAGAGCATCGCCAAGACCCTGACGGAGTATGGTGTCGAGGATATTGTCCTAGACCCTGGGACCCAGTGGGATGAGGGGACGAGTCAGACGATCGACAACTTCACCATACTGAGGTGGGACGCCATCAATGAGGAAGAGGAGTACCTCGGATACCCCCTGCTCGGGGCCCCCATAGCGGCTTGGGCGGAGAAGGCTGAGGACCCCGTCATCAACGAGTGGAACGAGGCTATGCTTGCCGCGTCCCTCATCACAAGGTTCGCCGACGTCTTAGTAGTCCACGGGGTGAGTGGTTGGTCTCTGCTTCCGTTGGTATTCCTGAGGCAGAACATCTACACCGATCCCAGGAAGCCGGTCTCTGTTGAGGCTGAGGTGGCCTCCTTCGGGGAGCCCGATGAGATGTCCCCCGTCCTCCTAACCACCAACTTCGCCCTGACCTATTACACCGTCGCCTCGGACATCGAGAGCGCCAAGATCGACTGCTACCTCGTGGTGGTTGACAGCGAAGGGCTCTCTGTCGAGAGCGCAGTAGCGGGGAGGAAGATAACGGCGGACAGCATCACAGAGGCCCTCGCAGAGTTCAAGGTGGGGGATCTGGTGAAGCACAGGCACCTGGTGATACCAGGTAGGGCAGCGAGGTTGAGTGGGGAGATCCAGGAGCTCTCGGGATGGACCGTCTCTGTGGGACCCCTCGACTCCTCGGGAGTCGCCAAGTTCCTGGAGGACAAGTGGGTCCCGAACCCTGAGTAACCCCCAACCTTTTTCTTTCATCGTGTCTGTAATTCTCTGATGGCAAGAAAATTTGTAGTCTCTATCTCGGGGAAGGGGGGGACAGGTAAGACTACACTTACAGCCCTACTCCTGAAATGGCTCATCAAGAACACTGAGGAGATCCCCCTGGTGGTTGACGCAGACCCCTCCACCAACCTCCCGGATGTCCTAGGACTTGAACTCTCGAGGACCGTGGGCCAAACCTCGAAGGAGCTCAAGGACAAGATAGAAGCCGGTGCCCTCTCCCCCAGCCTCTCTAAGAGTGACATCTTGGAGGGGAATGTGTTCCAGACTCTTGTGGAGGAAGAGCGTTTCGACCTCCTAGCTATGGGGCGTTCTGAAGGAGAGGGATGCTACTGCTTCGTGAACAACATCCTGACTAGGATACTGGACACGCTCACCAAGAATTACACAGTTACGCTCCTGGATATGGAGGCCGGGCTTGAGCACCTCAGCCGCCGGACAGACAGGGATGTCGACGCCATGATCGTTGTCACAGATCCATCAAAGATGGGGTTTGAGACCGCTCGGCGCGTGAAGGAGCTGGTCGAGGAGGTCCACATCGATGTCAAAGATATCTACCTGGTTGGGAACAGGTTCCCCCCCGAGATGGAGGATGTCCTCCAGGAGAATGCCGATGAGATCGGGATGACCTATGGGGGTCTGTTACCAGTTGACCAGAATGTGATGAGCTTCAACTTGACGGGGAAGCCTCTCCTTGACCTCCCCGAGGACTCCCCCGCATTCAAAGCAGTAGAGTTAATCGCTCTGAAGATAGGCCTCAGCGGACTATGAGAGGGATATAATGAAGATCGCTGTAGCCGGGAAAGGTGGTGTCGGGAAAACCTTCATTTCAGGCACACTGGCCAGGCTCCTTGCCAGGGATGGATACAACGTCCTTGCCGTCGACGCCGACCCAAACATCAACACTGCATCCTCATTAGGGATTCCCCATGAGGTAGCGGAGGAGATCGTCCCCCTCTCAGATAATGAAGAACTCATCAAGGAGAAGACAGGGGTCAATCCGGGGAAGTCATACGGACAGGTCTTCAGGCTCACCCCTACCGTGAGTGACATTGTAGATGAGTTTGGAGTGAAGGGCCCCGACGGGGTCCAGCTTCTCATCATGGGCACAGTTAAGGCAGGGGGTTCCGGCTGCATGTGCCCCTCCAACGCCCTCCTGAGAGTCCTTGTACAGCATCTCTTGATCCAGAGAGATGATATCCTCGTGATGGACATGGTGGCGGGCTTGGAGCACCTGGGCCGAGGCACGGCTAGGAGGATGGACACCATGCTTGTGGTCGTCGAGCCCCGGATGAAATCGGTAGACACCGTGAAAAGGATACTGAAACTTGCTGAAGAGATCGAGATCCAGGAGGTCCTGGCGGTCGGAAACAAAGTCAGAACCGAGAGGGAGAGGGAGTTCATCGAGAAAAAGATGTCAGAGCTCGGGGTCACATTGGCAGCTTACATCCCCTACGATGACGCTGTTGCAGAGGCGGATATGCTCGGCGTCGCCCCCATCGATCATGCCCCCAGTTCCGAGGCCGTACAGGTCCTCATAGGGCTCAAAGAGTCCCTCAAGGAACGGTACAGCTTCTGAGTCTCCCAACCATTTTATCCACGTGGACAGAGATAGGAACAACCAGACCCAGACGAGGTTAACAATTGAAGCTTAAGGCAATAAAGGTGAAGACGAGGTACTGGACACCCGGGACCGACTACATCCAAGAGATCGTTGACGCAGTGAAACAACACGCCAAAGACGGGGACATCATCACGGTCTCTGAGAAGGCTCTCTCCACAGCCCAAGGATCACTCATAGACGAGGCTCTTTCCAAACCCGGGATTATCGCCAAATTCCTAGCATCGTTCTGGATGAGGAGGGTTTGGAGTGGCCCTCTAGCTAAATTGGCGAGGCTCAGAGGACATACTATTGAGCGTCTGAGGAACTTCCCCCTTAAAGTGGGAGCCGCTCACAAGCAGGTAGCCCTCGATCGGACCCCACTCCTACAAGCTCTAAGGCACTACTCTGAAGGGGGGATCGATGCCAGTAACCTCCCCTACTCGTACGTCAGCCTCCCCCTCAAAGACCCAGAGGGCTACGCTAAGAGGATCAACCAGGCCCTAGGAGAGGAGGGCATACAGGCGACCACCGTCATCGTCGACGGGGACACCACCTACTCATGGAGAAACCTCCACCTCGCCCCCCGGACGGTCCAGACACCCGGCCTGATCCACATTGGAGGGTTCTTCACCTTCCTTTTTGGGAGATGGTTGCGGTTCAGATCCCGGTCAACCCCCATAGCTGTATCAGGAGGTGAGATGAATCCCGATTGGGCTCTAACTTTAGCAAATATCTCCCACCGAGTGAGGGGCTACGGGGCGGGCAGGACTGTCTGGGACATGGCGAGAAAGCTGGGAGTGGGGCTGACAGGGGTCACTTGGGGGATGCTCGATCAGGTGGACCACTACCCTATAGTGATTCTAAGGCGTCATGATTGAGAAAGACCCTGAGGCTTCCTCTCAGACCCACCGAGTGATCGTATTAACATTGCGGGGTGGAGTAAACCCCATATATCTGGGCATGGGAGAATGATGGTAGCTGATCGAATTGGAACCTGCTCTCAGAGGAAGCGTAGAGAAGATAATAGATATCAACTTGGACGAGGAGAGCCTCAGAAAGAAGTACCAGATCTTCCAATACTACCAAGACCAAGGGATAATAAACTCGGTCGAGAGCGCCCTATTCGGGTCGATATGGTCCAACGTTATAACAGCCCTCGTCGACGTCAAGAACAGGGCGCACCAGGAGATCAGCGAGAGCGAGATGGAGGAGTTCAGGATGATCTTCGCCTCAAGAGCTCTAGAGATCAGATCGAGGATAAGAAAAGTCGCTAACCTTTGAATCAATTGATGATGTAACTAACAATTGGCAACAGTTTTCGTCCTTAAACAGAGGGAAATATAATAGACCGCAGTGTATCCTCTTCAGATTAACACAATGTCTCAAGCACGTAATATAGCGATCGTTGGTGGCACGCTGATCGACGGCACAGGGTCACCGCCCATCCCCGACAGTATCATACTGATCGAGGGGGAGAGGATCGCTGCCGTAGGAGAGCAGGTCGAGTTGGAGGTCACAGAAGGGGCTGAGATAATCGATGCCTCAGGGGGTACCGTGCTCCCTGGTCTAATAGACGCCCACCACCATTTCCTCCGGATGGGGATAAGGATGATCACGACCGTAGACCTTAGTGGGACGGGGTCGATAAAGGAGGCTCTTGGAAATATAGAGGATAGGGTCTCTGAAACCGAGGAAGGGGGCTGGATCCTGGGGAGGGGCTGGGATGACAGCAAATGGGATGAGAGACGATACATCGACAAGGGGGATCTCGACCCCATATCCCCAGTGAACCCAGTGGTCCTCACCAGGATCTGCGGCCACATGAAAACTCTCAACTCAAAGGCCATGGAGATAGCAGGTATAAACAGAGACACCCGTAACCCCCAAGGTGGCCAAGTTGACAAGACACCAGATGGCGATCCAACTGGGGTGCTGAGGGATGCAGGACAACTCATAGACCCCTTCATACCCCAGGAGACCGAGGAACAGGCGATGGAAGGGTTGAAAGAGGCCTGCAATCTCGCTCTGAGACTGGGGTGCACAGGAGTCCATGACGCAGAGTTGAATGTAGACGAGATCAATGCCTACAAGCAAGCCCTTGAGGAAGGGATCTTGAAAGTCAGGGTAAATATGATGTGGAAAAGTGACCTGCACCCTATAATGGAATCCTTGTCGTTAAGCCCAAACCGTTGGGAGGAAATGCTTCGTCTTGGCCCGGCAAAGTTATTGATCGATGGTTCGTTAGGGGCGAGGACAGCAGCCTTGTATGAGCCTTACGAAGACGACATCTCGACCAAGGGGCTGACCATGATGACCGAGGAGGAGCTGACCAAGAAGGTAAAGGCTATCCACGGGGAGGACTCTCAGGTGGCTGTTCACGCCATAGGTGACTACGCAATAGACCTCGTCCTTAACGCCATAGAGGCAGCCCTGAGAGAGCAGCCGAGGAAGGATCACCGCCACCGGATAGAGCACTGTGAGCTCCTCTCCACGAACCAGATAGAGAGAATCCATAGACTCGGGGTCATCGCCTCGATGCAACCCAACTTCGCTGGAGAGTGGAGTGGCCCCGAAGGCCTTTACGAGGCCAGGTTGGGTGAGAGAAGGCTCAGGCAGAACAACCCTTACAGGCTTCTCCTTGACGAGGGAGTTAGGATGCCCTTCGGCTCGGACGGGATGCCTTTCGACCCCCTCTACGGGATCCACTCAGCCGTCAACCACCCTATTAAGGACAGCAGGATCTCGATTGTGGAGGCTGTCAAAGGGTTTACCCTAGACGCGGCCTACGCCTCCTTCGAGGAAGATATTAAGGGGAGCATCGAGCCAGGGAAGCTCGCTGACATAACAATATTGGGGAAGGATCTGACTGAGGTCTCTGAGGAGGAGATCAGGGATGTCCCGATCCGGATGACCATGGTGGGCGGCGAGATACTCTATCCTAAGGGTTAGAATCCCATATGGAACCGGCTGTAATAGCAGCTCGGTTGTCTGGGTGTCCGTCACCTCCTCTTTTTTATGGAGAAGAATCATTTCTTCTATTTGGTGATTGAATGGGTAAGATAAAGACCGTGGAGATCATCGTAAGGGGGGACATCATCGAGAAGAACGTAATCCTCAAGCTGGCCAACAAGCTCAAGGAGTCGAAGATAAGGGCTGACTTCAGCAGCAGTGTCGCGGTCCCCCCCTTCCTCGAAGCAGTGGAGAAGCAATACCCTAGCCTAGCTGTCTTCTATGGCACCGTGGACCTTGAGGATCTCTTCCAGTTCAGAGCCCTCGTGAGAGAGCTGTGTCAGGAGGTTGGTTGCACCATCATCTCGTTCACTGAATTATAGACGGTGCGAAATTGGATTACAGAAAGGTAGTTACGGCGTCAGCCGTAGTCGCTATCGGTCTTTTGGCGTATCAAACGACCTCAAATGTCCTCCCACTCTCTGAGAGGTTGGCCCTGGTCGTCTTGGTCGTCACAGCGGGACTCTGGATTACGGAAGCAGTCCCCCTTACTGCCACATCCCTGCTGATCCCTCTCCTACAGTCCCTGCTGGGAGTCCAACCCTTCACGGACGCCCTGGCTTACTTCTTCGACCCTGTTGTAATGCTCCTGTTGGGGGGCTTCCTCCTAGCGATAGCCGTTGAGAAGAACGACATCGACGAGTACTTCGCGTACCAGATCCTCTCAAAGCTAGGAGCAGGCTCCCACTTCATCGTTCTCGTCCTGATGCTGACCACCGCGTTCCTCTCGATGTGGATCAGTAATACGGCTTCAACCGCCCTGATGCTCACCATCGCCCTCAGGTTGACGGAGAGGGCGAAGGATGAGGAAGGGAACTTCGGGAAGATAGTCGTCCTAGGAATCGCCTATTCAGCTACCGCTGGGGGGCTCTCGACCTTGGTTGGGACCACGACCTGCGCGATGGCCGCCGGCTTCCTGAAGGAGATGATCGATTACGAGGTCACATTTCTCGGCTGGATGTTCTTGGGATTGCCCATCACCATTCTCATGATACTCAGCATCTGGATAGCCCTCTTCATTATCTTTCCAACCAGCGTCGAGAGGATTGAGGGTATAACTTTCGAGAGGGAGCCTTTGGAGAGGAGGCAGAAGCTAACCCTGATCGTCTTCGTCGCATCGATCCTCCTATGGATCTCTGGAAGGCTCCCCGAGCCCCTCGCTCTAGCGATAGGTTGGCCAGGCCACGGGATGTCCTCAAGCGTGGTGGCGGCTGTAATCGCGGTGCTCCTCTTTTTCACAGGGCTGATTGAGGAAAGGGACATCTCAAGGGCGAACTGGGGTATACTGCTCCTCATCGGTGGAGGACTGAGCCTAGGAGGAGCTCTAGAGGCTTCGGGGCTCGTCGTCCGCATAAGCGAGGTGCTCACCTGGTTCACAGGAGGCACACCCGGGATTACGACCATCCTCCTCATAGTGGCCTTCAGTCTCGGCTTCAGTATCATCGCTAGTAACACAGCGAGCGCCGGCATCTTCCTCCCGATCGCGATTGGCCTCGGCACCTCAACGGGATTGAACCCAGTCATCCTGGCGGTAGTGGTGGGGATATCTACCAGTCTTGACTTCATGCTGCCTGTGGGAACCCCGCCAAACGCCATAGCTTACGCGACGGGGAGGGTGAAGATGAGGGAGATGATCAAGGCTGGGATCGTTTTAGATCTGATAGGGGCCGGTCTGACCATTATGCTGGCCTTGTACCTTTGGCCGTTGTTGGTCTAACTTGTTTCCGTCTTGACACCGAATTGGAGGACCCCGAGGCCAACGATGTAGACGACGATGGAAGCTGTAAAGATGCTGACGAGGCCAAATATATCGCCTATGTATGCAGCGATGACAGGGGCTACCGCGCCCATGACGCTACCGGGCAGGAAGAACAGGGCGTAGCCCAGACCGCGCTGCTTGCTGGGGGAGAGCTTGGCAACGATGGAGGAGTTGGCCGCCATCCCGAGGAAATTGAAGAAGCCAGAGAGGAGGTAGAAGGCGACGAAGGCAGTGGTGCCTGGGGAGGTGAACGCCACTGCGAGGCTGATGTATGACAAACCCAGTACCCCGAGCAGCCACCTCTTTTCCCCAAACCGGGACGCCAAGGCCCCTCCTAGAGGCGCAGCGACGAGACCCATTAGGGTGTTGCTGCCGAAGACCAACTGCGAAAAAGATTCAGTCATACCTAATTTCTGCACCATGTAAATAGGTAGGAATGCCCCAATCATTGACCTACCTACTGTCCTCACTCCCACGAAGACAAGGAACAAAACTAGGCTCAAAGTGAGGATGCTCGTTGTCTTAATAGGTTCATCCAGTTCCAGTTCCTCTTGGATCTCTATAGGCTCTTCCTCTATCGGGTCCGCTCCTATCCTGAGTACCGCGATGGCGCCCAGGATTATGGGGATGAGCCAGAAGAGGTATACTTGCTGCCATTTGAAGGCGAGTAGCCCCATAAGGATGCTGAGGGAGATGGGGCCAATGGACATCCCAAAAGTGCCACCTGCGCCATGGATAC
>JASFTK010000018.1:0-20019 GCA_050053595.1 Candidatus Bathyarchaeota archaeon | reverse complement strand
CCGTCTTCTCTGCTATGGCATCCATGATTTGGGTGGCTTTTTGTGCTTCGAGCTCATTTACCTTTCTTTCGATTTCTTGTCTGATATGTTCTGACCAGTTGATCTCGGGATATCTGTTCATCTTCTCTTTGAGTTCCTCATCGACTCTTACGGATATCACGGTATGTGTATATACATCATTGTATATAATCATATGTATGTTTGACTGTGTATGGTTACGGCTTAGGCTGTTTTCTTGGCTCATCCCGCACGCCGCTTGGTGGTGTGGGGATTACTTCTTCATCTTCTCGAGCTTGGGGATCGCGCGCTGCCCTCCTTCCAGAGGTTCCTAGGCTTATAGTAGAAGCCACTGACTACTCAACAGTCGCGCGAGGCGTGTACATCCCTACAGTGTCTTGAGGTATCGTTCTATTCTCTCCGCTGCTTCCTCTAGAACATCTAGGTCCTGGACTAGACAAGGTCTTATATGGCCATAAGCGGGGCTCTTTTCACCTAGGATTCTTACCCCACCGAATCTCTCGCCATTGGCCACCCGAACCTTCTCCTTCTCAAGTAGTTCTTTCACGATCTTTTCCACCGGGACGCCGAAGGAGCTAACGTCGGGATATGCGTAGAATGCCCCTTCGAAGGTGTGGCATGAGATACCCTCTATATCGTCCATTCTCTTGCAGAAGAATTGCCTTCGACGGTCGAACTCCTCTCTCCACTCTCTCATGACTCCTGCCCCATAAGACTCTGTAAGGGAGTTGAAACCCACGGCAGCCGCCTTCTGAACGAAAGTGGCCGGCCCTATTCTGTAACTTATCTTACCGGTTACCTGAGAATAGTGTTCTGGGGGGATGATCATGGAAGCCAGACGCCATCCTGTGAAGGCGAAGATCTTCGTTCCTCCCAGTACAACTATGGTCCTATCTCTCATACCTTCCAGTGATGATATGCCTATGTGCTCATGCCCGTCATAGACGTACTCCGAGTAGAACTCATCCGACACAACCAACAGATCATTGTCTATGACTACCTCTGCCAGCGCCCTCAGCTCCTTCCTAGTGAAGACAGTTCCAGTCGGATTACAGGGATTCGTCATCACAACCAATTTGGACTTATCCGTGACCCTCTTCTTCAACTCCTCAGCATCAAAGTGGAATCCAGGCTCAGTAAGAGGAACAGGCACCACCTTCGCCCCCAGAGCCTCCGGATAAGAAAAATTTGAAGCGAATGAAGGATCAAAGACAAGTACCTCATCCCCCAACTCCAAGAAGCCGGCTATAGCATAATACAGGGCCGCCCCTCCCCCAGAGGTAATATAGATCTGCGAAGGATCGTATTCCACCCCATATTTAGAGTAATAATTAGCTATAGCTTCTCGACACTCCGGAATCCCCTCACGGGGTGGATAATGAGTGAAACCCTCAATGATAGCCTTGATAGCAGCATCCCTTATGTGAGCGGGGGTCGCGAAGTTAGGATCCCCACCACTGAGATAGATCTCGCCAGGACTAGTACCATAATGCTTAGCTGAACGTTCAATCAAGCCATAATCACAGATAGACTAACGTAAAAGAACATTAAATAAACTATCATTCATCCAGCAGTTTCTTCCACAAAGTGCGCGTCGCTCTTAAATAGGTCCAAAGATTGGAGTAAAAACCTTTGAGAACATCCATCTCACCTCAGCCCACATGCATACCAAATCTACGGGGTGAGAATCGATTACTTCATAACATTAGATGAAGATTTCCTGAACCAAAAAGGAGAGATAAAGGACCTAATAGAGGTAATGGTAGCCTTTCTATCCGAAGTACCCAAGATGGCCCTGAACTCATAGAGGCTCCTCTGCGGAAAACCCTGTCTATAAGCGGGGGGTAGATTACAGAGGCATGTTATTTTACAAAAAAAAATAGTGATTATAGTGAATGAGATAGGAAATCAATACGCCCTCCGTCCACAGTAAATGTCTGGCCTGTGATGAAGCTGGAGCGGTCGGAAGCTAGAAAAGCCACCACCTCAGCTATTTCCTCTGGCTCCCCAAGCCGGCCCATAATAGTATGATCCCTGTAATAGTTTAGGCGTTCCTCCTGGGCTCCCATAGGCTTTCCTTGTAATCCCATGTCTGTCTTGATTAAACCCGGAGCGATGGCGTTGACACGAATACCTGAGGCTCCAAGGTCCAAAGCTATGTTTTTCGTGAGAATTATTACAGCAGCCTTTGTTGAACTGTAAAGCATATTGCTTGGTCTACTCGCTGTACCTAATCCTGCCACGGACGCAATATTCACGATGTTTCCTTTTCCCTGTGACTTCATGATCGGTGCAACAGCCTTACAACAACAAAGTATTCCTCTGACATTTACCCCCCAGATAGCGTCATATGGCTCCATGTCAAGTTCATCTAAGTGGCCACCTTTACCTAGTACCCCTGCATTATTCACTAGAGTATCAACCGAACCATACTTTTCCACAGCCCTCTGAACCATCTCCTCAACATTACTAGAATCACTAACATCTGCCTGGAAAGGAAATGCCTCCCCACCGTTACTATGAATCCTGTCTACGACTTCTCTAGCTTCCTTCTTAGAATTATTGTAATTCACGAGCACTTTCGCGCCTTCCCTGGCCATGACAAATGCGCAAGCCTTTCCTATCCCTCTCGATGCGCCAGTCACAATTACAACATTATCTTGTAACATAGTTTCACCCGAATAACTCTATGTAATTACTAAATAAAAGTAGAAACTTCGACCATTAGGGTGCCATCGCTTGAGTTATGGTTCATGTACGCTTACTCAAGGGCCCTCCTCGTGGTATCTCCGAAGGTCGCGTTTTGGCTGTTCTCCTGTCTGGTTGTCGATAAGCGCCTCTTCATCCAGCTCAAGACCTAAGCCTGGTTCATCCGGGATCCAGATGTATCCGTCCTCGATCTTGAACGGCTTTTCTGAGATCTCGTTCCCTGTCTCTTCGAAGTTTATGAAGTATTCGGTTATAAGGAAGTTTGGCATGCATGCTGATGCCTGAATTGTTGCTGCCAAGCCTACGGTGGTGCTATTATAATTGTGGGGCGAGACCGCTATATAGTATGGCTCTGCCATAGCGGCTATCTCCTTGAGCTCTAGTATACCTCCGCAGTTGCAGACATCCGGATTGATGATATCCGCTGCCCTTCTCTCGAATACTTCCCTGAACGCCGCTTTCGTATAGAGTGCCTCACCGGTGACCACTGGTATGTTCACTCTCCTCCTCACCTCAGCGAGGGCTGGAAGGTTCTCGGATGGTACGGGCTCTTCGAACCAATAAGGGTCAAACTCCTCCAGCATCCGGGCGACCTTCACTGCGTGCATGGGTGCCAATCGTCTGTGGACCTCAATGAGCAGGTCGATCTCAGAGCCCACAGCCTCACGCACGGCGCGAACTACCTCTACAGCGGCCCTTTCGTCCGTCTTGCTGATGAAAAGTCGCCAAGGGCCAGGGAAGGGGTCGAACTTGAGGGCGTCAAACCCTTTCTTCACTGTAGCTACCGCCTTGTCTGCATACGCATCAGGCGTCTTGGCATCTCCATACCACCCGTTGGCGTAGACCCGTATCTTCGGGCGACAGGTGCCCCCCAAGAGGTTATAGACAGGAGAATCCAGGACCTTGCCAATAATATCCCAGAGGGCTTGTTCGATGCCGCTCAAAGCGCAAAAAAGGTCCATTGAACCACGACGACCAGCGAAATCGTCATAAACCATCCGGGTGAAATGCTTTATGTTGAAAGGGTCCCTGCCAACAAGGTACCGGCTTATCTCCTGAACCATCTGCTCGATGTTCCTATATCTGTCGAGTTGAGTATAGGCTTCACCCCAACCATGAACATCCTCGTCAGTCTCCACCTTCACAAATAGCCAGTTCTTAATTCCGGTCATGCCCGCTCGGTGACCGCCTGAGTCAACAAGAAAGGTCTTAATACAGGTAACCTTCATCTGTTTCCACCATCCTTAATACCGTCAAAACCCCGAATAAGCTTATCCGGAATCGAAATTCATCCCCGCTTTTTCGTATCGGACCTTACGATTCCAGATATAATTAAAAACATATTTTCAAGACGCACACATCTGATATGAGCGTATGAAATGAAAGTTGGTATACATCTAAATCAAGATGGGATGTCGTATCGAAAACTTCGTAAAATAGCGTTGGAAGCTGAGAAAAGGGGTTTAGATTCTTTCTGGGTTTTGGATCACCTTCACGCCTCTCCTCGTCCTGATGAATTGCAGATGTTGGAGTGCTGGACTGTCCTCTCAGCTCTGGCTGCCGAGACCACTCGAATTAGACTAGGAGCGCTAGTTCTGAACATCAACAATAGAAACCCTTCTCTCACGGCTAAGATGGCGAACACACTTGACCGGATCAGTAATGGGAGGCTGGAGTTCGGTGTCGGGGCGGGCGGTACAAACAGGGCTGAGCGTCAGAAGAGTCTGGGATACGAGTATGAGTTTGATGCCTACAATATACCTTTCCCCATGAGAGCCAGCGTACGCATCGAGAAACTAGATGAAGGATTAGAGATTATGAAAAGGATGTGGACAAAAGACCTGGCCACCTACGAGGGGAAGTACTACTCCATAAGCAACGCCATATGCCTTCCGAAGCCAGTTCAGAGACCATACCCTCCAATTTGGATTGGCGGTAGGGGTGGACCTAAGATTATCCAAGTTATCGCAAAACATGCAGATGGGTGGAACATCGCAGGAATATCTACTGTAGAGGAATATAGAGAGAAACGCGAGGTGTTAGAGAAAGCTTGTCTGGATCTCGGTCGGAGGATTAAGGATGTTAAAACTTCTGTGTCCGTTAGGGGGTCAATTGAGGAATGTAGGGGGAAACTTGAGCGTTTTGAAGCGGAGGGATTGGATCTTGCTATTCTCAGGCCTCCTCGAGGTGAAGAAGTCGAATACTTACGCCAAGTTAGTCCAAACGGTTAATCTTATAACTTTACTATGACTTCCTCCACCGATTGAAATAGAGGGCTTCCACTTCCCCTTCTCTATGATGTATCTCAAAAAAATCACGGGCACTCGGTTATCTATCAATCTATCCTAGTATATGTAGCAGCTGCGTGTCGGATGAGAGTGTAAAAAAATCTGGTATCTCAACTTTATTCAATAGGGGATATTTCCAATCTTTAGACTCTCTCTTTTAGAGTAATTATTTTGAGGAAACAGCGCAATATGGTATCTATTATGAGTGGATACACGCTCAACGGCATAATACCCGCCATTGTTACCCCTATGAGTGACGAGGACACTGTCGACCTGGACTCCTTTGACTCCTACTTGAAGTGGATAATCGGGCAGGGCATAGTTGGCGTAGCCGTCAATGTTGACACGGGTGAGGGGCCGACCCTTGAGAGGGATGAGAGGAGGGAGCTCCTCGAGGTCGCCAGGGAGAGGCTTGGCTCCACAGGTGTCCTAGTAGCAGGTACTGTCGGGTCCTCCACGAGGGAAGTTAAAGCCGAGGCGAGGATAGCCAGAGAGGCTGGGGCTGATGTTGCCCTCGTCTTCCCCAACACAGGGTTCAGAGGGGACCCCCTCAACCTGGCAGCCCTAAAAAACTATTACAGGGAGATATCAGAGTACGGGGATATCGACCTGATGCTGTTCCTCCTCCAGGACGCCCTCGGGGGGATAGAATATGACAAAGCCTCCATATCCGCCATAGCCTCCCTTGATCGCTTGGTAGCCGTCAAGGAGGCGACTTTCGACATCTCAAAGTTCAAGGAGACCCTTACGTTATTCCGTGAGCTTGAGGAGGTCCATGATCGGGAGATCGCCTTCCTCACGGGGAATGATAACTTTATTCTGGAGAGCTTTCTCTGGGGCTGCGACGGAGCCCTGATCGGTGCTGCAGCCCAGGACACGAGGAGGATTGTTGAATGCTTTGAATCCTCCGTCAATGGGGACTGGGATAGGGCTGTTGAGCTCTCCCACAGGCTGCAACCCCTTGTGGACGCAGTATTCGCCCCACCAATCAGAAAATATCGTGCCAGACTCAAGGCCTGCCTCTACCTCCAAGGAGTAATACCGAACAAGGTTGTGCGCCCCCCGTTGGTGGAGGTGCCAGATGAGAGACTGGGTTACTGGAGACAGGTACTGAGGGATGCCGGACTAGAGGTGGAGAGGTAAACCTGGCACCATGACGGCCTCAGACTCTAACCCGCTGGACGGGATAAGATCGCTCGCCAGAAAAGAAGGAGCAGATATAGAGTTTCAGGAGGACCTCTCACCCCTCTGGGACCCCATGGAAGCCGGGGGGCTCACGCTCCCAAATAGGGTGGCGATACAGCCCCTAGAGTTCGCTGATGCAGATGTCGGAGGAGCACCGACTAGACACACGCTGAACCGGTACCTCAACTTCGCTGAAGGCTGCGCAGGATTGATATGGTTTGAGGCTTGTAGCGTGGATTTCCCTCAGGCCAGGACCCACGGATCCATGTTGGTGATAAAGGAGGACAACCTGGAGAAGTTCAAGAGGCTTGTAGAACGGGTCAAGGAAAGGTCTCAACGCAGCTTAGATGAAGAGGGTTTCCCTGGGGGGGCTCCCTTAGTCCTCCAGCTCAGCCACGGGGGCCGCTTCAGGAAGGAGAGGTCCGCTGACTCACCTGTAATAGCTAGCAGGATCCCGGAACTGGATGAGGCGGGTGGGATATCCAACGGGGTGGGGAGGGTTATATCCGACGAGGAGCTGGAGGAACTCAGAGACGCCTTTGTGGAGGCTTCATCTCTTGCCTATAGAGCTGGTTTCGACGCGGTGGATGTGAAGGCCTGCCACGGCTACCTGCTGAACGAGTTATTGGCGTCCTATACTAGGGAGGGGAGATACGGTGGTGAGGCCCTTGAGAATAGGTCACGGTTCCTCCTTGAGGCTATAAAAGGCATCATTGACAGGGCTGAGATCGCAGTGACATCTAGGATGAGCGCCTACGATGGGGTACCCTACCCCTACGGATTCGGTGTCTCACGGGAACTCTCTGTGGGGTTACCCGAATTTGACCCCTCTGAGCCCATCAGGGTCATAAAGGAGATGCTGAGAAGGGGAGTGGACTTGGTCAACATCTCTATAGGCAACCCGTATGTATGCCCCTATGTCTCCAGGCCCTTTGCCACTACTGAGATGAGTGGAGGATCTGAGCATCCGATCAAGGGGGTGGAGCGCCATTTCAGGGTCGTTGAGGAGCTTAAGCAGGCCGTGCCCCAGATGAATTTCATAGGCTCTGGCTACTCATGGCTCAAAAAGCACAGCCTCAATGCTGCAGCCCATAAAGTACAAGACGGCTCAGTTGACGTGGCTGGCTGGGGTCGACTGGCAATAGCCAACCCGAAGTTCCCTCTCAAGGTCTATAGAGAAGGGGTAAACTCCCTCAATAAGATCTGCACGGTGTGTTCAGCTTGCATAACGTTACTCCGCTCTGAGAAAAGGGTGGGGTGTATCACCCACGATGAGAAAGCAAGGGACAGATACAATCAACTGCTCCGTGCGGGTGATTGAGGCTCCTGCTCACCGTGCAAACACTTAGGCTATTCAATAGTAGTGGGTTTCTACGACCGGCTGCCAGTATCTCCGGTACCCTGCATCTCCACCGCCTTTGCATGTTCCCTCGAACACGCATCTCTCATGGACGGGTAGCTCCACTACTTTATTGAAGGTGCAGGGATCCTTGTTACACTCCCCGTCAACGCATAACATCTTCTCCATGCAGCAGCTCCTCCCTAACGGATAGAAGAAGTCATTCAGTTGAGCTGCTTGGTATCCAGAAACAGCTGAGATCTTATTCATGGCTTCGATGCATCTCAATCTGATCCCTTCATCCGATCCCAAAGGTTCTCTTGTTTTCAATTTATCCTCGAGATCTTGGTCGACGATCTCAACACAACCCATTCTCAAAAATGCTCTCTGTATATGGTAATCCACTACGGGGATGAAATTCTCTGGGTCTCTCGCCTTTATCAGACCAGCATCCATCATAATTTTGATAAAAAGACCGGACTTTTTCCTGAGGGGGTCCTTGTAAGCCTCAAACTGCTCTAAGATCTCGTATAGGCCTTCCCCATCCCTCAACAGATACCCACCCGAAGAATTGACGAGGTTCTTTACTCTGCCTTCATACCTGTCACTAATCTTCTTTCCAATGTCTATTAAGAACGCAGAACGTTCACCCAGTCTATCAAGGGTGCAATTTTCCGGCGTACCATCATCTGAAAAGAACGGTCTGATCTTCAAAGACACTTCATCGACAGATAAATCGGCCAGGTTGCTTGGGTCCAATAGTTGGGAGTCTTCTTTCACCATGTTGAGATATGCGAACTCTATGAAGTCCCATCCTAGCAGGTTCTTTTTCTTGTTCACCAGTGAATGGGTCTGATGGCATATCGCTATAGAATAGAGGTATACTCTCATCTTTATCTCATCAGAAGTATCAAAAGTGATGAATTCTCTGTTGTAGAAGCTGGGTCTAAATTTCAGCGCTTTCACAATTCTACCGATATCAACACACTTGTCAACGTCCAATACCGCTCTTTGATTGGCCATACTATCCATTTCCTCATAATCTTCAAAAACATTATCAGGGGTAGCCTGATTCGTTCTGCCCGTGGACTTTACACCTGCGATGTATACTCGCGCTTGAAGACCACCTCTCACACTAAAAACGATTAGTAAGCGTAAGGGTTGTTGGTGAACAATGAAAGACTCCCCAGATTAGAGTGTTTATAGTTCGCGTGCAATTCATCAAAAGGCTAATCTTTTTAATTTACTTCCCTGCTGGTCTGTGATATGCGTCCATCAAACTATGGGAAGATGAATTTCTACTCCGATGAGGAGACTAGGGAGATTGCCGACGAACTGGAGAAAGCCGTGACAGTCCCTGTGAACATAAATATCGAGGCCGAGCACAGGGTCTACGATTTCTCAGAAGTGAAGAAGATCCTTGAGGGCGCTGACCGGCTGGGCGTCCATAACTGCGGATGCAAGACAGCGTTCAACAACTGCGACGCCCCGAGGGAGGTCTGTGTCAGCCTAGACTGGATGGTCGACGAGATGGATGAGAGTGACCGCCAGGACTTCAGGGAACTTGACATTGAGGGGGCCATCGAAGTCTTGAAGAAGAGCCATGAGGCGGGGCTGGTCCACTTAGCTTACGTTAACAAGGGCGAGGAGAAACCCTTCCTCATCTGCAGCTGTTGCCCCTGCTGCTGCCACACCTTGGGGAGCCTCGTGAGGAGCGGGGTCCACACCGAGATACTTACATCAAAATACATTGCTACTGATGATATGGAGAGATGCACGGATTGCGGGATATGCGTGGATAGATGCTCATTCCAGGCGAGACAGATGAAAGACGGAGAAATGATCTACGATCAAACCAGGTGCTTTGGATGCGGGCTCTGTGTCTCAACCTGTTCCCCTGAAGCGATAAGTCTAGTACCGAGAGGCTAAAACAGACAACAATACACACACGCAATTTTGGAGTCTCTCAGCGCCCTTCATATAGTAGCTCAGATTCAACTCCCTAAAACTGAGATAGATTGACTCTATACGGTAAATGACTATGAGTCAGGTGAACAGGAATTTTGTATGTTCTCTGAGTTGAGGGACTATTGTAGTGAACTCGACATAGTCTAGGGTTAGGTGTAGTAACTGCGTCCTCCAAGCTGATTCTATTCTAGCTAGGACGCCCTTGTCAAAGATCTTTGGGGGGGTTGTAATCGTATTTGGTTAAGGTGCATTTTCTTTTGACCAGATCCCTAAGGGAATCTATATCTGTCTTTGGCAGGTACGCCCATAGGTCGTAGTAGTCTCGGGGGTTCTCTCGCGTCATCGCGGCCCTCAGTTTTTCTGCCATGAGTTCTTTAAAGTCGAGTACTTTAATAGATGAGGGTAGATTCTCACTGAACTCAGATCGGACTTGTCTCTCCTGAGGTGTATGGATGATGTCGTCTGTGAATGATAGGTCAAGTCGTATGCTGTCCATGTGATTCATTGGGCCTGTGTATGGTAGCCTGTACCTTCTGCCTCTAAAGGTGTTCCCGTCCTCGCGTATCTTTTCAAATTTGATGGAATTAATATTGACATTATTCAAGGATTCTAGCTTAGTAGTGACTTCCTCTTCCAATAGATTCACAACCGTGAAATCCAGATCCTCCGAGAACCGGGCTCTGGGATGATATACTTTCTTGATGGCCGTTCCACCTTTGAATATAAGGTGGGCTCTCAATTTTCTTTTGGAGATGGCGAATAATGCACGTGTTATAGCCAGATCTTTCTCAATGATACCAACAGGGACGCTGGTCTCCACGGAGAGTTCGCGAAGCTCTATCTCATCGATCATGTCAAATGCCCCGTAATATCTCGGATGGTATGTTGATCTTTAGGTTCCACGATGAGTTGTGTTTGAGGACTTCGTGGGGTGCTGTGGGGTCGAGCCAACTGTATCCCCGGCTTATCCCGGATCTCAGTTGCTTGAGGACATCATCTGAGACATCTATCTCAAGGAGTTCAATAAGATACCCCAGTCTTTTGAGTACTGTCCTGTTGCCTTGCCTGTTGCTATACTCGATGATTTTGAACCAGTCCAGATCATAGGAGAGGGCTTTGGCTGCTTCTACCACTCCGCCCGCATACTGTGGTAGGTCGAATGAATCTATAACGGTCTTCTCGGGATCGGATACGCGGAGCCTATGACGCCCTATCTCACCGGTGGTCCATCCAAAATATTTGTAGGGTTTTATGGTTATGAAGTGGATAGGGACAACTCCATCGTAGACGAAGTCTCTCCTCCGGGTCGTTATGGCTATGAACGCTGTCCGTGGGATCTGTTCCGTCATATGCCAGTGGTTCAGCGCCGTACAGTAGCCCAAATAGTAGTCCTCAAGGAGACCGTCCACCAACACGTGGATTTGCTGCCTCCATTTAGGTAAATAGCCAGCCTTCGCAGGAATGAGGATGTAATAGCCTCTCTTAATTCGTTGTATCCTTCCCTTGACGGTTAACCTATGTAGAACCTTCAGAGTACCTCATCGGAAACTTCTAACAACTCCCTGGCATCGTCAACAGTAAAAACCACCCTCTCCTTGCGCTCAAGGGTGAATATAAGCTCCGCCTCCAGACGACCTAACTCATATTTCATGTAACGAAACTTCCTTTATAGTAAATTATTGTTACATAAAATATTAACATACTTTACGTATGAGATAATTGCATTCGAAAAGTGCATTATCTAATCCAGTTATTTGTCATAGAGGCTTTGCTGTGCTTGTACATATATATCTCTACGATCATGTACGCTAACCCGTACCTGAACCTCCGAACCTGGGAGAAAGGGGTGAAAGATGCATCGATATGTCCCGTTGCCGTAATCATACCAACTGTAATCAGGAGCATCTGAAGCGTTATACCACGTTTTCTGCCGTTCATATTCAACTAGAAATCTACTCCCCAGAGCATATCCCCCCTCATCTCGGAGAACTATGTCGACGTAAATCCATTTATCAGAGCTATCGGCCTCCCAGTAACCTGAGACATCTAAATATGCAGTCACATTAACGGAAAAAATCAGGTCAGCTTCCACCCCTCTACCGCTAAGATTCATCGTGAAATCCGCATATGCACTTGAAACACCGAGACCATTCACGCCCCAATCAATTCTAACGCCATCGGTGTAAGAACCCTCATCCTGTAAGGTGTAATTCAGATCACATCTCCCAAATTGATAATCGCCTGCTACAAATGATCTCCATCTATCTAGGTTAGAACCCAGAACCACATTGTCCCCTCCCTTCGAGATATTAATCAGGGAAGCCGTGACTGCATGTTCTGAATTTTGCTTGATGCCAAGGATATAATCACTGAGATAGTCACAGTTTGAATATGAACCCCGCTTGCTCAGTCTATACACGTAGACCTGAGTAGAGAGAATGACCATTGAGATTATGAAAGCTGCAAGTATCAGGTTTACACCTTTTCTGTGGTCCATAGCCACAGCTGAACCCTAGCACCCATTTTTCCGGATTTATTTATCCACTTGTATGTATCTCAGATCCACTACAGAGATACATATCAAAAATCCGGGTTCTACCAAACACAGCGCACATAGAGTTCATAACGTCTAATTCTAGATATCCACGAAACGGTACAATATGCCACAATAGCGCTAGAGGAATTGTAAACCTCAGGCTAGTTATTTTTCGCGGGCGCTAAGTCTTGGAGAAGAGTTGAACTCTTCCATCTAGATGTGCCAGTAGAATATCGCCGTTTGGGGCGACTGCTATATCGTGAGCTGTGGAGATCTGTCCCGTATCACTCCCTTGGATGCCGAAGAATCCAATGATCTCTCCTGTCCTGTCCACTTTCGTGACTCGCGCAGTCGTCCCATCACATATGTAGAAGTATCCGTCATCTGCGAAGACGATCCCGAAGGGTTTCCCAATATGGGTCCATTGATCCAGGAATTCTCCCTCAGGGCTGAAGATCTGGATGCGCCACCGGTTTCGATCTGCAACGTAAACATGCCCTTCGGGGTCGGTTGTTAGGGCATGGGGTAGAACGAATTGGCCATTGTCCACCCCCTCAGAGCCCCATTGGCCAAGATAATTGAGTCCCTCATTATACCTCGCAATGCGTTGGTTCCCATACCCATCTGAGACATAGAACTCCCCCTTAAGCCCAAAGGCGATATCCGTGGGCCTATTGAAATGTCCCCCATCACATCCCGGGACTCCCTTCTCACCGAGGGTTCTCAGCACCTCCCCTTCATATGAATAAAGGTACAGAACGTGTCCGCCATCATCGATGAGCCAGATATTGTTCTCATCATCGCATTTCACCATATGAGGTCGGATGTATTCCCCTTCACCCCATGAACGTAGATACTCACCTTCCCGGTTGAAACATATGAGCGGAGGGGCCTCCACCCCCCGGTGGAACAGATAGTATCGCCCCTCTCGATCGACAGATACTCCCGCTACCTGCCCGAGTTTCCAATCCTCTGGCAGTTTCGGCCAATCTTCAACCACCCTATACCCGAGATCTTTAGGGCTCTCCGCTACCTCCCAGGCACGAACCCTGATGAGTGTCTCAGGTTTATCGACTTCTTCTTCCATTATCTTCTTGGAAGGGCTGTCTATCCGTTCCCATATCATCGTCATAAGCATCTAACCCTAACCCATATGGTGATTATAAAACCGTTCATCGAACTACACGTATATACAGATCTCACCATCTTGAAAGATGTGAACCCTACTTGATAATACTCCTTGCGTAGGTGAACTCCTTTTAGTCACGTCTACAGAAATTGGTATCGACGTCCTCGATACTCTTTGAGACGACCTTGGTTCCTATGATTGTCATGCATATCCCCGTTGAATGCGTCAGAAACCTTGGATACCAATCCCGTCTGGAATACCTAGTGCGATCTGAATACTTTCAACCACGATTCAGACGCTAAAATGAGTACGTGTCCCGGACATCATCGTAGAGTTCAGGATTCAGAAAACTTGGAGGGGAAAGTTAACCCCTCTTGACCTTCGGTGGATACGCCACCAAGCCTATCCCGGCCTCCGGTCCCACAGAGACGTGGCTGGGCTCCATGAGGACGATGCCGTCGTGGGGGGCGTGCACCCTGTCGATCTCGTTGCCGAGGAAGTCCACTATCCTGCAGAGTAGGTCTCCCTTCTTCACCGGGTGGTTCTTCACGAGACAGGGCTCCGGGTAGATGATGCCTGCGCTCCCTCCCCGGACATGGGTGTAGTACTCTGTGTACCTCCTCTCCGACGGGACCTTCACGTCTCCCTTCAACATCCCGTAGAGCCTCATGCAGTTCATGATGCCCTCGATGACGGTCTCGACATCTGCCATCAGGGACATGTAGCTCCTGTCAGAGGTGCCTGACTCGATGAAGACGTTGGGGATTCCCTTCTCGGTGCAGGCCTTGTTGATGGTATCCTCCTCAAGGCGAGTGTGTTCTGATCTGCTCGCTACGATCCAGTCTGGGGTGCAGGCGATGGCCTCCGCCATCCGGAGGGTCTCGGGCATGTCCTCATTGTAGACTACCCTAGGGGTCTGCTCCTTCATGCAGCCGTGGAGGTTGACGGTGTAGTCGCACTTGACGATGACCTCATTCCAGAAGGTGTAGATGGCCCTCCGGGTGTGGGACATGGAGCTGGGGTCCCCAGGGAACTGCCGGTTCATGTCTACGTACATCTGATCTGTGGTGCTCCCCCTGACCCCGCCCTGCTTGAGGAAGCCGGGTACGTTGAGCACCGGGATTCCCACGAAGGTGCCTTTCAGCTTCTCCGGGTCCAACCGTTTCACGAGCTCAAGGACAGTATACGCTCCTTCCTGCTCCTCCCCATGCATGCAGCCATCTACTTCGAAGACGGGGCCCTCCTCGGCTCCGTTGACGATGACGACGGGGATGTTCCAGAAATTGCCTGTGCCATCTGGCATCCCCAGGTTCACTGAGGGTAGGAAGCCGCTGGCCTTTGTACCGGGCTCAGCGACGATGTCTCCAACCTTGAAAACGCTCACTTCGATCAATGGTCACATGCCTATTCTAAGTATTAATCTGTTTCAGGTCTAAGGAAAAAAGGGTATAAACGCCGATCCACCTTGTTCTATAAAATGAGTATTGTCAACAGCGTTTTGGATCTAATAGGGAATACACCCCTAGTGAGGCTCAGTAAGGTCACCGAGGGCTTGGACGCTGAGGTGCTAGTGAAGCTGGAGTATTTGAACCCTACGGGGAGCATCAAGGACCGGGTAGCCCTCAACATGATCGTTGAGGCTGAGAAGCGTGGCGACCTCAAGCCCGGGGACACAATAGTCGAGGCAAGCACCGGGAACACGGGGACTGCCCTATCCTTCATAGGGATGTTGAAGGGGTACGATGTCGTCATATACGAGACCACCCCCGGTCACATGGGCAAAGAGAAGCGGAAGCTCATGACCAACTACGGGGCCAAAGTCGAGGTTCTTAGCCCAGAGTACTTGGACAGTGTCACTGGGGGAGTTGCCGGAGCTGAGGTGGAGCGCCCTGGGAGAGCCATCTGCTTGGAACGGGAGCAGAATGAGCCCAATATCTGGTGGGCCCGCCAGTTCAGTAACCCTGATGCCGTCAAGGCCCAGCACCAGACGGCTGAGGAGATACTGGAGCAGGCTGGGGGGAGCGTCGACGCCTACGTTGCCTCCATCGGGACCGGCGGCACATTGATGGGGATCGCAGAGGTTCTCAAGGAACGCCTCAAACACGTCAAAGTTGCAGGTGCCTACCCGTCATCCTCCAAGAAGCCCATCGTCCCCGGGCAGCCATACCCTCGAACTGAGTTTGAGGGGGGCATCATCTCCGACATGATGGATGTCCCTGGTCTTATCGACGAGGTCTACAAGGTCGCTGATCAGGAGGCCATCGATATGGCGCACAGGCTCTGGAAGGAGGAGGGGCTATTCTGCGGGATATCTGCGGGGGCCAATGTCCTCATCGCCCTCAGGGTGGCTGAGAAACTGGGGAAGGGGAAGAAGGTGGCTACTGTCCTCCCTGACAACGGCTACCGGTACATGACCGAGGAGCACTATGTGACCTAGAGGGTCACTACCCTACGACCCTCATCTCGTCCTCGTGAGTGGATAGATACCGATACCCTGACCCTGTAACAACGATCTTGTCCTCGTGGAGGAGGCCGCCCCACCCCACCTCGTAGTAGGGGGTCTCGATACAGATCACCATCCCCTCCTCGAGGGGCGTGTGGTTCCTGGGGTTGATTAGGGGCGGGTCGTAGTGGTCGACGCCCCAGCCGTGGCCCGTGTGGTGCCTCATATAGTGGGGTATACCGTTCTCCCTCACCGTCTCCATGGCCTTCTCAAAGATCTTGGAGACTTCGACGCCAGGCTCAACCATGCTGATGGCAGCCTGCTCACCGAGGAAGATGGCCCTCCAGTACCTCTCCAACCTCTCACTGGGTTCCCTGTAGACGGCGGTCCGGCCGATGTCACATGAGTAACCCTCCACGGCGCAGCCCCCGTCGAGGCGGATGACATCCCCGGGCTGAATAGCGTAGTCGGATGGCTTAGCAATGTCGGGGAAAGCGCAACGCCTGCCGAAGCCGATGGGAGGATAATAGATGCCGTGGGGTGAGTGGTTTGCCCCCTCGGAGATCACTGTTTTGCTGTAGATATCACAGAACTCTCTCTCTGTTGTCCCCTCTCCGACAGTTTCCAGGGCGGCGTTCCAGGCCTTCTCTGTGATTATGACGGATTCTTGGATCCTCCTCACCTCCTCGTCGGACTTGACCATTCTTATCTCATTGAGGATCTGGACTGCCGGGATTGTTTCAAGACTCGGCAGGACTGAACTGACTCGGTCCCAGAAGGAGGGGTCATATATTTTATAGGTCTCCTCAACCCCGATCCTCCCCTTGACGATACCTCTCTCCTGAAGCACTTCGGCCATGACCTCCGCTGGGTCAGAAGCCCGAGAGGCCTCCCAGGACTCCTGAGCCTTTTTCAGCGCCCTCTCCTCCTCGTCAAGGGGTTCCTCTGCGAACTGGGTGACAATATAGAACTCACCATAGTAACGGACATCCTTCATCCACGTAGGGGACATGAGTATTACAGGTGCGGGGCCGGAGACAGGGGCCACAAGGCAGGGGTCGACGCCTTTGTCAAGGGGTAGAAGAGTGTAGCAGTTCCCATAAGGGTAAGTGTCAGATGTGTAGAAGACGTTGACTGGGGATGTGGCGACGAGGGCTTCGACGCCATGATCCACCATCTTCTCCTCGGCTCTCTCTCTGTTGAGAAGCAAATCTGATCAAGGAGGAATTCTTTCTCTGGATATTTATGATATTTGCAGCATAGGGGGCCTCAGTATTCTCCATTTATTTTTCTCCCTTCAACTCATAACTCTCTTATCCCACTCAATATCTCTCTCCTTCGGATGGCTCTTCTAAAAATAATTAGAGGGAGTCACAGGGATATTCTACAAAGTGCACATGAACTGAGCCCCATAGCAGACGCGTAGCTCCTCTATTGGCGTGTGTTACAATACCCGAAATGACGCCCCCTCCATTAATGCCGCCATCGCAATTTATGTCACAAAGAGTCAGCTCCCTGCCTGAAGATGTCCCAGCAGACTATCATTGTCATCCCTTGTAGCTTTGAAGATCTGGGAGTCTGAGAAGATAAGACCGTAACTCCATCCGCTTGCCTGAGTTAATATAATTTGAAATTAACTTTGATGTTTTTTTTGGCGCAATACGAATTGCGTTTTAAGGAGTTTCATTCAACCCTTGAACGAATACTTCCGATCCTCTATTAAGTTGGGAACTGTATCTCTGAAAGAAATGGTGGAATTCGGCGTGTCCCTCCCCACAGGCAGGGAGGGTCTGATGGTCCCCACTGGTTTTGCCTCTAGAGAGACTATCGTGGAAGCAGGCGCTTTGGCTGAGGAGTTGGGCTACCAATCCGTCTGGGGCAATGACCACATAACGGTCCAGGACTACCGCAAACACCTGAGACCGAAACCCGCCTTCTTCGAGCCCGTAGTTTCCCTTGCAGCGGTCTCTGCTGTAACCGAGGAGATCAAGCTTGGCACTGGCATCCTCGTCCTCCCTTGGAGAACCCCCGCCCTCGTCGTCTTCGCGAAGCAGCTAACCACCCTCGACGTCCTCTCAGAGGGGCGGGTGCTGCTGGGCATCGGCACTGGGGCATACCGCGAGGAGTCTGCGGCGCTGGGCATCAGTGACCGGCTGAGGATGATGAACGAGGGTCTCAGGGCCATGAGGGTGCTATTCAACGAGGACCCAGCCTCCTACGAAGGAAAACACGTCAAGTTCAGGGACATCGAGTTCTATCCGAGGCCCATCCAGAAGCCTTTCCCCATCTACCTAGGTCGCCACCTCACCACGGAGAAGGTCATCAGGTGGGTCGCCCGCAACTCCCAGGGTTGGATACCCGGTCTGACACCAGAGCAATTCGCTGAGGCGATGCCGAGGCTCAAGGGGTACATTGAGGAGTACGGCAGAAACATCGGGGACATAGACGTGGTGAGGGAGATATCCCTGAGCCACGGCGCGACCCGGGAGAAAGCCCTCAGAAACTACGTGGAGTCCCCGGCTCAGTCCCACTACAAGTCCCTGTCTAAAGGGAAGCGCCTCATCGACTTCGACGAAGAGTCCAAGTACTCCCTAATCGGCACCACCAACGACATCATCAGGGGCATCCAGGAGTACATCGACGTGGGGGTCACCCACTTCATGTTCAACATCGCTGTCTCAAACCCCTCCGACCTCTTCAAAGGAATGAGAAGCTTCGCCTATGACGTTATGCCCTCCTTCCTCTAAAGTGAAACGATACCCAGTCTCCCTCCAAACAGTTTACTGTATAGTGGAACAAATTCAGAGCCCATCTACATCGTGCTTTGTTAAGTAAGACCTCGACGATGTTCTTGTTCACAATCAATTCTAGCTTTCGTACGCCATGAACCAGGGTTCCCAATGCAACTACCCGGGGTATTAAACCACAGAAATAAACAGACCACTCAAAGGTATTATTTCCAGCATAAAATATATTACACCCAGAATATAATACCTAATAGGTATAACTGTATGAGTTTTACTGAGACGGTCACGGGGAAGATACCCGTCGAGCAAAAAGAGAAACTACAGGAACATGGGGTGAACATCAGTAAACTGATCCGGGAAGCCGTGGAAAGGGAGATACGTAGGATCGAGGAGCAGGAGCAGAGGGAAGCCCTCAAGGAGGCGAGCCACCTACTCCAGAGGATACCCGACCAAGAGATAATTGACTCCATAAGAGAGAGTAGAGACAGGCGATGACAACCCAGATACTTGATGCCAGCACCCTCCTCCTTCTTATAAAGAGATACGGGGAAAAAGCCTTTGAGATTCTTAAAGCGTCCACCAGCATACCGCTGATATATTACGAGATTGGTAACGCAATAAGAACTGGTGCGGCGATCCATCAGCTTATGACTCCCTTAGAGGCTGAGAAAACCCTGGAAAAAATTCACACGGGAATAGAGTTAATGACCCTCCAACGACAGGAAAATGTACAGGACTCTAAACAGATCCTAGAGAATAGCCTAGACCACAACCTAACCTACTACGACTCAGCATACCTGACCGCCGCAGAAAAGGAAAAAGCCGCTCTGATAACCGACGATAAACGCCTGACAGAGGCAGCGAAAAACGCCAACATTACAACCAGTAACATCGACCACCTTGTGAGGAAATAAGGGGAAACCATCACTACGTACGCAAGTAGCGGATACGTGGAATGGGTTGAGAAAAGGGTATGGAATAGATTTGTACCCCCTAGGGGGCACCCTCTGTACATTTTGAGCAGTCAACCTCTACTCCATCTTATTTGGCGGAACAGGTAGACCCTAAATCAGGAAACCGGATACAAAAATTTGGTATAGTTCGCCCCAGTTATACCAAGTCCAGCATGGACGAAAGGATGTACTCTTTTATCCTTTGCTTCATAATTTTTCTCAGGGTGCACCCATTGGATGAAGGTCCAGCTATGAGCCTGGGGGAGTCTCTCCTTGAGGCGTACGCGCTCATCTGGGAGATGTACGACGAAGCTCTGGAGAGTGTTCCTGAGGAGGTCTGGAGGACAGGGGAGATCGACTACCTCATCCCCGCCCGCCAGGTCTATCATGCTGTCGAGACTGCGGATTTCTACTCTGGCGCCTCGCCGGACCATTTTCCATGGGGGCAGAGATTCAATGGAGGATGCTTCGATTCCCCCTCTGGTGAGCTACCCACCAGGGAGCAGGCCAGGGAGTATCACGACGAGGTCCGGGAGAAGGTGACGGATTGGATCCGGGGCATGGAAGACCCTGAGTTCTTGGAAAAGGAGACGGCCTTCCCCTGGACTGGGAGCGTAATCCTTGGAAGGGTCCTCTACTTATTGGGCCATTACCGCCAGCATTTCGGTGAGCTCAACGCAGAGCTGAGGAGGAGAGGGCTACCG
>JASFTK010000017.1:0-20198 GCA_050053595.1 Candidatus Bathyarchaeota archaeon | reverse complement strand
CGTCATCCCACCGATCAGCCTTATGTGGGAGGTGAAATAAAGGATTGCTAGGTGTGCATTGTGAGACTCAGGATCAGGAAACTCTCAGAGGAACCCGGTAAAGATATGACCGATGAAGAGTTCAGCGACGTCAACTCGGTCTGGGCGGTGCTCAAGAGGACGGACCTCACGGGATTCTCCTCAAGGATATTCAGGATAGAGCCCGGGGGGCACACAGCCCTCCACACCCACGACAGGGAGCACGTCGCCGTAGTCATCTCAGGTATCTGCAGAGTTGAGGGAGAGGGGAAGACAAGGATCGTCAAGGCGGGGAGCATCATCGCCGTGCCCACGAATTTCCCTCACAGATTTATGAACCCGGGCCAAGAGGGGCTGGTGTTGCTGATAATGAATATGTTCATTGGGACCGAGGGTCCCAAGGTTGAGGGGGAGAGATATGAGAGTCATTGAAGAGGGGGAGGGGGAGCTTCTGGGATGGATGGACCCCGACGACGCACGGCAGTGGATGGCTGAGAATAAAAGCCGGGGCCTTGATGACAAGAGGATGAGTCTGGGGGAGGCCGTCCAACGGTTCACCCGGGATGGGGACTACTTTGCACTGGGGGGGTTCGGCCACATCAGGTTCAGCATGGCAGCGATCTACGAGATGATCAGGCAGGGGAGGAAGGAGATGACCATGGCCGCGAAGACCGCGGTCCACGACATCGATGTCCTCATCGGTGGGGGCGTTGTGAGCAAGGTGGAATGCGCCTATGCCTTTGGCCATGAACTCAGAGGGCTGAGCCCGGCGGGGAGGAGAGCCGTTGAGAGCAGGAGGGTCAAGGTGGTGGGGGAGATCTCCAACGCCGGTTTCCAGTGGAGGTTCAAGGCAGCCGCAATGGGGCTCCCCTTCATGGCCACCAGGGCGATGCTGGGTTCCGACACCATGAGGAAGAGCTCCGCGAAGGTTGTAGAGGACCCGTTCACCGGGAAACCCCTATGCCTGCTACCCGCCTGTTATCCAGATTTCGTCTTTATGCACGTCCACCGGTGCGACAAGCACGGTAACGCCCAGATCGATGGGATCACCATCGAGGACATTGAGCTCGCCAGGGCTGCGAAGAGGCTGATCCTCACGACGGAGGAGATCATCGATGTGGAGAGGATAAGGGATCACCCCGACAGGACCGCCGTCCCCTTCTACCTCGTGGACGCCGTCGTCGAGGTCCCCTACGGTAGCCACCCAGGGAACATGCCGGGGCTCTACTACTCTGATGAAGAACACATGGCGGAGTGGCTCACCATGAGCAGGACCGACGAAGGGGTCGAGGAGTACATGGACAGATACGTCCGCTCCGTCGATGATTTCTCTGAGTACATCGAGTTGGTAGGCGGCGAAGAGAAGATGGACTATCTGAGGAAATTAGAGAATCTGGAGGTGCCCCTGGAGGCACCCTGGGCGAGGCGGTGAAGATGGAGTACAACCTCACTGAGCTGATGGCCTGCGTCTCATCACGCCTCCTCGAGGACGGAAAATCGGTGCTGGTCGGCACCGGACTCCCCCTCGTCTCCGCCTCCCTTGCCCAGAAGCTCCACGCCCCAGACCTGCTGGTTGTGTTCGAGGCGGGCGGCATCGGGGCCAAGATACCCACCATACCCGTCAGCGTCGGGGACAGCAGGACCTGCCACAGGGCTGTGATGGCGGCGAGCATGGACTATGTGATGAGTTGCGCCCAGCTGGGTTTTATCGACTACGCCTTCCTCGGGGCAGCCCAGATGGATAGATACGGCAACCTCAACACCACCGTCATCGGCAACCACTCAGCCCCAAAGGTCAGGCTCCCGGGGAGCGGAGGGGGCAACGACGCCGGCTCCCTATGTCGCAGGACAATCATACTTATGCGCCACGATAAGCGCCGCTTCGTCGAGAAACTAGACTTCCTCACGACCCCCGGATATATCACAGGTCCTGGAGCCCGGGAGAGAGCGGGCCTCCCAGCAGGGTCTGGGCCTTACAGGGTCATCAGTCAGCTTGGTGTGATGGACTTTGAGGCCAAGACCAAGAGGATGAGGCTCCTCTCGGTCCACCCCGGGGTCTCCGTGGATGATATCGTTGAGAACACTGGCTTTGAACTGCTGATCCCTGAAAAGGTCTCCACAACGGAGCCCCCGACGGAGGTAGAGCTCAAACTGTTGAGGGGCGAGATAGATTCGGCGGGGATCGTTATCGGGAAGGGATAACCTATATCATATCCCGGACCCGGTCTGTGAAGAGCCTCATCTTCTCTATCTCTTGGCCGTAGTTGAACCTCAGTATGAAGTGGTCGATGCCCAGGGAGACGTATTCCCCTATCCTCTCTGCGACTCCCTCAGGTACGTCTACAAGGTTAGGGGGTTGCCTGCTCAGGTATCTCCGGTAAGGCGTGTCAGCCATCATTCGTTGCCTCTCCAGCTCCGCCTCAAGTTCATCTTGGTCATCCTCCATAGTGATCATCAATCCGGCTGACTTACGTATCTCCTCATAGTCTCTACTGTAACTGATACAGTGCCCCCTGAGGACGTCCAGCCTCTCCTCGAAGAACTTGGGTGGCTGGCTCCAAGCGAAATTGACTGCGTCGGCACACTTTGCTGCGACCCTGAGGGTGAGATTCCCGGTGCCACCCACCCAGACGGGTATATGGGGCTCTTGGACGGGGTGAGGGTAGCAGAGGGCTCCCTCGACACTGTAGTACTTGCCCTCATAAGATGCCCTCTCCTGGGTCCACATCCTCTTGGCGATCTCGATAACCTCCTCAAGCTGCCTTATACGGACGGTAGCCCTGGGGAAGGGATACCCATAAGCCCCATATTCGACCTCTTTCCAGCCGGCGCCTATGCCGAAGTAGAGCCTGCCCCCGCTGATGTGGTCCAGACTTGCGGCGATGTTCGCAAGGAGCGCAGGGTTCCTGTAACTCTGAGAGGCGACCATGGGACCCAGCCTCAGGGTCTTTGTGTCCCGGGCCAAGGCTGCGAGGGTTGTGTAGCACTCCAGGCAGTTGGTGCCTATGCTCTCCTTGGTGAGGAAGAAGTGGTCTGAGACCCATAAAGACTCGAAGCCGAGGTTCTCCGCCTCTGTGGCTATATCCCGGATCTCTCGGTAGGAGAACCCGTACTGGGGCTCGATCTGGATGCCGAAGTCGAGTTCGGTCATATTATCTATCCTGTCGTTATGGTTCTTATCGTTACCCTTCGGCCTTCCATCAACGCCCATTCTGATTGAGACCTAGGATAGGGTCAGGGTTTGGTGAGCCCCAGGATTCTCCTAGCCTCGTCGGGGGTGGCGACCTCTATGTTGAGGGCTTCGGCTATGGTCGCTATCCTCTCCACCAACTGGGCGTTGCTCTCAGCCAGGACCCCCCGTTTCAGGTAGATGTTGTCCTCGAACCCCACCCGGACATGGCCGCCGAGGGTCATAGCAACCGCTCCCATAGGGAGTTCGTGTCTCCCAAGGGCGCAGACCGACCACGTCCAGCTGTCAGGGATCTGGTCCAGGCTGTAGAGCAGAGCCTTGGGGGTTGGGGAGAATCCGGTGTTCCCGATCATCACAAACTGGATGTGGATGGGCTCCTCGAAGACGCCTTTACTAGCGAGCATCTTGGCGGTGTTGATCATACCGGTGTCGTAGATCTCCAGTTCAGGCTTGATCCCAGCTTCCCGCATATATCCGGCCCACCGCTCGATGGTGGGGATCTGGTTCATGAATGTGCCCCGGTAGGGCCTGACCCAAGAGTTGACGCTCCCCATGTTCATGGAGGATATCTCCTGGCCTAGGTGGCAGCGCTCCTGGATCATCTCATCCAGCTTGTCCGCTGAGGCCCTCCGACCTCCCCCGGTAGTGACATTTATGACTATATCGCACCGGTCCCGGATCATCTCAATGTAACGCTTGAGCAGCGGGTTAGGGTCTGGTGCGGGCTTCCCTGTGCCCGGCTCCTTGGCGTGGAGGTGGACTATGGAGGCCCCTTCCTCCCAGCACTTGACTGTCTCCTCTGTGATCTCCTCAGGGCTGCAGGGGACATGAGGGGTCATCTCCCTTGAGACCGGTTCCCCACCAGTCACCGCAGCAGTGATTATCAGCTTACCCATCTTAATCAGGATGATATTGGGCTTTCTTGTCTTATTTCTGACGGTGTGAGAGAAAACTTTGGACCCTTTAGAAGCTCCAACCCAGTACGTGGCACAGTCCCCGGATATGATAAAACCAGATCTATGACTGGGCGAACCCCTTTCAGAGTCTCTCAAGTTTGAAGAGTACCGGTCTGAGACCGTCCGTGCAGCAGGAGATCATCTTCCCCTCCTGCTTTATCCAGGGGAACTCTCCGCCCATGGCGAGGTGCACTACGTCCCTTTGGATGTCAGCCCAAGCCCAGCTGCAGAACCCCTCGGGCATAGCCATGCTCTTGGATACATACTCGTCTCCAAGCTTGATGGCAGGGCAAGAGGCCTCGGCATCCTCCACTGCGTACTCCTCGAATATCTCACCCGTCTCTATCTTCTTGATAACGGTTATCTTTACATCACTGAACTCCAATCCGGATCGTAAACTGTTCCTCAAGCATCCTATATCAATCATTCGAGGACCACGAAAATTTATCCCTCACGGGACCATACATCGGGTATGGCTGGGATCGAGGTCGTCAGCTTCGATATGGAGGGCACCCTCATCACCCACGACTTCAGCAAACTCATCTGGGAGACCGACATCCCCCTGCTCTACGCTGAAAGGCACGGGGGAGACCATGAGACCGCCAGAAACCATGTGATGACCCTGTACGACACCGTGGGCGACGAGGAGCCTGAATGGTATGACATCGACTACTGGTTTGAGCGATTAGACCTGGAAGGTGACTGGAGGGAGCTGCTCCAGGAACGTTATGATGCCTGCACCCCCTATCCAGAGGTCATAGGGGTACTAGACCGCCTGGAGGGGGACTACCGACTCATCGTGTCCTCAAACACCATCAGGGAGTTTCTTGAGGTCCAACTCAGAGCCCTCCCAGACGCTTTTGAGCGGGTATTCTCGGCCCCCTCAGACTTCAACTCCGTCAAGGACGCCAGTTTCTACCTTCGGATCTGTGGGGAGATGGATGTGGAACCTGAGAGGATCGTCCATATAGGGGATAGCAGACGGTTCGACTTTGAAGCCCCGTGTGAACTGGGGATTCACGCTGTCCTGCTGGACCATGAGGGGGGATCCTTGGACACTGGGGTGGTGCGTAACCTTATGGAGTTTGAGGGGGTTCTCAGACGTCTCCCCTGAACCTTTTGACGTGAATATGGAATTAAATATAGGTATTCCCGTTCAGAAATTCTAATAACCGCCCCCTTCTCTTGACTTAGAGATTCAAGCGTTGAGGTACAGGACGGTCTCCATAACTCTAGCTATAATCCTCCTAGCTTCAAGCCTCCCCACCGCAGCGTGTCAAGGATACTACACCCCAAGAGAACTCTCATTCATAGTCTACTCCGACGGATACACAGCGGTCGAGTACAGAGGCGATGTCGACCCGACAAGGTCGAGGGTGAATGTCTCCCTCTTCGGTTCCCTCTACCTGGATATACTCGTGGAGGATCAAGACGGCCTCCCCTTGGACCACAGACAGCTAGATGGTGGGATCTCAGTTGACACCCTCGGGTCGATATCAGTCCTAGTGTCCTACGTGACTCAGGATCTCACAGGGAAAGCGGGTCAGATCTGGACGTTCAGCGTCTCCGTCCCCATGCCCGCTGTCGTCGTCCTACCTGAGGACTCTACGATCGTCTCCCTGAGCTCTGTGCCGCTGGCAGTGAGTGACATCGATGGTACCCTCATCTTCACCATGCCTGAAGGGGAGATAGAGGTCTCTTACACCATCGGGGTGGTGGGCACCAGGGAACACGCTCTCGCAGTCATCAAAGACGCCGAGGAGACCATCCAGACCATCAAAGACAGCGGCATCATCACAGAGGAGGCGGATACCCTCCTCCAGCAAGCCAACGACGCCCTCAGTTCAGGTCTCTACTCCGAGGCCGAGCAACTGGCTGATGACGCTAAGGCCTCGGCTCAGGAAGCGTCATCCCAAGCCGCCACAGCTGAATCGAAGATGACCCTTGCCAGAGAAGCCATATCGGCCGCTGAGGACGCGGGGAACACCGTTGGCCTCGATCAGGCACGGGATCTGTTGAGGGAGGCTGAAACCGCTTTCGAAGCCGGGGGTTATCAGGAAGCCGGTTCTCTCGCTCAACAGGCGCAGACTGTGGCTGCCGAGGCGACACAGGAGGGGGGATTCCCGATGCTCTGGGTTGGAGGCGCCGTTGTGGTGTCCATCGTGGTAATATTAGCTTATCTATTCATTAGAAGGGGTTCAGAGAGGGTCTCAGCCGAGACTGTGAGCTTTGACCTTGACCGCCTCTTTGAGGATCACCCCCACATGAGACTGGACGACAAGGAGGTCCTCCGATTCATCGCCGAGTCCGGTGGAGAAGTATTCGCCGCAGAGATCAGGGAACGGTTCGACGCGCCCCGGACCAGCCTCTGGAGGATGATCAGGCGCCTTGAGAGGGAGGGGGCGGCCGAGGTTGAGATGGTGGGCGGTCAGAGTCTGGTTAAGATCAACGGGAAATATCGTGGAGGGGGGCCTGAGGGGTGAAACAGCTGTTCCACGGTGTTCCAGCGGGTTCCTCTAATTCAACCCCTCCCCACATAAGGGCGGTGAAATATTTGGATTTGGACAAGCTCAAAGCGCTATTCATCATCGCCCTGATAGCAGCCCCAACCCTCACCATAATCCGGGCTCAGACCCTCACAATCGGGACCATAGACCCGGATTATGAGCCAGGGGAACAGATAGAGGTCAGAGGGACAGCCCCCTCAGAGGCCAACTTGTCACTGACGATCACATTGGATCAAGCCCTCATATACGAGGGCAATGTGACCGCTGAGGAGGACGGAAACTACTCAGCGAGCATCGATCTCCCACTCGACGCGGAGGAAGGCAACTACACCATCACAGTATCATGGGGAGGGGAATCTGCCGAGGTAAATTTCACGGTCATAAATCCAGACCTCGAAGAGCTGGCCGAGACCCTCCTAGACCAGGCTGAAGATATCTTAGACAATGTCGAGGATGTCTTTGAAACCCTCGAAGAGGAGGGGATAGGAATCCCCGATCAAGCCAATACAAGCTACTTACAGGGTCTCATAACTCTGGAGGAGGCTGAAGCACTCTTCGAAGTGGGAGAGTACTCTGGAGCGGCGGAAAAGGCGACAGAGTGCATAGGGTACTTCGGTGATGCCTATGAGGAGGCTCAGACTCTAATCCCCACAGAGGAGGAAGATGAGGGGGAGGACGAGGAGGAGAGCCTCTTGTACGCCTTGGAGAGGGCCTACGCCTTCTGGGAGAGGCTCAACGAGACTGTTACCCGCCTGGAGGAAGACGGTTACAACGTCACGAGGGTCAGGGAAGTCCTTGACGAGGCGGAAGAGAAGCTCATCAATTCCTCGGGTCTCCTGTCTGAAGGGGACTTCGAAGGTGCCAGAGAGGCTTTCACGACCGCTAGGAGAGTCCTGGGCAGGATCCAGGGGTTCCTCAAGGGTCAGATCAAGGTCCGGAAGGAGAGACAAGCGGAGCGATTCCTCGAACAGTTCCAGAGGAGGATCGGCAAACTCAACGGCGTGATAGAGAGACTCAGGGAACGCCTTGAAGAGCACAAGGCCGACAGCGTAAAAAACGCCCTGAGTTCAGCCGCTGAAAAGCTGCAGCGTCTACGCCAGCGCCTCGTCGGGGAAGAGTTGGAGGACGTCTTAGACGAGCTGGACGACGCAATCGAGGACCTCGATGATGCCATTGAAACCGTGAACGGGAAAGGGTTCTCAGCCCGGATAAAGAATATGAACAGGTATGAGGCGAAGATACAGGCGCTCAATCAGAGCATCGAACGTTTCCAGAAGAAAGGCAGAGACACCGAAGCAAGTGAAGATGAGATGGAGGAGGTGGAGGAGCTGCTGGAACTCCTCAAAGATTCCCTTGAAGATGATCCGGAGGAAGCCGAGGAACTTGTCGAGGAGCTTGAGAAGAGACTCGAAGAGCTGAAAGATGACCTGAAGGGCCCTGACAAGGACGATCTGATAGAAGAGCTGTTGGACAAGATAGAGGAGAAACTCGAAGACCGTAAGGGGCGTGGCATTGGGAGAGAGGGCAGAGGGCCAAGGACACCTTAGGAGCCCACCCCTATTTTTTCATATCAAGCAATATTCTTTCCGACGAGCGATCAACCTACTTAAATCGGTCAGTGCTCCCAAGATAAGGGAGGAGAGGTTCAGATTGGATGACGAAACTGAGATGGTGCCTCTGACCGACGCGGAGAACGAGGTCAAGGTTGTGACCCAGAGGTTAGCCCTCCTCCACCTGGCTTTCGCGAGGACCCTGGTGGACGAGTTCGGTTGGGAGAGAGGGAAGCAGCTGGTGCTGAACGCCGTCAAGGAGTACGGTAGGAGGGTTGCAGAGAGGACTGAGGCGGGCCACCAGAGCCTGCCTAAGTATGGTTTCTGGGAGCGCCGTGAGGGGGAGCCACCTATCTGCGAGCTAGGGAAGATAGTCCTCGAATACGATGAGATGGATATCGGGAGTCTCTACTGCCTTATCGACCCCGCTAAGATGATGTTCGCAGACCCCGAGGAGAAGATTGTACACACCAAAGCCCTCACAGTGGGAGATGAACACTGCGAGTTTGAGACCGTACCCACCACAGAGAGGGACCGGGAGGATTTTTTCGGGGAGGACAGGGACTGGTCCCACGTCGACCCGAGGCTATACGAATATTACAGAGAGATAGAGTCTGAGGGGTAACCGCTCTAAAAGAATCAGGGCGGCCCTCCTTGACCGTAGGCTTTCTCGTATTCGTAGATGAGCCTAGAAGTCACCACCCAGGCTTCAAGTGGTTCGGGGTGGATACTCAAGACCTCATCGGCGAGGGATAGTGTTCCATCTTTCATCGAGCCGTGAGGAAATGCCCCGATAAAGACCGCCGGTCTATCCTCCTTCGAGAGCCTGCCGCAAAGCGTTTCCAGGTCTGAGGGTTCCCCATGGCTCGTTAGGGAGACGGTGTGGGTGGGCTCTATTCTCTCCATCAGATCCGCCAGCGATGTCTTTCGCACGGTCATGAGGGTCTTCTCACCGCTGGGCGGTACTCTGCCCTTGGTGAAGAGTTGCTCCATTAGGCTGTTGAACCTGTTACAATCCCGGGGCAGCCTTGTCTCAGGAGCTATCTCCACGCAGTCGCCCTGGTAAGTGTGGAGCCAGACCTTCAGGCCGCCCCAGTGGTTTATGGGTGAGCCGAGGGCTTCAAGGAGGCAGATATGGACGATGTCAGGCCTCCCCCTCTTATGGTTCTCAGGGAGTCCGCCCATGGCCCGGTGGTGGAGACTACGGTCCAGCAGTGTCTCCTCGGGCTTCTTCCCCTTCCTCTTGGCGTTCCTCCTGACAGAGGGGTGGCCAATGATACTCTGGGGGACAGTCTCGAGAGCGGCCTCGACCAAGATTAAGTGGAACATTTTCTGCGGAACTTAAATAGGCTGCTCTGTTCTTAAATCTGAGTGATACCCTTGGCTGAGGAGTTCACGGTAGCCCCCATGCGGAGGCTTTTGAAGAAACATGGCGATCTCAGGGTCAGCGAGGGCGCAGCGGAGGAGCTACGGAGAGCCATCGGGGAGTATGGTTCCAAGATCGCTGGGACTGCAGTCGCAATAGCCCAGGAGGAGGGGCGGAAAACGGTACTCGAAAGGGATGTCGTTGCAGCCAGATCGGGGGAGGGAGGAGAAGGGAATTGACAGCGTTTGAGAGAAGGGCGGGATCAAGGGGTTTGTTCGGCCTTATTTTCGGGAAACAAGCTGAATATGTCCGGAGGTTGGCGCCTGCCTTCGCTCTATGCTTGTTCTGTTTCGCTTTCTCCCTATCTGTCGGGTACTATCTGGGCGACCAGATCCCAACCTCCCTCCTGGAGAGCATCTTGGGGGGGCTGCCGGATCTCAAGAACCTGGACTTGACAATGATCTTCCTGTTCATAGTCATCAACAACGTGGTGAAGAGCTTCGTCTGGATGCTGTTGGGTGTAGCCGGTGGCTTCCCTCCTCTAGTCTTCACCTTACTAAACGGTTTTTTCCTGGGTAACTTCTCTTACAGTGTATCTATTGAGCATAGCTTAGGTTTCACCGCCGCAGCCCTCATCCCTCACGGGATCATAGAGATCCCCACTATCCTACTGAGCTCCGCGGCGGGCATGACTCTAGGATACGCCCTGATCAACCGCCTCAAAGGTCAAGGCAGCCTCAAGGTGGAGTTTGGGAGGGCTATATTCTTCTTCCTCACCAAGATCGTCCCCTTGCTTATACTGGCGGGGGTCATCGAGGTCACCCTGACACCTATGGTCATCGGGTTCATAGGGTTCATCTGACAGCCCACAACTCTTTTCTAATATGAGCAAATGAAAACTGAGCAATGATTATCGAAGATGATAAGAAGTTAACTGCTGAGAACATATTCATGGAAGTGTATTATGTCTTGTATGCTGTCAAGAGCGCCCTCGGAAATCCAAGCGATACCTGAGGTTTTTTCTCAGGTGATGGTTGTTGAAGGCTGTCCTCTTTGATCTTGAGGGGACCTTGGTAGAGTCCATATATCAGCGGTCCCCTGAGAAGATACATGACCTCAGAGAGGAGACCCGAGAATGCCTGATAGGGCTGGGAGTACCCGAGATGGTTCTAGCAGGGCTGCTGAGGTCCTCCTCTATGAGGAACAGTGCTTACCGATGGGTGGAGGAAAACAGGTGCTCCGGGGAAGCGGTCCTCCTCAAGGAGCAGATGGAGGACTTTATGTCCGAGTATGATATGGCATCAGCTTGTGGGTCTAGGCTCTACCCCGACACCATAAGAGTCCTGAAGACCCTCTGGGAGGGCGACGTTCTGATGGCCATAGTCACCAATACCTCTACCACAGCCGCCTACAATATTCTGGGGAGGCTTGGGCTGGGACGTTACTTCGCCACCGTTATCACCAGGAGCGATATTCTCCAGATGAAGCCCAACCCAGCCATGGTGAGGTTGGCCGAGGAGAGGATGGCGGTCAAAGCGGGATGGCTTGTGGGGGACGCCCCCTTCGATGCTGGGGCTGCTAGGGCGGCTGGGATACCTTCCATCATAGTGAGGAGGGACGGTGTTCGACCTGATTTCGAGCACGATTACTTCATAGATTCCCTCGACGCTTTACCCCCCTTGCTGGGGCTCTGATTCCATATTTTGTGCTGTTCTCCCTGTCAGGGGGATATCACGCATTCAGCGAAATAGGGTGCAACCTGGTCTCTAAAACCTTCCAGCTCCCTCATGGTGTAGGGTTTTACTCTGGAGAACTCGGAGTCGAGGCAGTCCCCGGGTCTGTGCCGTCTGATGACGAGCCTCCTTGAGCCGATGAGAGTGCGGGCGATCTCATTGAGGTCAGCGGCTCCGACAAGCCCTGGGACCATGGTGATACTGAACTCGTAGTCAACGTCACCCCTCCTGAGGAGTTTGATGCTCGTTTTCACCGCGTCTTTGTCGACCTTGTGCCTCACCACCTCGGGGTAACGCTCCAATGGAGCCTTGAGGTCCATCGATATGTAGTCTACGACCTTCTCCTCCATCAGCTTCCTCAGTCTCTTGGGACGGGAGCCGTTGGTGTCGATCTTCACCCCATACCCGATGGATTTCACCTTGTAGACGAACTGGAGCAGGGCGTTATGGAGGGTGGGCTCTCCCCCTCCGATGCAGAGCCCTGTGTAATACCCCTTGACCCTGTATAGGTGATTTAAGACAACCTTCTCCGGGACGCGGTCCATATCAAGGTATTCGAAGATCAGATCCCCCTTTCGGCAATATGGGCACCGGAAGTTACAGCCGGGGACCACCACCTTAGCGCAGAGGCGCCCGGGCCAGTCTCTGAGGCTCAGCCTCTGCAGCCTCACGATGGGTAGCCCCCACCGCGCCCAGACCTCCTTCTTATCCCTCGAATCAAGCATCCTGATCTTCCCTCCGAGCATCGTAGTGACAGACGAACATGACTTTAAACGTATCGAGGTTATATCCCACTAATCCCCTTTATCAGTTGAGGATTGAGACAATGAAAGAAATCGGGAAAGAATTCATGGAGAAGACCCGGTATAAGCACCTAGAGGAGTCAGATCAGAGCAGAGGGCTCCCTCAGCCCCCTCTTGCGCTGCCCCTGGAAGGAGACCATAAGATAATCCCCCTAATGGAACCCGTTGAGATCGACCTTGGCCATGTCGATCTCCGTGACGTTTTGGAGCGCCGTCGGAGTGTCCGCGCTTACTCCAAGGAGCCCTTGACCCTAGAGGAACTCTCATGGCTTCTGTGGGCCTGCCAAGGGGTCAAAGAGGTAGTTGGGAGACCCGCTACCCTCAGGACCGTCCCCTCCGCAGGAGCCCGCCACCCCTTCGAGACCTATGTCCTAGCCAACAACGTGGAGGGTCTTGAACCGGGCCTCTACAGGTTCCTGGCCGTCGAACACAAGCTGGCTGCTATAAACCTTGAAGAGGGTATAGCAGACCGGATAGCCGAAGCGTGCTACAGGCAGAGGTTCGTGAAGACCTGCGCTGCCACCCTCATCTTCACTGCTGTGGCCTACCGGACCTACTGGAGATATGGTGAGAGGGGGTATAGGTATATGCATCTCGACGCTGGACACGCCTCCCAGAACCTCTACCTCGCAGCTGAGGCCATAGGGGGTGGTGCATGCGCCATCGGGGCTTTCTTCGACGAAGCCCTCAACGAGGTTCTAGGTCTCGACGGGGACGAGCAGTTCGCTATATACGTCACTACCACTGGGAAGAAACGTTAGACCGGTCAATTTGGATCCGCTCATCAGCTCAGGGGTAGGACAGATTCATTTCAGGGGTTGGCGGGGGAACCCCAACATTGAAACCCTGAGGCTCCATGGTGGGTTTGAGCGGTGTTGGTGAGGATCGGGGAGGTCCTGTGCAAGACCATCATGGGCAGATCCGGCATAGGGGGCGTGGACTACTCCATCAACCCCTACCTCGGCTGCGCCCACGGCTGCGTCTACTGCTACGCCCGGTTCATGAGGAGGATGGGGCACAAAGGGGAGGACTGGGGCACCTTCGTCGACGTCAAGGTCAACGCCCTAGAGAGGCTCATGGATGAGGCCCCCAAGAGGAGGATTGGCAAGGTCCTCCTCAGCAGCGTCACCGACCCCTACCAGCCATTGGAGCGCAAGTACCAGCTGACCCGGGGAGTCCTCGAAATCCTAGTCGACCACCAGTTCCCCGTCAGCATACTCACCAAGTCAGACCTCGTCCTCAGGGATGTAGAGCTGATAAAGAAACTCGATACAGTGGAGGTCGGATTCACAATCACGACCCGGGATAATAGGGTCAGGGAAGCCTTTGAACCCGGGTCCTCCTCTGTCGAAGCGAGGCTCGCTGCTCTCCGGGAGATGAGCGACGAGGGGATACCTACCTGGGTCTTCATAGGCCCTGTGCTCCCGTATCTCACCGAGGAGAGTCTTGAGCCCCTCCTCGACGAGTTCGCGGGCTGTGTCAATAGGGTTATAGTGGACCGGCTCAACATCAAGGCAGGGAATATGCCTTCGATCCGGAGGGCTCTCAATTATCACTACCCGGATCTCAAGCCCCTCTTCGAGTCCGCCTTGAAGAGCGATTCGGATTACTATAGAAAATTCAGGGAGCGGGTGGAGGGTATGTGCCGACGGCGCTCCATCCCCTACGAGGTAATATACTGACTACTCCATGATCTCGACATCGTGGCCGTCGGGGTCCTTGAAGAAGGCTATGCGGCTCCCATCCCCCAGTACCACCTTCCTCAGCTCCAAGCCCATACCCTCAAGCTTGGATTCCATGGCATCATAGTCGTCTACCTTGAACGCTACATGGCTCCATGGCCCCTCTGGGGCCTTACCTGGGGCACCTGGGCGCTGGATGAGCTCTAGGAGACCCTCCCCCGTGTCGAGGAAGACGATCTTGGAGGTGCTGGTCTCCATAGTCCTAACAACCTCGAAGCCTAAGACCTCGCCATAGAATCCCGAAGACCCCTTAAGATCCTTGACGTAGAGCCCAATGTGGTCAAGCACATTCATCCTCAGTCCCCCCTGTGCTTCAGCTCAGCCTGAGCGGCAGCCAACCTGGCGACGGGCACCCTGTAAGGGCTGCAGGAGACGTAGTCGAGACCGATGATGTGGCAGAACTCGATGCTGTGGGGGTCTCCCCCGTGCTCACCGCAGATGCCGATCTCAAGGTCGGGATTGGTCTCCCTGCCCTTGTCGACGCATATCTTCATCAACTGACCGACGCCCGGCCAGTCCAGCTGCTGGAAGGGGTTCGCCGGCAGGAGGCCCCGGTCAACGAAGTCCAGGAGGAATTTCCCTTCAGCGTCGTCCCTGCTGATCCCGTAGGTCATCTGGGTGAGATCGTTGGTCCCGAAACTGAAGAAGTCTGAGGACTTGGCGACCTCGTCCGCCGTGAGGGCGGCCCTCGGTATCTCAATCATGGTCCCGAACATGTAGTCCAGATCGACGGATTTCTCGGCCATCACCTGCTTCCCTACCCTCTCAAGCTTGGTCCTCTCGGCCTTGAGTTCGTTGATGTGGCTGGTCAGGGGGATCATCACCTCCGGATGGACATCGACACCTCTCTGAGCCACATTACATGCCGCCTCGAAGATGGCCCGCACCTGCATCTCGGTGAGGCCGGGGTACATAAGGCCGGCGCGGCATCCCCTCAGCCCGAGCATCGGGTTGGTCTCCCACATGCTTTCAACGACCCTCATGATCTTCTCCTTCTCCTCCAGTTCCCCGGGGTTCTCCCCTGTGCATCTGAGTCGGGTGATCTCCTCGATGAGTTCGTCTCTGGGGGGGAGGAACTCGTGCATCGGGGGGTCGATGAGACGGATGATGACGGGCAGTCCGTCCATGGCCTCGAATATACCCTCGAAATCCGCCCTCTGGAACGGTAGCAGGGCTTCTAGGGCGGCTTTGTACTCCCTGACGTCGGGGTCACTCTCAGCCTCCGCCTTGAGCCCTTCAACCTCTGCCCTTAGCTCTTTGTCTTCCGAGCTCACTTTGAGCCTCGCTTCAAGTTCGGCTATCCGCCTCAACAGGGGGGCGACCTTGTCAGACTTTAGTATCATCTTCACAATGTTCTCCCTCCGACTGATCTCCTCTCCCTCCTGGTCGAAGAACATGTGTTCCGTACGGGTGAGGCCGATACCTGCGGCTCCGAACTGACGGGCTCTCTCCGCGTCCTCTGGGGTGTCTGCATTGGTCCTAACCCCAAGTTTCCGGACTTTGTCAGCCCACTCTAGGGCCTTGATGAGCTCCCTCTCCTCCTCATACTTTGGGGGCATAGTCTCTATGACCCCGGCGTAGACCTCTCCGGTGGTCCCATCGATAGATATCCACTGGCCCTCTTCGAATACTCTCCCCTTGACTGTGAAATGACGTTCTTGGGTGTTGATCCTGATCTCCTCTGCCCCGGCGACGCAGGGCTTCCCCCAACCCCTTGCTACTACTGCAGCGTGGCTTGTGCCCCCGCCGTGCTGGGTGAGGAACCCTTGGGAGACGATCATCCCGTTGACGTCGTCTGGTGTAGTCTCGGGCCTTACTAGGATGACGTTCTCCCCCGCCTTCCCTCTCTCCTCTGCTGTGTCTGCATCGAAGATTATGATGCCGCTGGCTGCCCCTGGTGAGGCGTTGAGTCCTACAGTGAGGAGGTCTCCCTCTGTCTTTGCTCTCTCCTTGGACTCTGGGTTGAACTGGGGGTGGAGGAGCTGGTCGATGTTGTTGGGGGTGATCCGCATCAGAGCGGTCTCCTCGTCGATGAGCCCCTCGTTGGCCATGTCCACTGCGATCTTGATGGCGGATCTGGCTGTTCTCTTCCCGGTCCTCGTCTGGAGGATGTAGAGGACCCCTTGCTCAATGGTGAACTCGAGGTCCTGCATGTCGGTGTAATGCACCTCAAGTTTTTCGGCGATCCCCTCCAACTCCTTGTAGAGTATGGGCTGCTGCTCGTCGAGGTCAACCAGGTGGATGGGGGTCCTTATCCCAGCCACAACATCCTCGCCCTGGGCGTTGAACAACAACTCACCATAGATACCCTTCTCCCCGGTTGCAGGGTTACGGGTGAACATAACCCCGCTCCCTGAGTCCCATCCCCTGTTCCCAAACACCATGGTCTGGACGTTACAGGCGGTCCCCATGTCATCTGGGATCCCCTCGGCAGCCCGGTAGGTTATCGCCCTCGGGATGTTCCAGCTGTTGAAGACTGCGGCTATCGCCAATTTGAGCTGTTCAGGGGGATCCATGGGGAAGGGACTACCGACCTCTCTCTCGTAGACCTCCTTCATCCCCTCAACGGTCCTTTTGAGCCCCTCAACGCTGAGCCCCGTGTCGTTCTCAACGCCCTCCCTATCCTTCTCAGCCTCATGGACGGCGTCGAACTTTTCCCTTTCAGCGTACATCACGACATTGCCGAACATGGTGATCAGTCGGCGGTAGGCGTCAAAGACGAACCACTCATCCCCCGTGAGCTCAACCAGAGTCTCAGCGACCTCGTCATTGAGGCCGAGGTTGAGGACGGTATCCATCATCCCTGGCATCGAGACGGGGGCGCCACTCCGGACAGAGACAAGGAGGGGGTTTTCGGGGTCACCGAACCTCTTCCCGGTCTTCTCCTCCAAGCGCTCCACGTGATCCAATACCTCCTCCCAGAGCCCCTCAGGGAACTCCCCGTCTGCCTCGAAGAACTCGACGCATGTGTTGGTGGTGATGGTGAACCCCGGCGGGATATTGAGCCCGAGGTTGGTCATCTCAGACAGGTTGGCTCCCTTCCCCCCGAGGAGGGATTTCATCCCCTTGTTCCCCTCACCGAATGCATAAACCCGTTTAACCACGTCAATATACTCCTATGTCTGATGTAACCTGCGCGGGTCGCTCATAAACTTAACTTAAAACCGCTAAGAGAAACCACTCAGAAAATGATATCAGTCAAACGGTGTATTAAGGGGAGAGAATGTCTGCGAGCTTAAAGGAGTTAAAGCACAAAGTGAAGGTAGCGGTGGATGAACAGAGAAGCCGTCTCAGAGAGATAAGCGGCTACCTTTATGAGAATCCTGAACTCGGGAGCGAGGAGTACAAGGCCGCTGAACTCCTGACGCATGAGCTGGATGGACAAGGATTCGACGTGGACAGGGGGATCATGGGTATGCCCACCGCTTTCTGCGCAACCCTCAAAGGGAGGGGGGAAGGCCCCAGGGTAGCCGTGTTGGCGGAGTATGACGCCCTGCCTGGAGTGGGCCACGGATGTGGTCACAACCTCATCGCAGCCTCAGCCATCGGCGCGGGTGTTGCCGCGAGCAGGGTGATCAGTGAGTTCGACGGTGAGGTCCTCGTCGTGGGGACCCCAGCTGAGGAGGGTCATGGTCCTAGTGGTGGGGCTAAAGTTATTATGGCGGAGAAGGGGTTCTGGGACGATATAGACGCAGCTATCATGCTCCATCCTTCCTCTTCTTGGGGTGTAGGAAGCAGGGCTCTGGGGATATCCTTGGTGAAGATGGAGTTCGAGGGCCAGACAAGCCACGCCGCCGCTAGTCCCCACGAAGGGGTTAATGCGCTGAACGCGGCGACTCTGGCTTTCATGGCGACCCACATGCTCCGTCAGGAAGCTAGGAGAGATGCAAACCTTGTGATCCACGGCATCATCTCCGAAGGGGGCCTCGCCTCCAACATCATCCCGGATAGAGCCGTCTGCGACTTTGGGGTCAGGAGCACTGACGACGAGTACCTCAGCCTGATGGTGGACAAGGTAGCACGCTGTGCCAAGGGAGCAGCCCTTGCAATGGGTGCTGAGGTAAAAGTGACCAAGAGAAAGCTCTACAGGGGGAAGAAGATCAACGAGCCTCTGGTCGAGACCCTCTGGAACAACTATCGCAGCCAAGGGGTCGAAGTAAAGCCCTGGAAGGAGAGCATCAACGGTATGCCCATGGCCTCCACCGATTTCGGGGATGTGAGCCAGAGGATCCCTGCAGCCAGCTCCTATATAGCGGTCACCGAGCCGGGCACCCCGGGCCACAGCGTAAAGATGGCGGAGGCCACCATGACTGAGAAGGGACAGGAGGCTATGATAGTGGGCGCCAAAGCCTTGGCGATGACCCTGGTGGAACTGCTGGCGAGGCCTGAGATCCTCAAGAATGCCAGGGAATACTATGACGGAATTTAATCTTCTTTTCTCCAGACAGAGAGGCCGCGATACTGCTTGATGGCCTCAAAGAGGAAGCCTGCGATGCTGAAGAGAGTCACCGCTAGAGTGACGAGGTCCCTGAAGTCCCCTCTCCAGGGCCAGAACAGGACGTAGGAGACCAGTATCCCCGAGAGCAAGGCGGCGTAGACCACCATCCTAGGGATGAGCATCCCCCTGAGGGACAGGAAGCTCCTGAGCGCTTCGAGGCGCTCCTCATTGTTGGTGACGTACTTCCCATCGGGGGTTGACTCGATCAGCTCTAATTCGATGAGCTTGTTGACATGGTACTGGGCTAAGCTGGGACTCGATAAACCCAGGGCTCTCCAGATGTCCCTGACCCCGATGGGGCCGTTGGAGGTGAGGATGCAGAGGTAGACGTCCCATGTCTTCCCGTAGACCTGCTTGTACCCCTCCATACCTCAACCCTCCTAGGGCAGCTCGACCCTCCCGGCTTCGGAGAGGTCCCCGAGATAGTTCATCTTGATGAGGCGGCCTGAGATGGTGTAGAGGGTGTCCTCGATGTAGAGGCTCCTCTCAACCATGTATTCGGATTCGAAGTGGAACCCGCTCTTGAGATAGTCCTCCTCCCCCTCTATGTGGCTCACCCTGCCCCTCAATTCTATGCCCCGCTCACGGGAGATGTGGAAGACATAAGCCCCCTGATAGACGTACTCGCCATGTGCGTTGGGCGGCACATCGCCCGAGTAGTCCTCTGAGTCGATCTCCGCTTCCAAGATCGGTATAACCAACAGGTTCTTGGATCGGCTGAAGAGGAAAGCCTTGTGATCACGGAGGACGGGAGAGTCCGTGCCCCTGTCGCCGATCTCAATCTTGTCGATCTCCCTCGGGTTCTCAACCTTGCTCACATCGAAGAAGCTGATCTTCACCCCCTGATACCATGCAAAGTCGCCCTCCTCAGCCTCCACGGTCTCCTTCCCCACACCGATGAGGGTGTTCTCATCATAGGGGTGGAGGTAATCGGAGTAGCCTGGGATCTTGAGCTTCCCCAAAACCGTGGGGTTCTCAGGGTCGGCGAGGTCGATGGCGAAGAGGGGATCGACCTTCTTGAAGGTGACCAGGTAGCAACGGTCCCCCATGAACCGGGCGGAGTAGATGTCCTCCCCGGGGGCTAGGCCCTCAAGGCTCCCGACAACGCCGAGGCTTTGGTTCAGCACGTAGACATTGTTGCTGGTGCTGCTGCCGCTCCTTGAGACATGGCCGTTGGTGGTGGCTATCCTGAAGTAGCCGTCGTGCTCGTCCATGGAGAACTGGTTGAGGACCCTTCCCGGGACGTTGCCTTCGGCCACGTACGTGATGCTCTCCTCGTCCACGTTTATCTTGAAGATCTTGGTCGTCTCCCATGAGCCAAGAAATCCGGACACCTCGTCCTGCACCCACCAGGGCGCCGTGAGGTAGATGTTCTCCATGGAGACGTAGAGGGTGGTCGATGAGCCCATGAGGTAGGTCTCATGGGTGATCTCGCTCTCCGGGTTCTGGATGTCGATAGCCACGATGTTCGTGTATCCATAATAGGAGTCGGTGTTATTCGCGTACCAGACATCAGTGGCGTTCACCTCGCAGGTGTAGTTGCCGGATCTAATGCTGGGGAGGACGGGCTCTGTGATGTTCAGGACAGCGGGCTGGACGGTGATCGCATAGACGAAGTCTCCGATCATCCGGGAGCTCGTATAGTAGCCGTCAATGCTCACCGTCCTCTCCAGCGTCGGGTAGGACCTGACATCCGAGAGGTCGTACACCCAGATGTAGGTGGTCAGCTCGTACTCCTCCTGGGGGAGGATGTCCACCGGGCTCCAGTAGTAGTAATACTGGGGGGAGCTGATGACCACCAGCTTGTCCCCGTTGATGAACAGATCGCTCGCTTC
>JASFTK010000016.1:0-20392 GCA_050053595.1 Candidatus Bathyarchaeota archaeon | reverse complement strand
TAGATTTTTGGAGGTCTGTTCCGGTGTTGAGTTGCTGTAAATAATCGTACCTCAGAATTTTTACAGTCTACTTTTCCCTATTACACACTACCACTACTTATTATTATCACATATTTAGATAAAACGTCCCTGATTTTTGAGATATACATAAATAGTTGATGCATAATCAACATAACTCAGAAGAGGTGGGGGTTAATATCAGAGCTAAATCTAGTTAGCACAATAAAAAGTAACCTTCCTCCAGTCAAGATTTTAGTATCTGAGATCGTTGACGACCCGCCAGCTGGACCTCTCTGACCGTAGGGCTGATTTGATTGGCAGTGTCACTTAAGGATGTTCTCGTCTCGTTCATACGGTGCGTCAGGTCGCGTCCAGTGGTGATCTTCGTCTACACATGGCCAGCTCTCGTTTCATATCTGATAGTTTCCCATGGATCGCCTCCCATAGATCTCCTGAGTGCCCTTAAGATCGTCTTGGCGGTCTCCCTAGTTGGTTTCTGTGTCTACTTCTATAACGATCTCAAGGATTTCAATGACGATCTAAAGAACCTTGAGTTTGGGAACCCTACTCCGGCAGCTCGTCCATTCGGGAGAGGCATTGTATCGGAAGGACTGCTGAAAGCGTTCACTGTCGTGACGGGAGTCGCCGGCTTGATCACCGCTTATTCAGTGAACTGGGCTGTTCTCATACTACAGCTGATCTACCTAACCCTGGGGATCCTCTACTCCTCTGACCCCATAAGGCTGAAGAAGAGGTTCATGATGAAGCAGCCTACCATCGCAGCAGGGTGCATGCTGTCAGTATTGACCGGCACTATGGCGGCTGGGTCCGTGACTCCACCTATACTGTATATGTTAATCCTCCACTTCATCATCTGCATGGGGCTCAACCCCCTCATGGATGTCCGGGATATCCAGGGAGATAAGATCATGGGGGTGAAATCTATACCTGTGGTCTGGGGACCCGAGCTCACCGTGAGGCTATATTTCGGATCTCTCTTCGTCATCGGGGTTGCTACCCTCGTCGGTTACTCTCGGCTGGGTTTCAACGCTGCGATGCCGATACTGGTATTCATGATCTTGGGGGCGTGGCTATACACCTCCATCCCCCTCTTGAAGAGGTGGGACGATCCGAGGTTCGTCAACTGGCTTATCTTCAAGAAGACCTTCCCCCTCTATCTGGTCCTCCAACTGGTCCCCTTGATAGGAGTTATGAATCTACCCCTCTGACATTAGGAAGGGATGAAGCGTTCAAGGGCTCAAGATACACGGTTTTATTTCTCAGCTGATCTTTTTCAACATCTGCATGAATTTTGGCATAGCCTTCTCATCGGCATTCTCCCATAAGGTCTTGAACATCTTGGTGAATTTGTTCCCTATCTCGGTGTCCTTGACGAAGAAGGCGATGGTGAAGTCGTGGTTCCCGAAGCTAGGGAGTTCGAAGAAACATCTGTCCCCGTCGATTATGCAGAAGCTGAAAGGCACGTTGCCGTCTCTCATGATCTCGTTGAGGTTAGGGTCGCCGAAGAACTCGAGCATGGAGAGGATGATGCCGGGGGAGAGGAGGAGCTGGAGTTTGTTCACCTTGTCCTCCAGATGCTCCTTGGCCATCAGGACCTTAATCTCTACCTTCCCCTCCTTCGGGTTTTTCAGCATCGCGTCGATGACCTTGTTGTCAATATACCTCGAGGCCAAGAAGATGTGTTTCTCCCCTTTCTTGATTTCCTCCGCGAGTTTTTTGACCAACCCCTCATAGGAGGGTAAGACCTCAACTTTCCCCTGTTTATCGGAGAAGAAGATCATGTCGAAGATGCTGGAGATGTCAACGGAGCCTTTGGAGACTACGGAGGAGATCTTGTTGAATTCTTGGGTGGTGAGGGATGGGCTGGTCCTCAGGGTTTCCAGTAGCTCGAACTGCTCCTTGTTCTCCAGCACATCAAGGAGGGAGTAGCCGATCTTGGAGAAGACCCTTCCCAGGGTGGTGTACTGGTACTCCCCCTCCGTCTTCTCGATGAGGCCCGCCTCGATGAGGTCCTTGAGCCTCGAGTAGAATCTCTTCTGGGTGAGGTTGAGTTCCTCTATTGCCGTCTTGGAGCTGCTGATCCCCTGCTCAGCGTAGATAAAGAGAGAGAGGGCGTCATCGTTTCCTAGGGCATCTAGGATTTCGATCATCTCTTTGAACGCGGCGGCAGAGGTGTTCTCTAAGCGTTGTGGGATCCACTCTGTCTCCGCTATGAAGTCCATGGATTTTCCTCTGAGTGCTAGATTCTGATATTCTGAGGCTCATAAAAGTAAAACGAAGGTCTATTCGCGATGATAAGTATAGACGAATGATACTTATGAGGGGGGAGTCTCGGTTTTTTTGATGGTTTGTCTGTCGGATCTGGCTGTTATGAGCCGAGTTAGTCCATAAAGATTTTTAATCTGAATTATAGAGGAACAATGTCACTGAGGTTCATGATGGAGTCGGACCATGTTCTATTGGTCGAGGACGACGAGGATCAACTGGTTTCCTTCGAGAGGATACTGGTGAGCGCCGGGTACAGCGTTGAGAAGGCGAGCACTGGGATGGAAGCCCTCCGGCTGGTCGGTGAGGGGCAATTTGGTCTGGCTATACTGGATGTTAAGCTCCCGGATATCCAAGGGGATGAGGTGGCTGCGAGGCTGAGGGCAAGGGATGATACGGTGCCCATAATCTTCATAACGGGGTATCCTTCTCTGCAGGAGTCCATCGAGGCCCTTGATCTGGGGATACAGGAGATACTTCTGAAGCCCATCGAACCTGAGGAACTTATAAGGGCCGCCCGGGATGCCCTGCCGGCGCTTGGAGCGACCTGATGGGGAGGTCGTTTTTAGTAAAGGTAAAATATGGGTGGTACCATGATTGGAGAGCCCTCCGGCCCCAGGGGCTGGATGGGGGTTAAAAGATGTCTCTGAGGGATCCTTTCAAGATTGAGTTGGCGCGTAAGCACCTGATCCGTAAGACCGTATGCAGGAACTGTGGGGCTACTAATCCCCCTAAGGCCACCAAGTGCCGCAAGTGCAGGAGTAAGAATCTCCGGCCGAAACGATCTAAGGGCAGGGCTCGCTGATCGGCGTCTCTTATAGGTAGTCTCTCAGCAGCTGTCCGTATCCATCTATTCCCTTCAGATTTGCCCTTTTTAGCGTGGCCCAGAGTGTAGCTTGGTTGCTGGTGACGACGGGCAGGCCGTGTTCTCTCTCCAGTCTTTCGATGAGGTCTATTGCTGGGAGGTTTGTGCAGCTGATGAAGATGGTATCCGCTCCTCTGGATACGGCTTGGACCAGCTCAGTGGTGGTCTCGGTGGGAGTCCTACCGATCTCCAGGTTGCTTGTGAGGCCCAGGCCCTGCATTACCGCCACTTGGAGGCCGTGGGTATCCAAGAACTCTTTCTCAAGCTTGTTGAGCTCTTCGGAGTAGGGGGTTGCCACCCCGATGTTCCCCCCGAAGAGTTTCAGGGCTTCTATGACGGCGTGGCTTGTCGAGAGGGCGGGGATGCCTGTGTGGTCTCTGATGTTCTTTACGAGGGTTTTCTCCCATGCTGTGCCGCCGACCAGGGACCCGGTTGTGCAGCCGTAGATGATTATGTCGGGGTCGGCTGTCGCTAGGAGGACTGAGGCTTTCTCTGTGTCTTCGGCCATCTGGATCAGGGTCTGGGGTTTTACCTCTTCCAGTCTCATCCGGGCTGTGTGGACTGAGACCCCTGGAGGGGTCATCCTGTGTAGGTCGGGTTCCATGGTGGTGTTGCTGGAGGGTACGAGGAGGCCTATGCGGAAGGTGTTTGTGTGTCTCATCGTCGATCTGTCCTGTTTTTTTAGGTGTGATTGGGGGTTTTATGGTTGGTGGTTGGGGGAAAGGATTTTTACCCGGTCGGCTTTAGGTATTGGCGGTGGGCCGGTAGTCCAGCCTGGTAGGACGCTGCGTTCACACCGCAGAGGCCGCCGGTTCAAGTCCGGCCCGGCCCATTTTTCTTCGCGATGGTAGGGTGTGATAAGGTTTCTTAGTGTTAGCTGTTCTGTGTGAAGGGAGGGGTTAGGTTCTGGTCTTTATTCAGGCTTTGAAGGGGTATCAGGATCTGTTGGCGTGGGGTCTGTCTGTGGTGGTGGAGGGTTTTACATAGGTTCTCTGTCTTATGAGTTACTGGTATAGAGTCAGGTTATAGGGGATAGGTATATGTGGGGAGTACGAAGGGCGGGAGGGCCAGTTTTCAGGTATGGCGTCGTCTCTGATACCCATTGTAGGCCTGAGTTGGGGGATGAGTCTTCGCCTTGGGAGGTCAATAAGCTCGCTAACGACAGGGCTAGGTGGGTAGTCGACCGGTTCAACTCCGCTGGGGTGGACTTTGTCATCCATATGGGGGATGTCGTCCACCCTTTGCCCCATCTATCTTCCTATAGTTCTGCTGCTGAGGCGGCTCTTGGGATCATGGGGGGTTGTAGGGCGCCTGTCTATTTTCTGCCGGGGAACCATGATGTGGGTGATAAATATAACCCGGCTATGCCCGCTTATCTGGTCGATCAGCACGGTCTCGATCAGTATTCGGAGTGGTTTGGTCCCCTCTTCCAGTCTTTCGATCATGGCGGGGTCCACTTTGTGCTTATCAACTCCCCTGTCTTGAACTCGGGGCTCCCCCCTGAGGTTGAGCAGTCGCGATGGCTTGAGGGTGATCTCGAGGCGAGGCGGGGAGGGCGGATCCATGTGTTCAGCCATTATCCTCTTTATGTATTGGAGCCTAGGGAGCCGAGTAATTATGACAATGTTGATGAGCCCGCCCGGTCCTGGCTCCTCGGACTGCTGGAGCGTTATCAGGTGGAGGCTTTCTTCGCTGGGCATGTCCACCAGTTCATCTATCAGAGGCACAGCGCCACCGACTGTTACAACTTGTTCGCGACCTCATTCGTCCGTCAGGACTACTCTGAGATGTTCCGGATCGGGGCTGGGGAAGATTATGGGCGTAACGACGGCGGGAAACTCGGGTGGTGCATCGTTGATGTCTACGAGGACGGCCACACCGCCAGGGTCCTCCGTTCAGGTGGCTCTACGAGACAGGTGGGGAAGGTTGTCCCTCTTGAGCCGAGGAGGATCAGCGAGTCCCGTATGAAGGGGTTCCCGGTGGCTCGGGTGGGGGTACACCTCCGTCATCCGTGGTCTGAGGTCGTTGACCTCCCCTACAATGGGCCTATCGACGAGTTCGCCCGGAAGCGGGTGCGTAATGACTACCCGCTGCTCGGGCTCTGGGAGAGTGGTATCCGGGATGTCAGGGTGCCGATCCGCGACCTCATGGAGGGGAGGGTCCGAGACCGGATGATGGTTTTCAGGGAGACTGGGATCAGGTTCCATGTCTTCAGTACCGGTTTAACTAAGGGGCGGGAACTCAAGGCGGTTAAAACCTATCATGGCGCCTTGGAAAGCCTGGAGGTCGTGCTCCCTCAGGGGGAGGTCGGGGGCTCCATTGATGACCTCATCAGGCTCAAGGAGTTGGTGCCGATCCCTCTGTTCCTCGCGAAGGTGATAAGCTCCGCCGACCGGAGGAGTGAGGGGTCGAAGTTCAGCCACTATATGAGCTACGGCTTCCACCGCGACCACACCCGGGGAATCGACGCGTTCCTTGAACTGGATGGTGCAGCGGGGGCTGTGGATGGTCTCGTCTTCCGCCTCGGCACAGATGACCCCCCCTGGGACTCTATCCCGGCCATCGGCGAGTATGTGGCGACGAAGGGGGTCAGAGCTATAGCGAATGTCCGCCTCGCTTCGGAGAACCCTGCTGAGCCCCTCCTCGACGAAGGATGGGTGGCCAACCGTGCCGCTGAAGCCCTGGTGGCAGCGTCAGCCACCCCTGGGGTGTGGGTCTTCCTGGACACCTTCGTCGATCTAGACAGGGGCTACTTTCCCCGGGTGGGCCTCTATGACAGGCGATACAACCGCCGGCTGGGAAGTTATGTGATGGCCAACCTCCAGGGAGCGTTGAGGGTTTACGGTCCGGCCATAAAGCTGCATGGGTGCTGGGATGGTGTCGGAGGGAGGGTCTGCACCTTTGAGTCAGAGGATGCGGTCTACAACCTGGTTCTGCCTCTCCCTGAGAGGTCTTATAGGGTGGAAGTTGTGGATCCTGGCGGCGTCGAGTTCGGGGAGGAGGGAGATGCAGTGCTCGTTGATCTCTCCTCGGGGATCTTATCCGATTTGGCATGGGAGAGGACTGGACGGGGGCTCTCTCTATCCGTCCCTGTATCCTGTGATGTCCCGTCGCTTTTTGTCCTTGAGAGACGGGGTTGAGGGGGACTGTCCCCGATGGGAAATATTATAGTTGGATAGTTTTGATCTCTGAGATATGCATTGTGACATCTTGGTGATCGGGGCTGGGGTCCTAGGGCTCAGTTCGGCCCTCCATCTCAAACGGCTCAACCCGGGGAAGGGGGTGCTGGTGGTGGACAGGTTGGGTGGGCCAGGGCAGGGGAACACTGCGAAGAGCGCCGGGATATACCTCACCCTGTTCACCACTGAGCTCAACTACTTCCTCGGGGACAGCACTGCAGACTGGTTCCACCATCTCCAGGAGGACAGGGGTCACCCCCTTAAAATGACCCAATACGGCTACCTATACCTCCTCGACAGGGAGCGGTACGCGAAGCTGAGAGAGCCCCTGAGGGCTGCCCGCAGTCTGGGGGTTGAGGTGGAGACCTACAGCGGGGAGGAGTTGGGGCAGATGATCCCGGATCTGGTGACTGACTTCGGGGAGGAGGAGAGAGAGTTGATGGGCCTTGAACCTGTGGAAGCCGGGATTCTGGGGGTCAAATGCGGCAGCATTGACACCGACCGCCTTGCCAAGGCCCTGGAAGCCGAGTTCCTCAGGCTCGGGGGGGAGGTGGAATACAACACCGAGGTCTCGCGGTTGACGGTTGAGCCGGAGAGGGGGCTTGGGCTGCCTGGGGAGCCTTTCATCTGGCAGGACCTCAGGGTCTCAGGGGCTGATACTGACAAGGGGGAGATCCGGGCAGGGACCACTGTGTTGGCGGCGGGGGTCTGGTCTGAGAGGCTGCTGGCCACCTTGGGATTTGACCCCCTGATGAGGCCTAAGAAGAGGGTGATATACGTCTTCAAGGACCCCCGTCTCAACAGGTTCAGGGACACCCGGGGCTTCAGCGGGCACGGTCTGCTGCCTTTCACCCAGATCCCTGAGATAAGCGCCTACTTCAAGGTGGAGCCAGCGGAGGGGAGCATCTGGCTCGGCTGCGCCGAAGATCTGGGCCGGGGCTACGGCCTTGAGGACGACCCCCAGCCTGAGAGGAGGCTATACACCGACGACCTCTACCACGCCCTGGTCAGGTACCTCCCCTGCTTCAAAGACCTCAGGCCCGTGAACGCCTGGGCCGGGCAGAGGGCTGTAAATAGGTACGACAAGACCCCCGTCGTCGCCCCTATCCCGGGGATGATCTACGTCGGCTCAGCGACGGGGTACGGGATAACTAAATGTGACGCTCTTGGCCGGACGGTGGCCGCGGTCTACGCCGGGGAGGATGAAGTCGAACTATACGGTGGGCGTCGGATCAGGGCAGGCGACCTGGGGGTCGAGGACCGCAGGGTCGAGAAGGAGTCATTCAAGGTCTGAAACTGAGGAGCATCTGGTATATAACCTGCCGTTCCCCCTGCAGTCTGGATGTTGTCAGACAGGGGTACACGTATCACCCTGCTCGCTTTATTCTTCGTCCTAGCTGCTTCCGCTTCCTATCTTTACTTGAAGGGTATTGGGACGGGTGATGAGGTAGGGTATGGGGATGTCAGCGTCGAGGAGGCTATGACTCTCATCGAGGAGAAGCCGGGGCTGGTGATCTTGGACGTTAGGACGGGGTCTGAGTTCCAAGATGGTCACATTGAGGGCGCGATAAACATACCCGTGGGAGAGCTGGATCAACGTCTATCCGAGATCAGTCCCAATGATGAGTATCTAGTCTATTGCAGGACGGGGAACAGGAGCACAACCGCAGTTGAGATCATGAAAGAGAAAGGATACCTGATGATCTACCACATGGACGGAGGTATAACGGCCTGGACCCAAGCCGGTCTCTCAACCATAAATAACTAGATAAAAAGTGGGCGCCCTCAACGCCTAGGAGCAACCCCTGGGGCTCCTTTGGCGAGGCGTTTACCCGCGTGCTCCAGCATGGGGAGCTTGTGATCCTTGGAGAACTTGGTGATGGTGACTAGATCCACTATCTCGAAGCCCACCCTCTTCAGGTAGTCCTCAAGGTTGTAGAGAGCCCTGGCTGCTCCGTTCCCGCTCCCCCCGGCAGCGGCGATGCCTATAGCCCTGGTCCCCAGACAGGTCTCTCGACCGCTGAAGGTCTCCGTCCTCCGCAGGCGGTCTAGGAATCTCTTCGCCGACTCACTGAGGTCATGCCAGTAGACGGGGGTAGCGAAGACGAAGGTGTCTGCCTCTTGTATCTTGTCCCTTATCAGGTCCAGATCGTCGTCCTGTATGCAGTCCCCGTCGCGGCAACTCCCCCACCCCCGCTCGCATGCTTTGCAGGGTTTGATGTCCATATGGTTGAGGTGGAGGAGCTCCACTTCCCCTCCCTCCGAGGCGAATCCATCCAGGACCGCTTGGGCTGTACTCACGGTGAGACCGTCCTTGTTGGGGCTAGAGTGTAAGGCTAAACATCTCATCATCTATCAGCGTTTTAGGGCGAGTATCTCCGCAATAAACCTTATCTAGGCTCTCTTCTGTACGAGGTCCCACTGGGGAGGGATTGAGACGGGGGGTGTGTTGAAGCGGAATGTGAGGATCCTCGCCGGGGGATTCGCCGCTTTCTTCTCCCTCAACATCCTTAACTCCTCCTACTCCACGGTGATGGCCCTGATCAAGACGGATCTGGGTCTCAGCTACACCATGAGCGGCGCCCTGATGTCAGCGTATTTCATCGGCTACACCATGGGCCAGGTCCCCTGGGGTCTCATCGCAGACCGGTACGGTAGCAGGAGGGCGATGTCCCTCAGCATCCTCGGCATCTCAATCTCCACAGTCCTATTCGGTTTCGCAGGCGGTTTCTGGCATGCAGCCGCAGCCCGGTTCCTCTCCGGCCTACTGGGGGCAGGGGTCTTCATCCCTGGAGTCCGCCTGGTCTCGGGTTGGTTCCCCGCTGAAGCCAGGGGGACGGCTCTCGGGCTCCTGAGCGTAGGGGGCAGCCTAGGTCTGGTTACCTCCTCCTGGTTCACGCCTTCCGCCGCCTCTGCATTGGGTTGGAAGGGTATCCTGAGGGGATACGGGCTCCTCGGGATCGCCTCATCCGCCGCTATATGGATGGCTCTCAGGGAGAACCCAGGAGGTTCCGGTTCCTCGGGGCTGTGGGAGGACTTAGGGGACGTTGTGACCCGTGGGAATTTCTGGGTCTTGGCCGTTATCCAGATGATCCGACTCGGCGCCAACTATGTCTTCATCGCATGGTTGCCACTCCTCCTACAGGAGGAGTATGGCCTCAGCCTGGTGGCCTCGGGTCTCGCTTTCTCCATCTTCAATATCGCGGGGATGGTCTCGAACCCCGCCGGGGGGGTCGCCTCGGACCGGTTTGGGGAGAGAAGGATGCTCCTGGTCTCCTTCGGGTTCCTGGCGATCAACGCCTTCGCCTTCACCACCTTCGGGCCGGGCCCCCAGGTCTGGCTGGCGGTGTTGAGCTTGGGGTGGTTCATCAACTTTACTAGGAGCCCCAGCTTCGCAGTGATCCCCCGTCTCTTCGGCGTTGACCGGGCGGGCAAGGTCTCGGGTATGCTGAACACCTTCGCCAGCTTCGGGGCTTTCCTCCTCCCCTTCCTTATGGGCTGGGTCCGGGACACCACCGCCAGCTACCACACAGGCTGGATCGTCCTATCCCTCCTACTGGGAGCCGTCGCTGTATCCACCCTACTCCTCAGGATACCCATGGAGAATGAACCCTGAAGGGACAACCGGATAGACCCGTAGAACGGCCTAGAGGTTTGAATATCGGGGGCTACCACGACAAGGACGCAGGTGGTGACCTTGCCTAGGCTTACACGACACCGTTTGATGGCTGAAAACCGCCGGCGGCAAGGGCTCTGGGATATCCTTAGTTGGTCTTCGTGAACTCGATCAGTTCTCCCACGGCGATGGCCTCTGTCTCAAGGCTCCCGGCTTTCACCACGACGTTCATATGGTTGGGCATGTGGGTCAGGTCATAGCCTGCCAGCCGGCCCAGTGTCCTCCCGGCGATGGAGACCTCGTCCCCCACCACGGCTAGACCCCCCTCCAGGACCTCGAAGAATGCTAAGGCGGAGACCCTGTCGGCGCCTCCCCCTGGGGCGACGCCCTCCTCGTCGGTGACCATGAGCTCGTGGATCTCCCCTTTCCTGAGGCCTCTGCTCCTAGCTGTGATCAGCTCCAGTCCCCTCTCCTTGAAGGTGATGTGGAGGAGGGCGACGATCTCCCCCTTGACTGGGCGGCGGTCGCCGTAGACATCTGGGGTGATGAGGTCCGGGTCGTAAGGTTCCTTATCCATCCAGCTCCCTCCATTAACCTTTGACCCAGATCCCTTTACGTTCTTCGGGGACCTCGGAGTCGATATCCATGTACCAGTGAATGGACTCCCGGCTGATGGAGGCTGAGAAGGTGTTCCCCTCAGCGTCGAAGGCGAGGCAGTTCATCGACCCGGGTTCGTTGAGGGCGTAGATGTCCCTCATAGCCTGGATACAGGCCTCCTCAAGGCCCCTCCCGTTCTCGATATAGCTTATAATGGTCCTCGCGGTGGACCGTCGGATAGCCAGCTCCCCGCGCCCCGTGCAGGCGGCGGCTCCAAACCTGTTGTCGCAGTAGTTCCCCGCGCCGATGATGGGGCTGTCCCCGACCCTGCCGGGCATCTTGTAGGCGGTGCCGCTGGTGGAGACGGCGCTGCAGACGTTGCCTTCGGCGTCCATAGCCATGATGTTCACGGTGCCATGTTGCTCCTCAGTGAGCTTCTCATACCAGTCGTGGAGCTTGAAACGGGTGTACCTCCGCGCCCAGTTGGTCCTCCTCTGGGTCTCCTCGTCGAGATCGTCGAAGGTGTCTTTGACAAAGGCCTCATAGGCCGCCCTGCTCCTCTCGGTGAGGAGTTCCCCCCTCTCAAACCCTTCAACTTCAGCGAACATCTCAGCCCCCCGACCGACCAGGAAGACGTGGGGGGAGACCTCCATAACCCTCCTGGCGATGGAGATGGGATGCAGGAACCCCTCAACCGCGGCCACCGCGCCCGACCTCAGTGTCTTGCCGTCCATGATCGAGGCGTCCATCTGGGGCACACCCAGCATATTGGGGATCCCACCCAGGCCTACACTGGTGTCGTCGGGGTTCGCCTCAACCGCCCGGGTGGCCCCTTCAACAGCGTCTATAGCTGAGCCCCCCTCTCTGAGGACCTCGACGCCGAGGCGGAGCATCTCACGGGAGTTATGGGTACCGATGATAAAGGGCTTCATCGCATTCTCACCTCGGTTATCCGAAGATCTATAAAAACCACGGGACCCAAGGTTCGCGCGAGGACCTTGACAGCAACAAGGGTATGCAGGGTCTGCGGGGGAACCGAAAAACCCATCTCAGGGATCCTAGGCGTCTGCCTCGACTGCATCAGGGACAGATGGGACGAGGCCGCGCCCCACGCAGAGGCGGCCCACCGGGAAGCCCGAGACCCCCACAGGCTCCCTGCCCTCCCTCCCAGGGCCGAGGGGGGCATCCCCTGCGGCCTCTGCTCCAACGGCTGCACGATGGGGGAAGGGGAGACCGGCTTCTGCGGCCTCAGATGGAACGAGGGGGGCCTCCAGTCCCTGACGGGCCCTGAGGCTGGGCTCGCCTATACCTACCTCGACCCCCATACCACCAACTGCTGCGCCGCCTGGTTCTGCCCCGGCGGGACTGGCGCTGGCTACCCCGAGTACGCATGGAGGGACGGTCCCGAGAGAGGCTACGTCAACCTCTCTGTCTTCCATTACGGCTGTAACTTCGACTGCCTCTTCTGCCAGAACCATAGCCACAAGGAGTTCCAGGGTATCACCCCTCAAAACGCCGGATTCCTCGCCCGGAGGGTCAAGGCAAACCCCCGGATCTCGTGCATCTGCCACTTTGGGGGCTCCCCTGAGCCTCAGCTCCCCTTCATTGTCGAAGCCTCAGAGAGGGCACTGGAGGTGAACCGTGAAGGGCCCCTGAGAATATGCTTTGAGTGGAACGGCTGCGGTGACCCTTCCTTGGTGAGGCAGGCTGCGGGGCTAGCTCTCAGGACTGGGGGGAATATTAAATTCGACCTCAAGGCCCGCTCCCCTGAGCTGAGCCTCGCCCTGAGCGGGGTCTCCAACGAGAGGGCTTATCGCAACTTCGAGGCGATAGCTGAGGAGTTCATCCCAGAGAGGCGGGATCTCCCTGTGCTGACCGCGACCACCCTCCTGGTCCCTGGCTATATCGATGCTGAAGAGGTTGAGGGCATCGCCAGGTTCATAGCCGATGTTGATCCCTCCATCCCCTACAGCCTCCTCTGCTTCCATCCCGACCACCGGATGAGGGATCTACCTTACACCAGCCTCGAACAGGCTGTGGATTGTTGGAGAGCCGCGCGCATGCACTTGGACCGGGTCAACGTAGGGAACCTCCACATCCTGGGCGTCAGAGACATGGAGGAGTTCGCCGCCATGACGGAGGGCCGTTAAGTTTTATACAGCCTTGGAGTGGTCCATGTAGGGTTGAGACATATGTCATCTGAGACCAAGACCGTATATTTCCAGCAGCAGGGGAAAACGAACACGGATGAGACCCTCCGCCTCGCCAAGTTGAGAGCCGAAGAACTCAGTATACGGGACATTGTCCTGGCCAGCTACACCGGCTACACCGCCCTCAAGGCCCTGGAGGTCTTCGAAGGGTACAACCTCGTCGTGGTTGCAGGGGTCATCGGCTTCAGGAAGCCAAACCAGGACAGGCTGCCCCCTGAGGTCGCTCAGCAGATCGAAGCCGGGGGAGGGAAGATCGTTAGGGCCGCCCACGCCTTCGGGACCCTGGGCCGGGCTGTGAACCGCCGCTTCGGGGTCATCCAGGTGGACGAGATAATCGCACACGTCCTCAGACTCTTCAGTCAGGGGGTGAAAGTGGGCTGCGAGTGCGCCTGCATGGCGGTGGACGCAGGGATGATCCGGGCAGGAGAAGAGATCATATCCATAGGGGGGACCGGCAGAGGAGCCGACACCGCCATCGTCCTGAGGCCCAGCAACACCCACACCTTCTTCGAGACCAGGATACTGGAGACGATCTGCAAACCCCGGGGCTGAGGCCCACCCTACGGGGTCGCCGACTCGACGTTGCACTCGGTGATATACTGGGAGAGCCCGGTGTGCACCGAGAGACTGACAGTGGTCCCGATATCATCCACCGCGATACTGTCTGGTCCCTTGATATAGACTAGGAGCTCCCCACCCGAGATCAAGGGGAGGTCGGATGAAGCCTGGAGGTAGGTCACCCCGTCGATGGTGGCGCTGGTGCCTGCCAGGTTGTCATAGCTGGTGACATTGAGGTCGCCATCGATGGTGGTCCCTGTGGGGACCCTGTAATAGTAGACGGTGGACCATTGGGCCTCGACGCCCCGGGCTTCGATCTTGTCTATGAGGATGTCCCGACCGCCTAGGTTGGTGATCTTCAAGGCTGCGACAGCCCCTGTGCCGTTGACCCAGACATGCTCCTTGTTGAGCCGTAGATCCTCAGTCTGGAGCCTCGCGGAGAGGATGTTCACTGAGTAATAGACGGCTACCCCTGAGAGGAGTATGGAGACCACCAAGAGGATCAAGGTGGTCACCACCTGGGCTAGAGCCCTCCTACGCCCCACTCTAAACGCCCCCATTAACATCGATCAGTGATCCAGATCTACAACCTATATCGATGTGTGTGTCTTCCCTGATGACAAAAATACATGGATCTAGCACCAACAACATTGATCCATGTCTTGGCGCAGGCAGATTCCGGCGCTAACTTAAAAGATAAGACTACAACCGGGATCGGAGAGGTCTGATCTGTACAATTAACACCCCTAGGAAAACTAGGGTTATCGCCAATATGTTTTGAGGGGATAGCTTCTCATCCATGAAGACCCAAGACAATATCGCGATCTGGATGAGCATCGTGTTCTGAATTATAGCGGTTTCAAATGCCTCTAACTTACTCAATGCGTCGTTCCAGAGAAAGAATGCGATAGAGGTGTTAACTATCCCAAGCCAGAAGATAATCACCCAACCCCTGATGGGAATAGGGTATAGTCCTTCATTCAGTAAAGTCACTGCGAGCAACAGTACTGTGCCCACACCCATGGAGAAGGCGGTCAAGCCAATATTACTGACCCTTTCAGCTATCAACGATCGACGGATGTATACCATATATGAGGCCCACCCCAAACCAGAGATCAGGGTTATGATCATACCCCAGAGGTTGATCTTTGATAGAGGTTTATTGAAGAACAGTGAGACCCCGGACAATATGATCAGTAATCCAGCTATCTGGGCGGGACTGGGCCGCTCATTCAAGGTTAAGATACCTAATAGGAGCACCATCACTGGGGTGAAATTGAGTAGAAAGGTCACTGTTACCGCAGGTAGATAGAACAACCCCAGACACTGTAGCCCCTGAGCTACCGTGTACCCCGTAAATCCAAGAAAAAGGATCCTGGAAAGGGTCTTAACATCTCTGAATCCTGTATGTGCTTTCCTATGTACGGCAATGGGCACCAGAATCATGGAGGCTATAGCGTATCTATAACTTACTAGAGTGGAAGGCGGGATGCGGATATCGTTCAACCCGATCTTAACCAGGATATAAGACGAAGACCATAGGAAGGTTACAGAGAACGCCTCTATAATACCGAGAAGCCGCTCCCTGTTAGAAGACATCGGATCCAGTATCTCTTTCGCGTTAAATACATTTTCTTTAATATATTTCGCGTGAGCGGATTACGGATCCAATCGGGTTCGCTAACCTGAAAGTTCAGGACTGTAGATATCCTAGATTTGGTTTCCTTCAGGGGAATACTGTTTAGAGTATTACTGGTAGTGTGGAAGGGATGAGGTCAGCTATCCCTCCCTGCTCAGCATCTTCCCGGTCAGGGAGTCCGTCCTCTCCCCCTTCTCAGCGGCGACAAACCCATTGACGACGACGTACTCGATCCCTCCCGGATACCTGTCGGGTTCGGCGAAGGTCGCGAGGTTCTCAATCCTATCGGGGTTGAAGACGGTCAGGTCTGCCCGTGCTCCGGGGCGCAGTATACCTCTGTCGGTGAGCCCCAGGAAGGTGGCGGGGAGGGAGGTCATCTTCCGGACGGCGTCCTCAAGGGTGATTATCCCCCTTTCCCTGACGAATGTGCCGAGGACCTTCGCGAAGCTCCCGTAGCCCCTGGGGTGGTGGGGCCTCATTACTGTGGAGGGGAGATCGTTGGTGTAGCTGTCCGTGGAGACTGCGCAGGCAGGGAACCTGAGGATGGTGTAGATGTCTTCGTCCCCCATCCCACCTCCTCCCGTGTAGGTGTGTCCCTCATCCTCAAAGAGCACCCGCCGGATCGCCTCCCAGAAGTCTTCCACGCCCAGAGCCTCAGCGACCTCGTAGAACCTCTTCCCCACGAGCTCAGGGTGGTTCTTAGAGTGGGTTATGTACTCAAAGCTCCGGGGGTCGACGATCTCAGAGGGCGTGACGCCGTACTCCCTCATAGTCCTCCGCCGCTCCTCGTTCTCCTCGACCTCAAGGTCGTAGCGCTCCTGCGCCTCCCGTTTGATCCTCTCCCACATCTCAGGGTCCTTGAGGTCAGATAGGAAGATGTCTAGATCGATCTCAGCGGGGATGTAGTGACCTTCTCGGCCTCTGTTTCTGCCCCAGCCGGAGATGAACCATCTCCCCAGATTCGCCGCGCTTGAATAGTTCCAGGGGTACTGGTCGCAAAATACCTCAACCCCTCGTTCCCGGGCTTCCCTGAGGAGCCTGATCGTCTCCCTAGGCTTCCCCCAGTTCTGGGGTCCCATCGCTTTGTGGTGGGAGATGCAGCCCCTGACACCAGCCCTCCGGCAGGTCTCAATGAACTCCTCGGTGGCCTCGATGAGGACCCCCGCTTCACCCCTGATATGGGACATGTAAGCCCCTCCACTGAGAGCGACGATGCGGCAGAGTTCTACTATCTCCTCGATGAGGGCGTTCCTCCCGGGGGCGTACCAGAGACCTGTGGTGAGACCGAAGGCCCCCTGGTCCATGACCTCATTGAGTAACTCCTTCATAGCCTCCATCTCTGCCTCCTCGGGGATGATCCGTTCCCCGCCGTCCCCCTCCTCACCCATCACACTCGACCTGATAGTATTGTGACCGACGAACGGGGCGATGTTTATACCAATCCCCCCTCTCTCCACCCTGTCTCGGTAGTCCCCGAGATCCGTCCAGTCGACCTCGACATCCTTCACCCTCTCGTCAACGCTCTCCTTGTACCCGGGATCGAATCCATAAACGGCACTCCCACAGTTCCCTACTGCTTCGGTGGTGACCCCGGCCAGTACCGAGCTGGTCGCCCTCCTGTTGTTCAGGATGGTCCTGTCGGTATGGGTGTGGAGGTCGATGAAACCGGGTGCAACTACCAGACCTGATGCATCGATTATCCTTTCCGCATCGTCCAGGTTGGGATGTAGAGCGGATATCCTTCCTTCGGTAACAGCTAGGTCCGCCCTGAACCAGGGATTACCTGTGCCGTCAATCACACAACCGTCCTTGAAGATGAGATCGTACAACTATGATACCCCATGAATATTGAGTTATGGAGTATTAGAGTTCTTTTAGGCATGCGCTTTAAGGTAAAGAGGTGATGGACGGGGGTCTGTGCCCTGTCTCTCTTCCCGTGGTTTTCTTCACGGTTAGCAAGTATGTTTTCGATTGGGAGAGATCACCCTAAGTTTAACAAGTTGATGATCATTGACGCCGATTTTCCCAGTACATAGGTGAGTATTGATAGCACAAGTCCGCCGGTCGTCAGCTCAATTACCTTGTTTTTTACATCCACTTCAGCGGCGATTGCTGTTAGTGCACCTGCGATTGATAGAAGCACCAATGTTATCAAGATTGAGATCGGGATCGCCTGAGAGACGGAAAAACCGACGAAAAAGGGCAGCAACGGCATCACAGTGCCAATCACCTTGAAAAATCCGGCGTAGAGCGCGTTTTCAAGGGGATTCCCGAGGGCTTCCTCTTTTATCCCATATTCCTCCTCTGCGATGATCCTCTCTATCATCCGTTTTTCTCTGGCTTCTTCAGCTATCTTGAGCGCGATATCTTCCGAGTAGTCTTTCCCCCTCATGTATCTCTCGATTCTTCGAAGGTATGCGTGTGGTACGCATTCGCAAGTCGTCCTGATCCTTTGCAAGATATCCTCCTTTATCCTGCGGCTTGTCCTGCCGAAAAAGTAGAATCCAACTACTGTGTTCATCGCTCCTGTGATTCCGACGATCAAGCCGGTTATCCCTATCAGGAGAGGATTGTCGTATACTCCCGCGAGGCCGATTGCTGTGGATAGGACGATAACGAGGCCTCCGCTCGTTTGTGTGAATATGGTCGCTATCTTGTGGATGAAAAACTTGTATCTCGATTCGTATTCGAGCAGTTCTTCCTCATGAGCCAATTCGGTGAGCAAGAACAGCGTTATGGACTCTTTCTCTTGATCCGACAAGTAGGGGGATCTGTGTATTCTCGAGTAGTCGCGTATTGCATTACGTTCACCGGATTCAAGTATCTTGAGGGTGAGACCGATACCCAGTAATCCGTAGAAGAATGCAAGGAGGGAAATCTTCAATTGGTTGTTCTTTACAGTATCAGGATCGACCCCTCTCTTGACCAAGAACTCACGCCAGAAGTTTGCGTGCCCCTCTTCAGCGTCGGAGAAATGCGCTAATTTATCTGTGAGGTCTCCTGAAAACCGGTCTGACAGTTTCTCGTAGATGGATGACGCTTGGAGCTCCGCTTTGAGAGCAGACTTTGCTATGTCTATAATCTCTCCCTCTGACGTAGATTGGATCATCGAGGAACGTTTACCTCTGGAATCGTAAGAAGATTCCGTCTGAAAGGGTGAGGCCCGCGCGACGAAATTTAGTCTATCAAATTTGTATATGCGCAACTGGAACGGATACAGTTGGCTCTCATATTTGAAGATAGCCTGCTCAAGTTTCCAACATATTTTCCAGAAGGTGCTCGGCGCGGTCTATGTTAAAGACTCCACACTCGCAACATTTACCCATGATTTTAGCGGCTTCTCTTGGGGTCAACCTTCGCATCTTCACGTATTCGATCATTTTGTGGATCAGGTTGAATGAGACCAAGCCGTGCCCACAGAGGGTGTTGATGGTCAGGATCTCTCTCTCCGGTAGGCGGTCGCGTGATCCCCAGAAGCCTAGGGACTGCTCGACGCTGTGCCGTTCGGTCGCGTTGTTCCGACAGCACTGTTGGACGCCGTCCAAGAGTCCGCTGACGTTGATCGAGATCCCCAGATCCGCCTTGATCAGTTCTGAGATCACGCCTTGTAGGGCATCAAGGTTAGTGAAGACCGCTGCTGCGCCCGCGCCATCTCCCAGGTTGGCGATCAGCTCCTGGATGTCCACTTTGTCTTGGAGGATGTTGCCCTGCCTGCTGCTCCCGACGTTGATAGGGTTGTATTTTTGACAGATGCGTAGGAACTCCTGGATCTTCGGCGCCGATCCCTCCCTGGTGATCCCCCTCGCTGTGGTGGCAAAGATGACATAGTCGCCCTTGAGCTCCTCTACGGTTCCCTGTCTGTGCAGCGTGTTGGTCATCGTCAATCCCCCTCGAACAGGGGCCGACCCAGCCCCAGATTGGTCTTCCCATTGGGTGAGAGTGTGTAGCCCGCCTCTGTGACCCATTTTTCGTGCGGGACGGAGCCGTCAGGGAGACACTTGGATGCGACACCGACGGCATACACGGTGTCCATCTCCTCCCGGACCTTTTGCAGGATACGGAGATAGTCGGGGATCTTGTCCAGAGTGGTCTTAACCTCGATGATGGCCGAGAGGACCTTCTCGTCGAGGACCTCATCCTTCATCTTGCCAGTCTTGGGGTCCTCCATCAACTGGGTCACCGGGTTGAACGGCTCAAACTCGGGCTCCAGAGGCGTCAACGCCATAGCCACCGTCTCGACATCACGGAAATGGGCACCGACCCCCGGCCTTCCCAACTCGACGACTATCCCGGCATCCCCTTCACCCAGCCTACCTGTCACGTCGTTGGTCTTGATCTCCTCTGTACCCCGGCCACCCACTCCCGTTCCAGCGTGGACCACCGTGGGGTCACTGAAAGCGGCACGCAGGCTCCTCGGCCATTCTAGATCTGGAACCGTCAAGGCACCTGTCGGGCAGACATCCACCTCTGCCATGTACTGCAAGCGGAAAAAGGAGAGGATCTTCCTCACGGCACCCACAAACAGTGGGCCATACCCCTCATCTCTCAACAGCCGGTAGCAGGTAGAACACTCAACGCACTCGTCCTGATCAACGACAGATTTCCCGTCCACATCCAGGGAGATAGCCCCCATCGTGCAAACAGCATGGCAGTTACCACAACCCACACATCTCGATTTATCTATATCCATCCATAGCCACCGCCAGCGTTACATACTGATTCCATGATAGACCAAACACCTTTCCCTAGCACAAAGCCTAAGTGAGATAATAAGACATCTGCTCACAGGACCCAACAGAGTAATGCAGCAACCCCGATCAGAAACCCGACATCAGCCCACCGCTCAAAAGGAAGAAATAAGCCGGGGGAGAGAGTTGAAACCTCTCCTTAACCTTTCCCGGCGCTGGAGCCACAGACCTCTAGATCATTTGTCCAGTTCATTCTTGAGCCTGGTTAAAGTCGTTCGTTCCTCAGTAAGATGGCGTTTGCAACCACGATGATGGAGATAGCGGACATTATCACGCCCCCCACCCCGGCCTCAGGGTGAAGAGGATGAGGTCTTTCCCCGGGAACTCCGGGAGGCTGAAGATGAACCACTTCTGGATAGTGGGGGATATCAGCAGGACTGGGTCGTCATCACGGACGAGACGATGAGCCTCCTCTTGAAGTCCGCCTCCATCATCGCTTGATGGTCTTGCGAGGGTCCGTGCCCCGGGGGAGTCTCACCCTGTCGGCTATCCACTTGCCCCCCGTGGTGGTCTTGATGCTCCAATCTAACATATTCCCTCAGTGATGCTCCAGGCTCCGTATATAGGCCCCGTGCCAGTTGTGGTACCAGACGGCGCCCGTGTACTGGTTGACGCTCAGCATCCCAAATATCTCCCCATCCCGTGTCGTGTGGATGGTGTAGTACCCGTAGAATTGATGGGGGTCAACCGCCTC
>JASFTK010000015.1:0-21017 GCA_050053595.1 Candidatus Bathyarchaeota archaeon | reverse complement strand
TTTATGTGATGTTTCTCGCCTCAATATTTTTCATACACGAAGTCGATAGGATACCCCCTGACGGATATTTCCTATTAAACAACCTTCCACTCACGTACTGGATCGGCATCATAAGCCTCGTCGCCCTTGCCTATTATACTGCTATCACTGAAGGAATCATGGAGGGGCTGGTAGGTAACCTGATCACCTCAACCATTATCACCATGCTACCCTCTTATATTCACACGATACCACGGTTTACCTACAGGAACGCGATATACACCGACACCTTCTCCTTTGTAGCTCAGACTCTATATGTCCTGAGAACGGGGCATAATGTGATAGGGAACGAGACCCCTGGTCTCATCGGTTATTTCTCGGGTGTTCTAATGACTTTAACTGATTTTGATCTGGTGGTCTATGCTAAATATGCCCCTATATTCGTCTCAATCCTGCTTTCCTTGATGGTATATTTGTTTGCACGGCTTTTTCTAAAGGATAAACGGTACTCACTGATAGCGGTATTAGCTTTTCAAGCCCTGTCATGGACCGGTTTGGTGTATAACAGACAGTCATTCGCTTTCTTGTTACAGTTTTTTGCATGGTTGTTGATAGTGAAGTTGTCGATTCAGAAATATTCTCGTGAAACTGTGATTCACCTAATCCTCGTTATCCTCGCTCTCACGATATCCCATCCCGCCTCGTCCCTGGTTATATCCCTCACCCCGTTTACCATCCTAGTCATAAGAAAAACATTCAGCGTCCTCGAACCTGAGAGAGACTACAGTTCCTTAAGGATGACCCCTGCATTGGCGGTCCTGGGGTCCGTGTCTTGGTTACTGTGGCAGATAAACTTCGCCTCCTCCTTTACATCCCTCATCCGACAATTCCAAACCACAGTCAACACCTTTCTCGGAGAGCCCGGCCCAATCTCACATATTGCCGTCTCAGGATATACCCCCTCATATCACATAATTGCCAGCCTCAGGCAGTATTCCTCATATTATGTCCTCTTCACAGGTTTACTCTTCATCATCTACACTATTAGGAAAAATACAAGCATGAAGCTGGCTATCTCGATATTCTTGCTCTGTGTATCTCCCTTCCCCTTTGTGTTATATGCGAACAGATGGCGGATGGTACCCTTCATGTATGCGATACTGCCTTGGTCAATCTTGGTGGCAGGGACCTACAAATTCCTTGGTGACCATCATAAGCGGATTCTTACACTCTTTAGTAAGGGTATTAAAATACTGATGGTTCTCTCTGTTATATTGTTCCTTCTTTTCTTACCCTTGACGATGTATGGCCCCGCAGCCCACATGTATCCCCCGTCCTCGGAATTGACGATGATGGAGTATCTAACTTCCTATGGAAGAGGGTCCGTGGCTCTGATCGATCCTGGAACGACGATCGGGAGTTATTACGAGGCATCCTATCCCCACAACGAAGTGTTCTATATCCCCCGTTTCCCCTTTCAGCACGGGGCCGGGTTAGATCTGGAGGGTGTCAGAACGTTCCAGGTTATTGCTACCACCTTCAGGGCGTACTCCAAAACAGCGTACATACAGATCCATCCTCCATATGATGAGGCAACAGATGATTTTGTCGTATCATTGAGTATAGAAGGTACTTACGGCAGGGTCTTTGACTCGGATGATTGGCACACAGCATACAGTCGAGTAAGATGACGGATAACGCCGGGATGAGGAGAAAGCCCATGACCAGTATCTTTGTGCATGAGACCACGTTAGGTCTCACCGGCGACTATGAGACCGGGGTGGCTATAGATGCCGGCTCCGGTTCAGGGGCGTTAACAGAGAGTCTCCAGGGAAGAGGCTTCCCCATGGTCATGTTAGATAGAGATGAGGACTTTACACGATCCAAACCGGAAGGTGTTGACTTCATACTGGTCGACCTCAACCACGGTGTTCCGCTGAGAGACTGCTGTGTTGATTATCTCTTCGCCATTGAAGTAATTGAACACCTGTGGAACCCCTATGGGTTTATCCGCGAAGTAAACAGGACGCTCAGGGGCGGCGGGATGTTTATGATGTCGACCCCCAATGTGGAGAACATCTGGCAGAGACTTGTTTACATGCTAACCGGCAGATACCTATATTTCAAAACTCAGTATGTGAATGTCGAAGGCGACCACTTTTCACCTATCTTCGAGAACAGCCTGAGGGTGTTCTGCAGACAGTTCTATGAGTTCGTCTCGGTCACATACAATGCCTGCTTCATACCCTACATCGGTAAGCTACAATTCCTGAAGCCTTTGACCCAGTTGAAGCCATTGAAGAACCACAAGATGCTCGGTGAGATAGCGATCTACCAGTTCAAAAAAATCCCTGAAACGTCCCGTAGATGAAGGATCTAAATATAGTTCTCACAAGGGCGGGGGATCTCTCCACCCCCGATGGTGTGAGTACCTATGTCGTGAACTTGGCGGCATCGCTTGCTAGGTACAACTTGGACGTAAAAATCGTCTGCGGTTCCAATATTGGGAACATTGAGATCAGAGGTGTCTCTATACATACCTTATCTGAAAGTAACCTGAACTCCGATACACTCTCAAGAGTCCTGCTCTGGGTAACCCAAGGGGCTAAAATTATCCATGGGATCCGACCTGATATCATCCATTTCAATGGGATCATCCCTGTACCGTTCAATGGGGGCAAGGTTGTCACTAATCATGGTCTTTATGAAATACCCTTCCCAAACAAATTCTACACCCGTATATTGTATAACCTGTATGCTGACTATGTTTTGTGTTCAACCAGCATCCACAAGGAGGAACTCGAAAAATCCTTGGGGCTAGAATCTGAGAAAATCGCTGTGATTAGCCCTGGAATTGAGACTGAGGTATATAAGAATAGACCTTTCGAAGAACGTGAAGATGCGATCCTCTTCGTGAATCCATATTTTAATAAGAACCTGAGAACGGTCATCCGATCCCTGAAAATAATAAGAAAGAGCGTTCCCTCGGTCAAGTTGTATATTGTTGGCGAGGGGAGTTGGGATTACTACGAAACCTGTCTTGAACTGGCTGTCCAACTCAACATCCGTTCACACGTCCACCCTCTAGGGACCCTCCCTCACGAGAAGCTTCGAGACCTGCTATCAACGGTGAAGATTTTAGTTGCCCCCTCTTACTATGAGAGCTTTGGCTATGTTGTTCTGGAAGCCCTGTGTAGCGGGACCCCCGTGATAGGAAGCGATAGGATCACTGAGGATCTCTTGATACCGGAGGTTACTGGCCACACAACTAAACCTGATGACCATAACGCCATTGCAGAGCACGCTGTTGAACTCCTCTCAGATCCCATAAGATGGAGTCTATTTTCCGATAATGCACAAAAAAACGCTGAGCGATTCGACAATAAAAACTTCGTCTTAAAGGTGGTAGCACTGTATGAGCGTGTTTTACAGGGTCTCCGCGATTAAACCCCCCGATGTACCTGATTAGCGAAGCCCCGGGGCTCACATGTACGGTTTGAAGACGCTGTTGGCAGGGGCCTCCTTCATGAGATCATCGTTGGGTACTCTGGTCTCACAGGGGTTCCCCTTCACCCGACATACAGTTTCCCTGTTGTTCTACAGGCGGCTTATCCCTCTGATCTTGGCTGCTATGGAGGAGAAACTACCTTCCTTGGGTAAACTGAAACCTTGGCTGGGATATTATGTCAGTGAGAGGGTTATCGAGTACACTTTCGTTGTCAGGAACCTCATTGGGAGTGTCTCCCGGGTCTTAGATGTTGGATGCTGCGAGAGCCTGTTCACCCACTATCTAATCGGGAAGGGGTATGATACTTATGCCCTCGATATACGTCTGTGCCCCGAGATACATCCAAAAGTAAGGTTCTGTCAGGCGAATAGTTGGGACACCCCTTTTGAGGATGACTATTTCGGTGTCATAGTTGTTGTATCTACAATTGAGCATATCGGGTTGGGGGGATACGGAGGCCCCAGGGATAAGGGAGGGGATCTGATGACGATGAAGGAGTTGAAGAGGATCTTGAGAGATGATGGACGGATACTTATGACATTACCCCTGGGATCGAAATACTCCGTAGGCTGGGAGAGGATCTACGACGAAAAGCGGCTTTCAAAGTTGATTGAAGGTCTCACAATAGTATATGACGAGGTGTGGCTACGTAACTCGAATAGGTGGATCAGGACACGGATGGACCAACTCAGATCAGCCCTCGACGAAGACCGTGAATGTATCGCCTGCATGGTTCTCACAAAGAGATGAGTCGTGGTAGTATTGGCTTCTCAATCTATATCCCACACCTGTGTGAGCGGAGGCTCTGAAACTGCGTCCGATTAGGGTTACTTTGACCGCCGATCAATACGATATGCAGTATGCCCGCCCTGGCGGTATATTCAACTACCTCTCTAATCTCTGCGAGGGTTTGGGGGAGTACGGAGGTCTGGAGCTGTCCGTGCTCAGATATGATCCATCGACCCAGGAGATCAGTGGACGTGACTTAGCGCCCCCTCTTCCCCGGGCATCCCCTCTGTTCCTGTCGCTCAGGAATCTGATGTTGTCAGCCACGCCCCTAGATTCTGGTCTACTCGGTGGAGTAGACGTGTTCCACATAACCACTTGGGGGGCGAGTTACACCCCTCTACTGATGTTGAGACGGTTGAAAGGGGTGGAGATCGTTGTCACAGTCCACGATATAGGGAATGTGCTGTTCCCCCAGCTGTACACCCATGGCTTGTTAGAGAAGACAGCCCTACTCCAGAGCCTGAAACTGCTGGGTAGGTCCGCTACTGCAGTCATCGCTATATCGGAGTCCACCAAACGGGACCTCATAGACATCGCGGGCGTACCGGAGGGCAAGATATACGTCATCTATGAGGGCATTGACGACTGTTTCAGACCTATTGCGCGTGGGGTTGCGGGGGGATTCGTTCGTGAGAACTATGGTGTGAGCGGTCGATACGCGCTCTACGTCGGAGGCGTTCATCCCAGGAAGAATCTTCACAGGCTGTTGAGGGCTTTCCATTCGGCAAAGTCAGAGGGTATCCCTTGGGACCTGTTACTGGTGGGGGTTACCCCTGATGAGTTGAGGGCTATATCAGGGCCATCTAACGTGGGGATGGAGGGCTGTCGTGCCCTTGGCTACGTTCCGCAGGAGCACTTGCCTTATCTCTATGCTGCGTGCGAGGCCTTCGTATTCCCAAGTCTCTATGAAGGGTTTGGCCTGCCCGTTCTGGAGGCCATGGCCTGTGGGTCGCCTGTGATAGCCTCTAACACGAGTAGTATGCCTGAGCTCGTAGATGGTGTGGGGCTCCTCGTTGACCCCCACGATGTGGATAATATATCCCGTTCTATGCTCAGTCTCTCCCGAGATCAAGAACTGCGTTCAAGGTTGAAGCAGAAGGGCATTGAGAGAGCCCGGCTTTTCTCCTGGGATCGCACAGTGAAAGAGACCGTGGATGTCTATGAGAAATGTCTGATGTAACACTGATCGGTAACACGCTGAACACTATGGGTGGGGGTGAGCGGGTAACCGCCCACATGTTGATGGCTCTGAAGGAGACGGGGCACTATGTCACCCTCCGGACATGGGACAGGCCTGACTTTGACAAGATTGACCCGATGTTCCATGGCGTGATCACTCTGTCCAATTTTGTAGATACCGTGGAGCCCCTCGGGCTAAACTTCATTCAACTGGGCAATGTGAGGGAGACTGATGTCCTGTCATGGTTGAGGAGGTCTCATCAATTGTACAAGGGGGACGCCCTCGTGGTCAACTCACAGGGCAACACGGTCCCAGCTTACTCCCATATCTCCTACATACACTTTCCTACGTTCGCTCTCCTCCATCCAGCGCTGAAAGAGATAGCCGATCAACATCTCTCTGCATACGTCTCGTCCAACAGGGACTCTATGATGATGAGGGTGAGACAGTTCTTATACAAGAACCTGCTAGAGCGCTCCATCAAGGTCCTCGCGAACTCGACTTTCACCAAGAAATACCTGGACAGGGTTGTGTCAGCGGAGACGGGCGTCCTGTATCCCCCTGTCGAGGTTGAGGAGATATCCAGAGCAGCAGGGGTTATGGGGGATAGGGAAGACCTCGTCCTGACGATATCCCATATCCGCCGTGACAAGCGTCTAGAACTGGTCCCTGAGATAGCTAGCCGGGTGGAAGGAGCCCGGTTCCACGTCGTCGGCCACCCTCACGACACTGAATATCATCACGAACTTGTACAGTTGACGAAGAAACTCGGTATTGAGGACAGGGTGTCCTTCGAGACGGACTTTGACCGGAGCGACCTCTTGGACATCTTGGTCAAGGCCAAGGTCTATCTTCACACCATGCCTTACGAGCACTTCGGCATATCCCCTGTCGAGGCTATGGCCGCGGGACTGGTGCCCGTCGTCCACCGCTCGGGGGGCCCATATCACGACATACTTGACGGGAAACAGGGGATATACGGTTATGCGTATGAGGGCGTCATTGAGGCGGTTGATCAGATCGAGAAACTGCTCCACGAAGAAAGCTTGAGAACGGAGATCGCCGAAAAATGCATGGAGCGATCCAAGTTCTTCAGTAGCCCCTTCTTCAGAAAAGGGTTAAATTCGACGGTCGACTGTGCTAAAGCCTTAATGAGGGATGAAGTAGATCATGGATGATCTAGGTTTAACAATCAGATATTCTTCTTCAGGCGGTGGAAAACTGTGATACGTGATTATCTGGATATCCTGCGGGTCAGACAATGGTATAAGAACCTGCTGATTTTCCTGGGGCTGGTTTTCTCATTTAACCTATTAGATCTCAACCTCTACCCCTCCTTCCTATTGGGGTATATCCTCCTATGCCTTGTTTCCGGGGTGAATTATACCATCAACGATATCATGGACATTGAGAAAGATCGGGGGCATCCAGAAAAAACGAACAGGCCTTTACCCTCCGGGAGGATCACGTTGAGACAGGCTTACTCCCTTATAGCTGTCCTCCTCGTCTTCTCGTTGATAGCGGGCACCTTCATTAATTTGGAGTTCACCTTACTACTGATATTGCTGTTTGTGACCAGTCAATTTTACAACTTTATAGCTAAGAAAATCATCGTCTTAGACTTGATAATGATCTCATCTAATTACGTCTGGAGGGCTCTTACGGGGATAGCGCTGTTGAAAGACACCCCCCATCCACCCGTGTCTATGTGGTTTATCTTCGGGGTGTTTTTCGTGGCGTTGTTGTTAGCCACCGGGAAAAGGAAGGCTGAGAAAAATTTTCTGGGAGATCGTGCACCTGAATTTAGGGGCACACTCCAGTACTACTCCTCCCCGATGTTGGATCATCTAATCAACATCTACGGTGCCGTTACAATTCTGTTCTATACGATGTACTGTGTCAACGCGCCTATCGGCGACTCAAGATTGATGATAACGATACCGATTGTTGTATTCTTGATCGGTAGATATCTTTTCCTTACATACAAGAGACAACAGCATGTCAGAGACTCAAGTAAACTGCTCTTCGACACACCCCTGTTGATCGGCTTGGTCCTCTGGATCCTAACCATCATACTGCTACTTTACACCCCTGTTCTCCCAGGTGTTATACAATGATACTCGTAACCGGGGGCTCAGGCTACCTCGGGAGCCACCTCGCCAAGAGGCTTCTCGATATGGGTGAGAATGTCAGGATCTTGGATCTGGTTGAGCCCTCTGAGGGTCTATCTGATCGGGTGGAGTTTGTCAGAGGTGATGTCAGGGATTATGATACCGTGTTGCAGTCCTGCCGTGGCGTAAGGGCTGTCTATCACACGGCTGCTTCTGTACCTGTTTCCAAGGCAGGGGAAGGATTCAAAGAGGTGAATGTGGATGGGACGAGGAATCTGTTGGATGCCGTAGTCCAGCTTGGCGAGGCCCCTCAGTTCATCCACATCTCTTCCAGTGCAATATACGGCGTCCCAGAGACGAACCCCATAAACGAAGAGAGTCCCTTGACGCCCCTTGGGGCATATGGAGAATCGAAGTTAGAGGCTGAAAGATTATGCCATACCTATTCCTCGACCCATGGTCTCCATATCTGCGTCTTGAGACCGAGGGGGATACTTGGCGGAGCCATGAGGTTGGGGATCTTCGGAATACTGTTTGACTGGGTCAGAGCTGGAAAGAGAATCTACCTCATAGGGGAAGGCGACAACTGCTATCAGTTCATTAACATCCAAGACCTAGTTGATGCCTGCATACTCGCACGGAGTGAGAATGTGTCAGGGGTGTTTTGTTTGGGTTCAGATGACTTTGTTTCCGTCAAAGAACTGATGGGAGGTTTGATAGATTACGCGGGAACGGGAGCCAGGATCGCTCCTATAAATAAGACAGTCGCAAGGAATGCTCTGAAGGCACTGGACTGGTTGAACCTCTCCCCTTTGGTTGGCTGGCATTATCTGGGGGGTGGGGAGGATTTCTATTATGACTGTAGTAAAGCGAAGCGCGTCATGGGATGGCAGCCCAAACATAGAGATATGGAGTCTCTTATCGAGTCATACCAATGGTTTGTAGACCATTACGAGGAGGGGAGTGACATCAGAGGCGTGACCCATCGTCAGATGCCAAACCAGAGGTTATTGGGAATACTCAAATGGATTTCATGAAAAGGTTCCAAAGAGGTCTATCCCTTTGATACTCGATCTCCACGTTCACACCCGATATTCGGGCGATTCGAGTATAGATCCTGCCGTCCTGTATAAAGTCGCAAAATTAAGGGGCTTGGATGGTATAGCGGTGACAGACCATGACACGACAAGGGGTTGGGAACATTTTCCCAAGATTGATGACTTTGAGGTCATACTGGGGATGGAGAAGAAAACTGAGTATGGCTCCATCATCGGGCTATTCATGAACGAGGGTTTAGAGACGACTAACTTCGAGGAGGTGATCGATGAAATTAAGGACCAGGACGGGGTGGTGGTCATCCCTCATCCCTTCGACTCTCTGAGGAGGGACACGCTCAAGGTCGATTCCATCGATGAAAGGGTTCTCAGAGCCAAGGTAGACGCAATAGAGGTTTTCAACTCAAGATGCATCTTGAATCGTTTCAATGAAAAAGCTGAGATCCTGGCTAGGGATCTGATGAAGCACAAGGTGGGGGGGAGCGACGCCCATACGCTCGGTGAGGTGGGGAACGCTCATACGACGTTTGAATGCGATTCCAAAGACGAGATCCATGGACTATTAAAGAAAAATGGACCTATCGCCAACGTTGTCCAGGGCAGACTATCTAGTAGACTCGTCCATGTTGCCACGTTTCTTCACAAGCTGTGGAATTAGAATCACCCATTACGGAGACTCTGGTAGGAGACCATGGACGAACTTATAGGCTTGGGGCGGGTAAACGATTTTTCCACTTTCGTCCTCAGGGCAAAACTGGCGAAGCGTTTCGGGATGTTCGGTGAAATCCCCATGTGGGGGGGGATAAAGCTGCACCAGTTCTACCCCCCACTCTCCACAATACTCGTCCGTTTCCTCACGATGGGCGGCGCATTGCTGCTCTACCTCACATCCACCGCCATCGTCTGGAGCCTCGGAAGGGGGATACCCTTCGCAGCGTTATACTTACTCAGTTTCTTCCACGTGTTCCATATGCTGGAGAACGGACGCTTCTCCGAGTTTCTGGGGTATACCCTCGCAGTCTCAGCCTGGTTCATGGACAGCGGCATATATTCAGGTATCCTCTACGGACTGGCTGCCCTATCACACCCCCTGGGATTCCTGGTAGGCGGTGCCCTGTTGGCATTGAAGATGGATCTCATGCCGTTCCTAGTTGCGTTCCCCCTTTGCGGATTGTGGTATACAAACTTCCTATTCCAGAGAGAGGAACTGTCATATCTGGAGGAGAAGCGCCCTGACAAGATCTTGGGGATCTACGTGTGCTCATACCTGAGCATGGTCAACCTTCTCTTCTTCCTCTTCACCCCCATGTGGCTGGGCATCCTTGGAACGTTAATCGTATGGCTGCTACCTGTCTCCTTGAAAGGCAACTATAGACAACCGAGAATCAGTCTCACCCAGATCGAGGCAAGGATCAGATACTTCCTAGGGGCGCTCAAGACCCCCGTCTATCTATCCCATTTATCGAATATTCTCCCCAAAATAGACGACATCGGAGAGACGCCTGTGTTGATCAATAAGGACGACTACGCCAGTTCCTTCAACGAGCTTGTCTGGGCTAGCGCCAGCTACCTACTGGACAGGGACATCATAGTCTTCAATGGACTGCCCGCAACCGAAGTGCCCCTGGACAACCTCAATCTTACCCAGGCTATTGACCTGAAAGAATACAGTGTAGACGAGCTAAAATAGCATCCTTTTTCAATTAAAATTCATGGAAATAATGGAGCATACATAGATGCCGGACACTGTCCTAGTTACAGGGGCGAGCGGCTGGCTGGGCAACCGACTCTGCCAGATACTGGGGAACCAAGGGAGGGCTATCAGAGCCATGGTGATCCCCGCCCATAGAGAACACCTAGACATACTGAGACTACGCCAGAGTCTTCCCGAAGACTCGTCCCTGGAAATAACCGTCGCCGATGTCACCGATGAAACCACACTGGGAGCTGCGACCCGCGACGTAGACACAGTCTTCCACTGCGTCGGGGTCATCCACCCCCAAAACGCCAAGGCGTTCTACGAGATAAACGCTGAAGGTACCAGGAACACCCTTGAAGCCTGCATAAATTCCGGGGTGAGGCGGTTCATTTACGTCAGTAGCAACGCCGCCCAGGGGTTCAACCGTATATACGAGGAAAAGAACGGTGAAAGAGTCCCTGTCCCCCTGACAGAGGAGATGCCCTGCCACCCCGAGAGCGATTATGGGAGGAGCAAACTGGAGGCAGAGAGGATAGTGAACGGGCTCCACGAAGAACAGGGCATCGAGACCGTCATCATACGCCCCCCAATGTACTACGGTCCAAGGCTACCCGAAAGGACCCAGAGACTCTACAACATGGTCAGGAACGGCCTGCCCCTCGTGGGAGGGGTACCGGTCTTCGGAGGCGGGTATGTCTACAGGAGCGTCGTCTATCTAGACAATGTCTGTGAAGCCCTCCTCCTCGCGGAGAACAGCAAAAAGGCCAACGGAGAGACTTATTGGATAGCAGACGAGGGCATGATAACTTGGAGAGAATACCTGGAAACCGTAGCGGCCGCCCTCGACACCGAACTTGAGGTGTTCAGCCTCCCCCGGTTCGTCGCCAAGTCCCTTGAGATGGCCGACATGATGTCTGGATGGATGGGGCTGTACGTCCAGCTGTTCCATGTGCTGGGGGAGATGGGCCGGGACTGTGTATGCAGTATAGAGAAGGCGAAGAAAGACCTCGGGTACAAGGCTGAAATCAGTACCGGGGAGGGTGTGAAGAGGACCGTGGACTGGATGATACAGTCCAATCTGGTCGGGTGAAAAGGGCGATGTATGAAACGATTAAGGTCTGGCTGGCGAATATCAGACGGATATTCCTCCTGCTGAGGGTGAAGGGCCTCAGGTACACCTGGAACAGGATCCACTTCAACCTCTTCTACTACTCCAAGAACCCACTCATAATCAAGCTGCTACCCCTCCTAGTAAGATACCCCCCCTACATCGAATTGGAGGTGACTTCCAGGTGTGCCTTCAAATGCGTCATGTGTGAGCACACATACTGGTCAGAACCCGACATAGACCTCTCCTTCGAGGAGTTCCGAGAGATCATCGACGAGTTCCCCGGCCTCAAGTGGATCGGCTTGTTCGGGATCGGGGAACCCTTCCTCAACAAGGACTACATGGAGATGATACGCTACCTCAAATCCAACGGCGTCTACATCGAGATCTACGACACCTTCTACTACATCGATGAATCCCTGGCCAAGGAGCTGATAGATCTGGAGGTAGACCGGATGTTCGTCTCCCTCGACGCGGCGACCAAGGAGACCTACGAGGCGATCAGGGTAGGCTCCAACTTCGACACCGTGATGGGGAACGTAAAGAGGTTCGTGGAGATCAAGAATGAGACGGCTTCCCTTTTCCCCGACTTCCTCTTCCACTTCGTCATGATGGAGAACAATGTACACGAGATGCCCGCCTACGTCGACCTGGTCCACTCAATATGCGGCGACCAAGGCGTAATCCAGTTCTCAGACCTCCTCCACGAATTCGAGGAGATAAAACACTTGGCCACCGAGGTCCCACCGGAGATAGTGGAAGCCACCGAGAGACGGGCGAAGGAGCTGGGGGTCGCGATCGCTTGGAACTGGAACACAAGCGAGGAGAAACCCCCCATACAACGGTGCACCGCATGGATCATGCCCTACATCTTCGTGAGCGGCCACGTCATACCCTGCTGTGTAGGGAACGAGGCCAACCAGAGGGAACTCCAGAAACAGCTCAGCCTAGGTAATGTCAACCGGAAGACCTTCAAGGAGATCTGGAACTCACCCGAGTACAGGAAGTTCCGGTCTATGATCCGGCGGGGGGAGACCCCACCCCAGTGCAGAGACTGCGGAGTCTTCGCGGTGAACAAGGGGGACTAGGAACGATGGAAGGACGGACAGGGAGGCCGACCATGTGCTGAAGGATATCATCCTCCAGATCCATCCCGAGTTCTACCGACCCACTCTAGCACGCCTCATCATCACTCACAACTGCCCCCTGAGATGCCAGATGTGCACCTTCTGGCACGAATGGAAACAGGACCCCACGACAGAGGATCTCAAAGCCTGGATCAAGGAACTCGCAGATTTCGGAGTTAGAGACATCAGCCTCGGAGGAGGGGAGCCATTCATCAGGAAGGACCTGACAGAGCTCGTGGATGAGGTCCACTCCTACGGCATCACCTGCGGCGTCACCACAAGCGGATGGATAGACAAGGAACCCTTCCCCCCGGTGGACAGGGTGGAGGTCTCCATAGACGGTGCCAAGCCTGAGACCCACGACAAGATACGGGGCATAGAGGGCTCCTGGGAGAAGGCTGTGCAACTTGTGAAGCGGCTCAAGGAGATGGGGAAGATCAACCAGATCAACTTCGTCCTCCAGAGAGACAACTACTTAGAGCTCGAGGAGTACACCAAGATGGCCAAGTCCCTCGGGGTCATGGCCTCGATAATCCCGGTCAGTCTGGACCTGGTAGCCCAGCCCCGCCTGGAAGGCGACCTCGCCGAGATAGACCCCGTGCTGCTCAGAGACCAGATCGAGAAGGCCTACGCCGTGGGCAACATCGCGACCTCCCGGGAGTTCATCGAGTTCTGGATGGCCAAGGCGAACAAAGAAGAGACCCGCACCAAATGCCTCGCACCCAACGTCGAGATACTAGTCTTCGCCACCGGGGATGTCTACCCTTGCGGGAACATACAGAAACCAGTAGGCAACCTGAGGGAGGACTCCTTGGAGAACATCTACCAGAATTATCGGGACCGAAGGAAGGAGATCAGGGAGGGTGAGTATCCCCCGTGCAACGAGTGCATCTACCCCGACATAATCTTCGCTAGGGGACTATGGCAGAACACGGAGCGGCTGATCAAGAAGGGTCTTCCGTGAACACGCGAACCTCATACTAAATACGATAGGGAACGTGGAAATTGAACATTGGGAACCGGATCCTGAGAGGATTATTCAACACAGGATTAGGGTATAGAAACCTCATACGGTTCTACACAGTTTCCCCCCGCTTCCTTCCGTCGCACGTACCCTGGGACCCCACCGGTCTCTCCGTCTGGGTCACCACACAGTGCAACCTGCGATGCAAGTACTGCCTGAAGAGCGTATCCGATTCGGAAGACATAGTCCTGAGCGAGGAGACGTTCGAGAACATCGCCTCAAACATCCGTGAGGGGATGAATATCACCTTTCTAGCTGAGGGGGAACCCCTGATCCACCCTGATTTCCTCATATTCATCCGCACAGTCAAGGAGAGAGGCGGTGAAGTAGACTTCAGTACTAACGGGATGCTCCTCACGAAAAAGAACATGAACGAGATCGTGGATCTGGGCGTCGATGAGATCACCTTCAGCATCAACGGTATGTATGACACCCATGAAGAGCTGTCACCGGGATCGAACTTTGAGCGGATAATGAACAACATCAGCGAACTTTACGATCTAAAAGGCGGGCGAGATGGGAAACCAGAGCTGGCCGTGTGTTTCATCGGTTCCACTAGGAACATCCACGAACTACCCGAGCTCGTTGAGGCTCTCAGCCCGTATACGAAACTGATCCGGTTGAACAACCTGATACCTTGGACCCCTGAGATGTACCATGAACACCTGAGCAACGACGAGACTAGAACCCTGCAGATATTCGAGAAAAGTAAGAAGGTGGCAAGGGAGACGGGCGTCAACCTTATCCTCAGGCCGTTGACGCCGAAGGTGGAGATCTGCTGGGAACCCTGGCTGAAACCATACGTGGCCCACGACGGGGCGGTCATCCCATGCTGCCTGGTCGGAGATCACTACTCCTTAACCCCTGAGCCAAGTGAATGGTTCGACAAGATAGAGATCCGCATGCTCCCGGAGACATACGTCATGGGGAACCTTAACGACACCAGCCTGGATGAGATATGGAACAACCATAAGTACAGGCGGTTCAGGAAACGGCTCTCTAAGGCGATAGCTACAGACAGGAAGAGAAACTGGACGCTTCAAGAATATTCGCAGCACAGAGAGGAACACAAAGACGACATCTACTGCAGGTCGTGCACCCTCAGGTACGGACTGGTCTGCTGACACAAATCAGATATGAACACCCCTTGTCGTCTCCGTTGATCCCCGGTGAACTAAAACTAGGGTTCAAGATGAGCGTAGACGAGACCGTAGATCAATTGATGAAGAAACACCTCGAATACGCCACCCAAAAAATACTCCTGAGGATCGGCGATGAAAAGATCCAGTCATTAATCCTGACCGGAAGTGTGGCGAGAGGAGAAGGCTCAGGTATTGCGACCGACCGCGGCATCGAGGTATACAGCGACTACGATCTCATGGTCTTGGTAGCCCAGAGCCACCACTCATCCATAGACAGGCTCCGCCGTGAATCCGCTTCCCTCTCAAGAAAGATATCCGGAGAACTATTGGGAGGAGGCCTCCTCTCCGGAGTCAGTATATATCCTCTGAGCGTCGATGAATTGGAGTCCCTGAACCCCTCGATGTTCACTCTTCAGCTCAGAAATTGCGGGAAGGTGCTCTATGGTGATGAATGCCTCGATCTTATCCCTGATTACGGCGTCGAGGACATCCCCAGGACCGACTCACTCACGATGCTGAACAACAGGATCGCCACCCAGATTAAGTTCCTCGAACCGGAGACGTTCATCTGGAAGACCCGGGAAGACACCCGACAGGTCAAAATGTCCATCTACCACACTGCGATAGCCTTCCTTGATCTAAGCAGCTCCCTCCTAAACCTTGTCGGGAGGTTCCAGCTGAGTTACAAAGAGAGAGCTGAGGCCTTCCGGGAGGAATTCGATAGGTTCCCGTACCTGATGGAGCTATGCCCCGATCTCCCAGAGGTAGTGGATTTCTTCACAAGGTTGAAATTTGATACTGATCTCCGCAGGGTTGCTGAGAGATACGGTCCCGTATACTCTAATGAACCGCTTGTGGATATCGCAGTTAGGATCTGGCTCGAACTCCACAACTATATCAAACCTGTTTGGGCCTATCAGGTAAGGGAACTATGCGATCCCGGTCTAGACACTCAAGATGTAAAAAAGATGGTGGAGGCTTTCTGTAGGTACACCAACACTCTCGGTTCTCGTCTGGTCTCTATGGTCCATTATTTGAAGTCGAACAAATATTCCCTCAGTTCAATCCCCCGAAGCATTAGATTCATATCCGCTTCTCTGCCAGCCGCTACCTACTCAACATTGATACTCCAGTATTTTGCAACACCCGAGATTCTGGAGAATGGACAAAATGACCAGAAATCGCTCCTACATGAAGCGTTCAGATATCTCAGTAAACTCCCATTAGAGGATCAGCCGGAATTTTCCGTTGAGGACCCTGTCGTACAATGGGAATGGATGAGGAGAGTCAGCTCACAGATGTGGTCGAGATACATCGAGTGAATAAAACCCTCCTAATCTTCATCGACGGTCTCGGCTACGATCTAGCAGAAGACTGTTCATTCACGCTCAATCTGTCTAACGAACCCGTCAGGCTGACCCCTGCTTTGGGCTACAGTTCTGCGCAGCAATCCATCATGTGGAGTGGGAAAATGCCCTCTGAGACGGGGCGGTGGAGCGAACTGGTGTACTCTCCTGAGGCTTCACCCTGGTGGTGGCTGGGCTCCAAGTATCTCAGGTATCTGGACGAATTGATGGCTGGAGCCCCGCATAGAATTCGAACGCTTTACGAGATCATCGCCCGAGAATCCATAAACCTCATGAGCGGATGGATACGCCCCCACCATCTATACGACGCCTTCGCCGTGCCAGTCTCCAAGCTCAGTTACTTCACTCCCTATGTATTGGATATCCATCAACCCGGGTGCCTGGGTGAGACGGAGACTCTGTTCGACATCCTGGGCAGTAGGGGAGTGAATTATCGCTACATAGGATTCCCCAATGTAAAGGAGGACCACGAAGTCTATGCGAAGGGCATGGACGCGATACTGGAGAACGACGTGATAATCCTAGGGTTCACGGAGTTGGACTCCATTGAACACCATTACGGCGTGGATTCAAAGGAGGTCCAGGATAAACTGGGTGAACTAAGCGTATACATCGACAATCTGATAGAACACTTCGCATCGAACAACGCGAATGGCGGCGTCATCGTTTTTTCCGATCACGGGATGAGCGAAGTCAAAAGCTCAGTAGATGTCCAAGGAATAGTAAAGGACTTGGACCTGCGAGAGGGACGCGACTATCTCTCATTCTACGATGCAACCATGGCCCGGTTCTGGCTCTTCTCCGAGGCCGCGGAATCTATGATCCCGGAACTACTGCGAACTATCGAAGATGGCGGGATTCTGGAGGACGAAGAACTTAGAGCTTTAGGGCTTAACTTTGGGGACGACGCCTTCGGCGACCTCATCTTCCTGGTCGATGAGGGGGTCGTGGTCTCTCCGAACTATTTCCAAGGGAGGACGGTCCCCCAGGGGATGCACGGATATCATCCTAGTTATCTTAGTCAACACGCTTTTCTAATGAAGAACGGGGAGCCTATGGCGAGGTCGACCATATCAATGGACGAGGTCTTCGACATATTCATCAAGGTTCTGGGAATCAAGTAGGCCGTCCTTGGAAACATATCACTATGAGTAATAGGCTCGCGATAATCTCGAAGAGATACGCAGACCCCATACCTGAGGGACATACTCAAGCCTCCATCAACCTCATCAACAGCATCCTCAACACAGGGTCCAAACCCCGGGTGATCTCCCACGGACGACCCCTCACTAGAGGTGATGTCCACATCTACAAGTCCATAGACGACCAAGTCTACGCCGTGTACGGCATGTTCTCCATACCCCAGTTCTCAAGAACGCTAGGAGCCGTCGCTTTCAAGATTCATGAGCTATACAGGATACTTATCTCAGGGTACCTGACCAAGGACTTCGATGCGATATATCTTACAAACGTCCCGATGACTCACTACTCTGCATACCTGAAACTCCTTTCGAAGGTAAGAAATAAGCGAGTTAAGATAATCGCTCACGCCTTCCACCCCTACACCCCAGAGGTAGGGCGTTTCCACGGAAACCATAGATGGCTGTTGAGCCACGGGAGCACAGACCACATCTTCTGCATCAATAACAGACTCGTGAGCCATTATTCCAAGATCCTTAATCCAGACAATGTCCATCACGTACCTTACCCTGTTGACACTGAACGTTTCAGACCTCGAGATATAACCGAGGCACGGAAATTGCTGAAGCTCCCCGAAAATGCGAGAATTATAGGGTATGTCGGTCATCTGACCTTGGATCGAGGGGTATATGATCTGGTTGAGGCTGTAGGAGGTATGTCAAGCCACAGGGATCTGGTCCTAGCCATCGTCTCGTCCCCCTTCGTCACAGAGGAACACTACAAGGACTTCATGCATCATGTGAAAAAATGCGGAGTGGAAGACAGGATACGGATACTGAACCAAAGAGGAAACTACTACTACAATGCCCTATTCAGCAACTTCAACCACATAGAACATTTCTACAACGCCGTAGATGTCGCCGCCCTCCCCTTCCAAAAACCATATACGATAATCGATCCCCCCGTAACCATCCTAGAAGCCATGTCCTCAGGAACCCCCCTCATCACCACGGAAGCAGGAGCTATCCGGGAAGTTGCGGACAACAAGAACGCGGTCCCAGTGCCCCCCTATAATAAAGGGAGGCTCCAAGAAGCCCTGAATAAGCTCTTAGGAGACGACGAGGCCCAAGGAAGCCTCAGCTCGGCTGCAAGAGCCCACATGGTGAAAAACTTCTCACACGAGGTTATAGGTCAACAAATGATCAAGATATTCAATGAGATAATAGGCTGATGTTGTCATCAGAATTGTGTAAACTGCCCTGTCTGACCCTGAATACCAACGCTTACGAGCCTAATCGACGTGTTTAACCCCAATCTGAGGAAGCACTGGCCCCTATCTACCGCACTCTTAGTCCTCTGGATCCTAGTCGCCCTTATCTTCTCATCCTCGGTTTCCAACAATAATGGGCACCTTGTCTACGCTCTCGACGACCCCTACATACACATGTCCATCGCGAAGAACTTCATCCAGCAAGGCATTTGGGGTGTGACAGCATACGAATTCTCCTCATCTGATTCCTCGTTATCTTGGATAATCCTCTTAGCCCTTACCTACACTGTAGTAGGAGTTAACGAGATCACCCCTTTCATTCTGAACCTGATATCGGGGACTCTGCTCATCTCCGTGCTTTACGTCCACTTATCAGAACACGGGTTATCCCCCTCATTTACCTTCATGGTCCTTTTTCTGACAATTTTTGTCTCTCCTCTCCCCTCTACCGTCTTCATCGGTATGGAGCACATCTTTCATGCGCTCATAACCCTGCTATTCGTAACTCAGTCTGCAAATATGTTGGCTACCGATGGTGAAACATCCTTGAGATACTTGGTAATGTTATCCTTGTTCTCAATCACAACTAGATACGAATCCATGTTCCTAATTGGAGTCATTGCTATACTATTCTTCATCAGGAAACAGATCAAAGCCTCAATTGTTCTCATCTTGTCTGGTGTCATCCCCGTGGTGGCCTATGGACTCATATCTATCATGAATGGGTGGTGGTTTTTTCCTACACCGATCACCCTCAAGGGCTCTTTCCCCACATTCACACCCATTGGATTGTTCAGTTTTGTATACGAATTCATTATTGACCTGATAAACAATGGATTGATCCTTACGCTAATATTTACTACATTACTGTTGTTATTATTCAAATACAATACATGTGAAACCTTATGGAACCGTTCTTTGGTCCTGGCTATGATATTCATCCCCATGACATCTATGCACATTTTATTCGCTAAAATCGGGAACTACTTTAGGTACGATCTCTACATAGTATTCCTTGGACTGTTCATAATCGCTGTCAATTCATACGAATTTATAACGAATAATGTCTCAATTAGAAACATCAAGAAAAACGGTATCACTTCCACCCTCATCATTCTACTTATTCTGTCGTTCCTATCCCCGCTCTTTCCACGGAGTTTCAGATCGCTGAAAAACGTCTCCCAAGCTACCTCAAACATATATGAGCAGCAATACCAGATGGGGCTGTTCCTAGAAGAATTCTATCTCGGTGATACCATCGTTGCGAATGATATCGGCGCCATAACTTTCTTGACTAGAATACAGCTGATCGACATAAACGGTTTAGGCAACATAGAAGCAGCAAACGCGATAATGCGCGGAGAATGGACCACACAGCGGATAGCAAATCTAGCCCAAGCAAGAAAGGCGAGAATCGCTGTGGTCTATGACCATAAATTCGAGAGGGATTATCGTGGTAACGATATAGGAGGAGTACCCGAACAATGGATTTTGGTGGGCCAATGGCAGATATCAAACAACATCGTATGTGGGAGCGACACCGTCTCATTTTACGCAATAAACCCGTTTGAAGTGCCCGAATTGGTCAACAACCTCCAGAATTTCTCATTAAAACTACCAAAAAACGTCTTACAAAATGGCAGCTATTACGATACAACGTAGATTGTTAGACCCTTCCTATAACTATCAAATGAAAAATTCTCACCTGTATAATCTAAACCCATATCAATTTCACTCATTACTGAACGATATAGAAAATTAGATGAAAACACTAATGAATAAATTTAAAACCAATTCACAAAGGAAAAAGAATTATACAAGAAAAACAGCTTGTTACGCAACTATCATTTAGACGACGTTTTGAATAGTGAATTGACCGATTATACCAAATTAAAAAGAATTAAGTTTCCTTATTAAAATAAAAAAGAGGTTTTTGTAATATATGTTAAATGACATATTAAAAATAATCCAATTGATCGATAATTTATCATTTGATTGTGAACGTGTAACCATTCAAGAGGAAAGACTAATGCTTTTATATCAAAAATCATTTAATAATGGTATATCACATTTTTTCCTTACTAAAATAAATGATTTAATATATGAATTTAAATATAATAAATTAATAAATATATATGAAGAATATAAAAATAGGGAAAAATATTATACTAAAGCATTTAAAAGAATCTTAAAATTCATGTTTTTACATGATATAAACTATGTTATATTTAAAACATTGAAACCTTATCCCTTTATGGGTTCTTCGTATGATATAGATTTACTTATTTTAAATATTTCAAAATATAAACTTAAAAAAATATTAAATCTTTTGAAGAATAAAAATTATGTTATAAAATCTATGGGTGTTAATCATATAGCATTACATGATGTAATTTATGATATAAATATAGACATATATATTAATCCAAGTTATGCTGATATGATTTATTTAGATAAAAATAAATTGCGTTTTCCAAATAAAATAGATATGTATGGGATTAAAACTAATGTCTTGACA
>JASFTK010000014.1:0-22648 GCA_050053595.1 Candidatus Bathyarchaeota archaeon | reverse complement strand
CATGGACAGCGAGGAACTTATGGGACAGCTCAGCAGGATGAAGGCCATCACCCCGACGGGTCTCGCGGTCCGCCTCAACCTCAAGGTGAGCATGGCGAAAAAGTTACTGGAGGATCTCAGGGAGCGGAATGTCTTGGAGCTAACCTCCAAGAGCCACAACCTGAAAGTGTACACCCTGGCCGACTAAGCTTTCTCTATCCTGATCCTGATACCGCCTTCTAGGTCCTGGAAGATATCCAAGTTCTCGGTGACCTTACCCACAGTGTTTACTGGGCCATAGGTCTCCGTAGACCTGGGATAAATAACCAGGGAGTCCCCCATGGGCCAGTAGGCGATGTCCCCTGCCTCCACGGAGTTCATGCCCTTCTCCACCCCCCGGCCGATGCCTATGATCATCGAGTATCCGCCTCTCCGTGGGTGGGCTCTACTGTCGATGGGGAGTATCGCCAGTATATTCTCGACGGTGAGGGGGGCGGAGAACCTGACCAGCTCTCCCCGGGCTTCCCCCTCGCCCTTAACGGTTATCCTAATCGGGGTCCTGGAGAGGCTCTCAGTCAAACGGTCTCACCCACCCTCCTCCGTAACATACTTTACGATCTTCTCTGCGACATCCACCCCGGTGGCTTCCTTGAGGGCCTGCCAGCCCGGTGAGCCGTTGGCCTCCAGTATGACGGGTCCCCTCTGGGTCTCCATGATATCGACGCCTGCGTAGTCTAGTCCCAGGGCCTCCGTGGCCTTGACCCCGAGTTCCATGATCTCATCAGAGACTGGCTCATCAACCATCTTGGCCCCTTGGGCGACATTGGTTTTCCACTCCCCGGGTTCACTATATTTGTAGGCGGTGGCGATAGCCTCGTTACCAACGACGAAGACCCTTATGTCCCGGCCGGGGTTCTCCAGGTACTCCTGGACTATCAGGGGCATCCCTACCCGGCTCAGCATCTTCCAGGCGTTGTATGCGATGTCGGGGGTGTCGAATTTCAGGCTGCCTTTCCCCATACTGCTGAGAATGGGCTTATAGATGCTCACCCCCATCTCCTGGGACCGCCTGTAAGCCATCTGCATGTTCTCCGTGGTGTAAGTAGAGGCGATTGGGAGCCCCGCTTCCACCAGGGAGTACTGGGTGGAGTATTTGTCCCGCGCCCGACGGAAGCTGTAGGTGGGGTTCACCACCCGGATTCCCGAGAGTTCCATATGCTCGATCATGCTGATACGCCGAGTGAGCTGCTCACATGTACCGGGTCCAAAGCTGCGGATGAAGCATACGTCGACGCCTGTGATCTCCTCCAGACCCAACCAGAATCTGGAAGCATTGTTGGAGATCTCCGAGGAGACATCTATAATGCTACCTGTGACGACCTCGTGGCCCAGCCTCGCGGCGGTTTCAACGAGCTCCTCGCCGTTGGCGCTGGAAGATTTCCCATATAGGACTAGGATGTTCATCTAGTGATACGGGTATTCAGAAGCCTCCGGGTAATTAAATTCCACTCTCAAACCCTCAGTCCCTAAGGGGCTTCAACCCCCATATGCCCATTGTTCTACACCGCATTCTCGATGGGTCACCCCCTCATCTCAGTGAGCTTCTTCTTAACCGCTATCGTTCAACTTTTAAGCTCTAAGGATACTCAGCGGAGGTTATCAAAGATGATCAGATATCCAAGATTGGGGGTGTGAGAGCCATCCCGTACAGGTGGGCTGTGTCATTGAGCCTCTCGATGGCCCTCTCATTTAACTTGGTGATGTTGAGGACGGTTAGGCTTGCAGGAGAGGTGTTGAAGGTGGTGTATGAGAGAGCTTCCTCTTCGATGCGGAGCCACCAAGCGCAGATGTTGACGATGGTACCCCCATGAGCGACGATGAGGGTGGGGCGATCCTCCTTTCTGTAGAGGCGCTCCATGAACTCTGAGACCCTGCGGTAGAACCTGCGCCAGGTCTCAGCCTCCGGATACGGCTGCCAATCCATGAGGGGGTCGGTGGGCTCCACGAAGTAGGGGGCGACCTCCTCCTTGTTCCTATCAGCGGCGATGCCATTGTTGAACTCCCTCAGCTCGGGGGCGGGGGTAGGGTCTAACCCTGTCTCCAAGGTGATTATATCGGCTGTCTGTCTAGCCCTCCTGAGATCACTGTGGTAGAATGCGCAATTGACCCCTTCAAGCTCATCCTTGAGCCTCTTCGCAAGAGACCTGACCTGCCTCCTCCCAACCCCTGTCAGAGAGGTCTGAGACCAACCTCCAGTGAGGCCGCCAACATTGTGCTCCGCTTGTCCGTGGCGGACCATAACAATGGTGTCCATGACATCTTACCTTTAATCCTTAGACCCTTAAAGTGTAACAGTGAACCAGCCAAAGGGGTCTATATCCCCAGATACATAGATTTATAATCAGGTGTGACTGCCTCGTTTGCAGCGTGTGGAGAATACCGTTTGGCGTTCTGAGCATGCTGGACGAAAAGGAGTGATATAATTGGGATATAGGGATAAACGTAGCCGCGACCGTAGGCCCAGAGAGATGCATAAGATCATCTGCTCTGACTGTGGGAAAGAGGATGAAGTCCCCTTCAAACCTACGGAAGGTCGCCCGGTCTACTGCCGGGAGTGTTACCAGAAACGCAGGCCACCGAGAAGATATTAAGGGAAACTGCTCAAATGACTTTAACGTAGTTTCACAGTACATTATTTTTTTACTTTTTCGCAGAAAACAGAGAAAATCCCTTTTTACGGTTCTGTTACACCGACATGTTAAAAAAATGTATTTAACATGTAGAAATTGTACGTTTTTTTAATTATTTAAGGCGAACAGCGTAGATCAACAGTATATAAACAAATTACTAAAAATAAGCAAATAACTCTCAGCCTATAGTATTAAATTAACACCTTAACTGAAGGAAAGGGATTTCTCAGGCAGTATTAATCTCAGATCACCCGTGCTCGGCATAGGAGCTGAGTCGGAAACGACAAATCATGATTGATGCTGACCCAACGAAAGGAGGTGAAAATTGTGTCTGAGTGTGAGATCTGCGGCGAGGAGTCTGAGAAGGTCTACCGGTGCAAGAGCTGTGACGTTGTTTTCTGCGAATATTGCGGCTCTGATGAGGATAAACTCTGCCTCGACTGCCTTGAGGATGACGACGACTGGGAAGACAATGAGGAAGAGGACGAAGACTGGTAACCCCCATCGAATACGGGCCGGATTGCCCTTTATCGAGCAGCCCTGCTCTGGGAACCTCTCCCTTATCTGTATCCTGAGCGTTTTTTTTACACTCCTTTATTCTTCCCGTTCCTTGGGCTCACTCATCTTCAACCAGGCTGCTAAAGCCCCAATTATCAGTAGAGCTGCACCCATCTCGAAGATCACGCTCTTGGAGTAGCCCTGGTATATAGCCCCGCCAGCGATGTTCCCGGCTCCCCATATAAGGGACCAGAAGATGTCGGCTATGGCGCTGAAGCGGCCCCTGTGTTCCTTGGGGGCGTAATCTGTGAAAAGTGCGTCCCATGCCGGGCTCCCTATGCTGCCTGAGACGGCTATGAGGAGTCGGGCGAGGAGGATGGCTTGGAACCCCCTTGAGTTCCCGAAGAGGTAGAAGCCAGCAGGCCACAAGAACATACAGGGCAGTATGAACTTGAGGCGCCCGTATCTGTCCGATGCCAGAGCTGCTGGTGGGGTGATGATGGTCCGCGTCACAGTGACGAGCATCGAGATGAGACCCCACTGCGATGCTGTGAGGCTTGCCTCCTCATTGGCGTAGGTGACGAAGTAGGGTTCTGAGAGGGCCCATGCGAAGGTGAAGACGAAGTCGATGGCGAGGAAGATCCAGAGCTGCATGGGGAGGCTGCTGATGGTCTCCTTGAACTCCGCTATGATCTCCCGGACCGCTGAACCTGGGTCGCCGTTGACTTCCCTCCTGATTGTCAGGGTCTCCTCAATATACCTGTACCTCAGGAACGAGGCGATAAGCCCCATCGCAAAGGTGAAGATATAAGCCCAGCGCATCGCTAAGAGGACCCCCCGGGAATCAATCACCAGACCGATGAGGTACGGGGAGAAGAGGCCGAAGAGGGGTGGGACCACCTGCCAGAGGGAGTATGAGAGGGCACGGTTATCCGCTGTAGTTGAGTCAGCTAAGATCGACATGAACGCGGGCCCCCTGAAACCCCCGGCTAGGGATTCGACTACAACTGCAACATATAGGAAGGTGTAGCTCGGGGCGAAGGCTCGGATTAGCTCATTGGTGGCTAGGATGAAGCTCATGGTGTAGAGTATCTTCTTCCGACCCAGAGCGTCTGCGAGGTACCCTCCGAACAGGGTGGGGAGTATCCTAGCTATGGCTCCCAGTGCCGATATAAAGCCTATATCGACGTGACTACCGCCCAGTTCAAGGACGTAAAGGGAGTAGAAGGGCCATGTCATGGCGCCTGCGAGATTCCATAAACCCGAGCTGAGAAGCATGATACCGATATTACCCTTTAAGATGGCCCATCGTCCCGATGGATTATCAAGCATCTATATCAGGGGACATAGTTATCACTGGCTCGGGTTCTAGGACACCTGTTTAACACAATGTAAATATAAGTGTAACTGTAGGATGCCTCAGTTCTGGGGTGTGAGGTGCACCCTCTTACCCTCTATCTCGACTGTGGTCTTGGAGTAGGTGAGCTTCTCCACGATCTTCCCATCCCTGAAAGAGATGATGTCGACCCCCCACCGGGTCTCCTGTCTCCCCTCATACCCTTCCTCACGTGAAGGCCAGTCGAGGCGCCACCGGGTGACCGCCTTCTGCTGGGTTTCGTCGACCATCAGGTCCTCGTGTGTGAACCTGAACCCACCGTGATCCCTGAACCAGGGGGTCCAGGCCTCTCTGAGGGCATCCTTCCCCCGTACCCTCCCTCCTGTCCAGTTCTCAAAGTATATCTTGTCGTGGAACAAATCCATGACCCCGTCCAGGTCGTGGGATTCCCAGGCCTTGTGCCACTCCTCAAGCGCCCCCTCGATCTCCCCTCTCGTGAGCATACTCAACGTTACCCCTATACTGGGGGTTAGGGATGAGTCTTTTCACTTGATCCGCTTCAAGAGTGGGGCGTCACCCTCCCCAGACCCGTCTGAAGAGCCTGAGGAAGTTTCCGCTCAGGATGCCCCGGATCTCTTGGTCTGAGTAGCCCCTGGCCACCAGACCCATGGTGAGGTTGGGCATATGCTCCAGCCAGCCGTAGCCCCAGGACTCGTCCATGGGGGTGAAGTAGTCGACATCGATCCTGTCAGGGTGTTTCCAGATGTAGGCGCCCCTGTAGACGCTATTCCTGAAGTCCAGGTCGGATCCGAAGCCCACATGCTCAGCCCCTACGAGGTCCACGGTGGCGTCCACCTGGTCCATCAGATCATCTGTGAGGGTCGAATCCCCCGCCTTCTTGGCGAAATAGGGGGTGACCCCGATGACCCCGCCCTTCTCAGAGCAGGCTTGGAGGGCTTCATCAGTCTTCCCCCTCTGGATGGAGTACTCTTGGAACTCACCGTAGGGGCTGCCCTTGCTCGCCCACTCTGCGTATCCACTCATCTCCCTTGGGGTCGAGGACCGGGGGATGACATGGGTGAAGCTCACGGGGTCCTCGCTCATCTCGATGGCCTCCATTGAACTCCTGTCCCCGACATGGCTCAGATCGATGAGGACACCCTGCTTGTTCATCTCCTCGACCAGCTTGACGCCGTAGTTGCTGAGCCCTGCGTCGCACCTCTCCATGCACCCGTCCCCCGCCTCATTCCTGGCGTTGTAGGTGAGCTGGATGATACGGATCCCCCACTCCCGGGCGACCCCCAGGAAACGGAGGTCTCCCTCGAGGAAGCTGCTGTTCTGGGGGCCCAGGATGATGGCGTGCTTACCCTCTTTCTTCGCCTTCTCGATGTCCGACGCTCTGAAGGTTATGAGGGCCTTCTCCTTCTTCTCCACCCAGTCGTGGTACTCCCCGAGCTCTGAGAGGGCCCCGTTGAATGTCCGCCCCATGCAGACCGTGGCGTTGGTGGCGGTCACCCCTCCCTTGAGGACATCGTCGATCCAGATATCCTCCCCGACATAGTGGATGAAGGGGACTATACTCGCGTCGATAACGACACTCTCACGGTGGAGCGAGAGGGCGTGTTCCTCCTCGTCCCTGCTCAGATTGAGATAACTCCTCACTTTAATCAGAGATAGATCAGTCTACCCAGATTTATGATATGTGCTCGGAGAAGGTTGAGTGGATCCACCGGATGGTAGCCTGGCTGGAGGACTAATGCGATGGTCCCAGCTCCGCCTCTGAGAAGAGGGTCTTGCACCTCATCTGGGGAGCGTAGGGTTGGGGGTCAGAGTCCTACAGCTACTGACTCGAAGCTGTTGAAGTGACACTGGACCCCGCCATGGAGGAGGCCTTCCCCGTCCCTCAGCACCCCGACAGGCCTCGCCCAGTTCTGGATCTCCTGGTCGACCCAGACCACATCATGGCCCCGGGCGAGGAGACCGTCCCTGACCTCGATGGGGAACCTGTTGTCTGTGTAGACTGTGGAGGTCTCCCGGGTGATCCTCGGGGCTTCGATGGCTTCCTGGATCCCCATACCGTGGTCTATGACGTGACTGATGACCTGGGATATCGAGATCTGGATAGCCCTCCCCCCGGGTGCCCCCAGCGCCATGTGTGGCCCCCCATCCCTGAGCACCACGGTCGGGCAGACATTCTGGATCCGCCGCTTCCGTCCGTCGATGCTGTTCGCGGTCCCGGGCTCGGGGTCTAGGCCATACATCGCGTTGTTCATCACGATACCGGTGCCCGGGATCACCACCCCGCAGCCGAAGGCGTTCACCAGGGTCTGGTTCACCGCCACCAGATTCCCCTCCCCGTCTCCCACCGCCAATGCAGTGGTGTGCTCTGGCTCATGCGGCCAGGGATCCCCATGAGAGATGTCCATGGCCTCGTCTATATTGATCCTCTCCCTCAGTTCCTCGGCGTAACCCTCTGAGACCATACCCTTCTGGGGTACGTCAACCCAGCCGGGATCCCCCATGTAGAGGAAGCGGTCGGCGAAGGCGAGACCTATAGCCTCAGCCATGAGGTGGATGGCCTCAGGGGTTCCAAAGCCAAGGGAGTTGAGGTCATATCCCTCCAAGATCTTCAGTATCTGGAACATCGTAGTACCTGAGTGGGTTGGATCATAGAATATCTCATGGCCCCTGTAGGTCCCAGGCTCGGGTTCGTGGACAATGGGCTCATACATAGCGAGGTCCTCCATGGTGATGAGACCCCCGCCCCTCTCCATCTCCTCTGCGATAGCTTCGGCGATCCAGCCTTTATAGAACGCCTCAGGACCTCCTTCAGAGATCGCCTTGAGAGCTTTTGCGAGGTCTGGGTTGACGAGACGCTCAGGGCTCTCCATCCCCTCTGAGTAGGGGAGATATGGGAACCTGCCTTTATGGAGGTAGACCCTCCTCCACTCGGGGAACCGGGAGAAGATCCTCATCCTCCGGAATATATGGCTGGCGGTCCACCATCCCACCACGAACCCCTCCTCCGCCACCTTGATGGCGGGGGCCATCACCTCCTCTAGGCTCAAAGTCCCATAGCGCTCCAGAGCGGTGGTGAGGCCAGCGACAGCCCCAGGGGTGGTGCAAGCCTTGTGGCCGACAACGTTCGCGTCGCCTTTTACCCTCCGCCAGCCCATCCAGCCGGGCTCGATGTTCTCCTCCAGGTCGAACATATCGGCATAGCAGCTCTGCGCGGGGCGGCCAACGTAGTCGACGATGACATTCTCCCCCGTGGCGAGGTGGATAGTCATCACCCCCTCCCCGCCTATCCCGTTCATCGCGGGTTCGACGACGGCGTCCATGAAGGCCGCAGCCACAGCGGCGTCGACGGCGTTCCCCCCCTCTTGGAGCATCTTGAGGCCTGCCTCCCCGATATAAGGGTGCTTTGCGGCCACCATGCCCCTCTCGGCGATACAGTCATACCTCCCGGCTCCAACCCATCGCCGTTTCTGATAGACTAGATTAGAAGACATGGTGTGCAGTAGGTTAACACTAAAAAAAGTCTGTCGGTGGTCCCCCTGACCGCCAGAGATTAAAGCCCCTATCCCTCTGTTCTCAACGATAGTTATGGAATTCTATGAGGTTATCAAAACCAGGCGGAGCGTCCGATCCTACAGCCCCATGAAGCCCGACGATGAGAGCCTACAGAGGGTGCTGGAGGCCACCCGGCTCGCCCCCTCAGGGAGCAACCGTCAGCCTTGGAGGTTCATCATAGTCACCGACGCAGAGAAGCGGGCAAAGCTCCAGGAGGCGTGTGGCAACCAGAGGTTCGTGGGAGCGGCCCCTGCCGTGGTTGTAGCCTGCGGGTACGATGTCAAGTACAACCGTGGGGGCTACATGGGGGAGATGGCCTTCCTTGTTGATGTCTCCATCGCCTTCACCCACCTCATCCTAGCCGCCAGGGCTGAAGGGCTAGGCACCTGCTGGATAGGGGACTTCAAGAATGGGGCTATTAAAGAGCTGCTTGGGATCCCCGAAGACTGGGACGTGGTCGCTGTGACCCCCCTCGGCTACCCGGAGGGCGACCCCTTCAAAGAGACGGGGCGTAGGAAACCCCTCGACGAGATCACCTCTGAGGAGAGCTTCTAGCGGATATCTGTGATCCTCAATATTACCTAGTCTTCCCAATATTCTCTTGGGTCCCGCATCTCGCCGTAACCCATCATGTCATCAGCCCAGACCCAGAACCTGTTCAGGGCCGGCACATTCCGGATGAACCATTTGACGAGGTCGTGGGAGAGCCCCTCCTCCTTGGTGAAGTTGCAGACCCTGAAGCAGATAGAGCACCCTGAACCGACTTCCCCCCAGTAATCCAGGCAGGTATCCGCGTTGCAGTACCATTTCAGGGCACCGTGGTTGTTCGCCTCGGAATGCCCCTCATAGGTCCTAGGGCCCTTGGGGATGGAGCCGCTGGGGCAGAGTCTGGCGCACTTATCGCAGACCTCGCAGAACTTGACGATGCCCTCCGGGGCTAGGCTGCTGGGTTTCAGGGGGAGGTCAGTGAATATCTTGGCGATCCTGACCATGGGACCATGCTCCCATGTGATAAGCCGCCCGTGGCGTCCGAGGTGGCCCAGACCGGCCTGGATCGCTATGGGGACGCTGAGGGCGGTGTCATTACCGCAGGGGATGGCGTGGTAGCCGATGCCCCTGATGAATTCTGCGAGGCTCCCGGCGACTATAGTCATCCGGCTGTACCCCATGTTGCTCGTCGGGTTGAGGGGTGTAGGGGCATACATCATCTCATCTACCTCCATAGGCACGGTGATAGCTACCACCCACTTGTGGCTTTCAGGGATCACCGCCTTCTCCTCGGTCACATAACCCCCCTCAACATCTTCAAAGACGATGGGTCTACCATCGGAAGTGTTGCTGTAGACCCAGCGACGGTCCAGTCCTGTGAACCCGACCCCAACAGCGCCATAATACCTCCCTGCCTTGGAGATGATGCGGGAAGCCTCATCGGGGGAGCCCTCCCACCTGGGGACCCCTTCGGGTTTATGGGTGACACCAAGGGGGCTCCATGAGTAGAAGCCGGAGTTCATATAGCCCCTGCCAGAGTGGGAGGCGTAAGCGGGCGTCAGAGCGGCGTCCTTGAAAGCATAGTCAACGAGCCCATATCCCGGTAAACCCTCCCTCATCCTCTCCACCTTATCTTCGAGATTACTGTAACCCCTCTTACCAACCCTCATAGCCCTGCCGAAGGCTGTGTTCCCCTGGTGAAACCTACTGGAGGAACCCTTAACGGGATAGATCTCATCGAAATCCCTCTTCTTCATCCCAGACTACGGTATCCTATGTACCCTAGATAAATATGGTTCGGGGGCTAATAGTTGGAGAAGTTGGCGTGGGCGATCCTGTACCCATCCTCCGCCCTTACGTAGACAAGGGTCACCGGCCCCCTCTGGACCATCCCTGAATCCCCCCTCTGGAAGCACCAGATCGCCGTCGCCACAGCGCATCCCTCGAAACACTCTACTCCTAAATCCTCAAGCCAGAGACGGTTGGGCTGGGCCTTCCCGCCGGGGACGAAACCGAACCCCCTGTGGTGTTCCACCAGTGCCTCGATGCCTTTGATGATACCCTTCTTCTCGGATGAGAAATATGTCACCCTCTCATCGTCGATGAATAGATCCCTGACCCTATCCAGATCATAGCTGTCCCATAATAAGACCCAGTCATCTATGATCCCCCGGGGAAAACCCACCCCTTCACGCATAACCGATCGGATCGATATCCAACGAGGGTCTATTAAAGAGGGCTGCCGGATGTCCCGGGGATCACGGGGCCCGCTTGCTCTTCCAGTATCCGGTCTCCCAAGGCTCGATGGCTCCTTCCACAACCACGAAGAGGGGGTGGGGATCGGGATGAGGGTGGAGATCGACGTGTTCAAGCTCCCAGAACTTCTCTGGAGCCCTCCGCTCCAGCCTCCCCATGAGGATATCGAGTTCGTATCTCAGCTGCCCGTCAGTGATAGGGAGAGGCTGCACAGCCTCAGCGGATTCCACAATCTTCGATGCATCATAGTTGTATCCCCTAGCCGTAGCCTCTTCTTGGACTTTGAGGAGGTAGTAGCTGATGGCTGCAACGGGTTCGGTGTGGGCTTTGAACCTGTCGAGCTGAGGGTGGCTCTTCCAACCCTTGGTCAGGCCCCGGAGGACCGTCTGTGCCAGGAGCCCTTCCCTCCACTCGGCCCCCAGTCCCTTCCAGTCGAGATATTGCGGATCAATCGACCAGAGCCTCAAAGACCTCACCTGCCACATCGGAGATCGGGGAATCTAGATAAATGTTGATAGGAGCAAGTCCAAACAGAGTCTCTTCACGCTTACGGGTAGGCGATGAACAGCTATGTGATCCTAGGATGACTTTTGATGGAACCGTATCAACCTCACTCTTCCTCATCCTCTTCGAAAATGAATAACTCGTCGATGGTAGTGTTGAGGGCCACGGTGACATCGTGAGCCAACTGGAGGGAGGGGTTGTACTTCCCCCGCTCTAGGAAGCTGATGGTCTCTCTCCTCACCCCCACCATCTTTGCCAGTTCCTCCTGTGTCAGACCGTGCCTCGCTCTAAACTCCTTTATCCTGGTTTTCATGGCCATCTACTCGATGTTCTCCCTGCCGCCGTAAAATCGGCGCAACACCGTGTACGAGAAGGCCAGTACAAAATGAGACATGGCGACGGCGTAGAACGCCTCGATCGACGGCAATCCCAACTCTCCGCTCACCGGACCGAGGTAGAGGATCAGGGCGGTGTTGAAGGCTATCCCGAGGTAGAAGGTGTGGAGAGCGGCTTTCCCTTCGATACGCCTAACCCTCTCATCCTTTTGGGGGATGCCCCGCTTTGCGTCCCGACTGATCTTCCACCGTGATAGGATGAACAGGGAGACCACGAGGACAGCTATGACCCCTGAGAAGGGCGCCCATAAAGAACCTGCTGCCATCATTTGATCCCCCTGTTGAGGCTGTAATCGGCTTGGGCCTCAACCATCAGTTTGCCTCTCACAATGTTATGTACTTCTAACATTATGTTATATATCTCTAACATTTCGTTAGATATATCTAACATCTACCATATAAACCTACCGGGGGTGTATCCCCTTCAATTCTCCATGTCTGTCCTAGTCGACTTTGGTGAACCGGGATCTGGGGGCGTTGCAGATGGGGCACTTTTCAGGGGCTTCGCCCTCAACGGTGTTACCGCAGACCTGGCAGACATAGTAATCGGTCTCAGGGAGCCTGTCTCCCGCCTTGAGGGCTTCGGAGGCGGCCTTGAAGTATCCTGCGTGGATCTCCTCCACCTGATTGGCGACATCAAAGCTCCATCTTGCCTGTTTCGCTCCTTCCTTCTCTGCGATTCTGATGTAACCAGGGTACATCTCGGTGTATTCGAAGGTCTCTCCCTCAATCGCCTCTTGGAGATTCTCCGCAGTGGTCCCGATACCCCCATCAACCCTCAGATGGTTGTGAGCGTGTACCGTCTCAGCCTCCGCTGCAGCCCTGAATAGTTTAGCGACCTGCTTGTAGCCCTCAGCCTCCGCCTTCTTGGCGTATGCTAGGTACCGCCTGTTGGCTTGGGACTCCCCGGCGAACGCGGCCTTGAGATTCTCACTCGACTCTTTCATATCGATAACCGTGTCCCCATCTCCATCGTGGGGGATAAATGTTGAGAGGATCCCCGATGGTGGGCTAATCCTAATATAATAATTCATGAATGAGAGTGTGAACATTATGTCGATCTCAGAGCTCATAGAGACTTTCAAGGAGCTAGTAGGGGTGGACTCCCCTTACGGCTTCGAGGATCCCATGATACGACACTTCAAGGAGATGCTGAAGCCTCTGGTCGACCATGTCCACGACACCCCAAGAGGGAACGTTGTGGGGGTCCAAGAGGGCTCGGATCCAGATGCACCCAAGGTAGCCCTCGCCGCCCACATGGACCAGGTGGGATTCACAGTCTTCAACATCGATAACCGGGGCTTCATCAGGTTCAGGAAGCTAGGCGGTGCCAGCAACAGGGCGATCCAAGGGCAGCAGGTCCGTCTTGCAGTTGAGGGGAATCCCGTCAGGGGGGTGGTGGGTGTAAAACCGGGCCACATCACTAAGCCCGAGGAGGCGGACAAGGTTCCCCCCATCGAGGAGATGTACATCGACATCGGGGCCTGGAGCCGGGAGGAAGTGGAGGCCATGGGGGTCCAAGCGGGCACACCCATAGTCTTCAACGCTGACCCTCTCATGATCGCCAACGACCTCATCTCCAGCCCTGGGGTCGACGACAAAGCCGGCCTCACCATACTTCTATCTGTTGCTAGGGCTCTGAAGGACCAGGATATACCGGCGACTGTCTACTACGTTGGCACAGTCGAGGAGGAGGGAGGTCTCAGAGGAGCCGCTGTAGCCCTACACGACCTCAAGGTCGACGCGGCGGTGGCCGTGGACACCGTACCCTCAGGGTGGCAGCCCGATGTCAATATGAGAGATGTGGTCTACGAGGTCGGGAAGGGGCCGGCTATCCACATCGGGGAGATATGGCGGAGGACCTGGATCTACCACCCCAAGCTACTCGGATGGCTCAGAGGGGTTGCTGAGGCCGGGGGGTTCCCTTACCAGTCCAACTATCAGCTCGGGGGGACCGATGCCTCGGCGATGGCCCAGACCCGGGGAGGGCTACCGGCGATATCTGTCGGGGTCCCCAGAAGGTATTCCCACAGCCCCGTGGAGACCTTCGACCTCAAAGACATGGCGGGCCTAGTGAACATCCTGGTGGCCGCACTCCAAGGACTGGGACCTGACTTCGACCTTCACAGGAGCTGAAACTGTCCAGCCCTGAGTCCCAAGAAGAGTATCGTAGTCAGGGCTGACCCTGAGAAGCTTAGAGGCGAAGAGGAGAAATATACCTCAAGGAAATTAGTGACTCCATGGTCTCACTCTGCTTTTTATCTTCACCATTAAAACACACAATAAAGTGTAGAGGGGGGGGTTACTCCTCTATGAAGGCCTTCAATTCCTTGATGATATACCGGATCCGGGTCTCGACGGCGATCCTCCCCTTTTCGACGGTTGCGAGGGTCGGGTCCCCGAATATGCCGGTAGGGGAGTATTTGGCTTCCGTGTTCTCGGGGTCTCTGGTGAGGCCCTGGCCACCTGTGGGGTCGTAGTCCTTGACCGCCTTGGTCATATCGACGATCTCGGGGGCTATGTAGAGCATCATGCTGGTCTCCATCTCGTCGGCGTGGGTACCCCCCTCCTGCTCGGAAATTTCCCCCTCAGTCCGGGCTCCTGAGGCGAGGATGTCGGTGAACCTCATCTGGATCCCTTCTCTCCGTAGCTCCTCGGCTGCGGGCTCCAGCCCTCTGGAGGTGGAGACCCCGGTGTTGAGGACATAGAACTTTCTGACCCCGTAACCGGACATCGACCTGCAGATGTCTTTGACCATTTCCTTGAATGTGTCGAGACCCAGGGAGACGGAGCCGGGGTACTCTAGGAAGCTTGGGTAGTATCCGTACTGGAGGGTCGGCATCACCGCCACCGGGACCATCGCCGCCACCCGCTCCGCCAAGTACTCGGCCATCACCCAGTCGTTTTTCAACGGGAGGTGTGGACCGTGCTCCTTGGTCCTCGCGCCCAGGGGTATCATCACCACCTCGAATTGCCTCAGGGCTTCCTCGGCCTCAACCCATGTCAGATCCTCTAGCCAGATGCTCTCCTTTGGATTCGCCGCCATACCTTGATCTGTCCCACGTATGGGCTTTTATCCTTTCTAGGCTTAATGATCTACGGTATTCCCATGACTGAGAAGAGACTCCTATTTCTGACAGGGAGGGCGTTCAAGGCAGGTAAGTTCGACAAGGCGGTCCTCGCAGTCGGCTCCACCGAGTCCCATGGGGACCACCTCCCCCATGGCACAGACACCCTTGTGGCGGAGCATCTGGCAGACGCCGTCGCTGAGAGGGTCGAGGGGTTACTGGTCCTCCCCACCATCCCAGTCGGGATGAGCGAGCACTACTCGAGCTTCCCCGTAGCCCTCAGCCTCTCCACTGAGACCCTGAAACGGGTTATTGATGAGATCCTCAGCTCCCTCTTGGCCCACGGTATAACCAGGCTCCTCATCGTCAACGGCCATGATGGTAACCTCCCAGCCATTGAAGCCGCGACGAGGGAGTTCAGGGTAGACCACCCCCAGATGTGTATCGCAGTCCTAGAGGCGTGGTGGGAGACTGCCGCTGAGTTGGTGCCCCCGGGCACCCTAGAGGTCTGGGGCGGTCTGGGACATGGCGGTGAGGGGGAGACCTCGATGATGCTGGCCCTCGCTCCAGAGCTGGTGGAGATGGAGAGGGCGAGAGGGGTGGTGCCGGATCTCCCTGCACACGTCCAGATCAAGTGGACCTTCGACGAACTCACCCCTTACGCCGTCACCGGCGACCCCACCAAGGCCACCGCTGAGAAAGGGGAGAAAATGTGGGACGCTCTGTTGGATCTCCTCGTCTCATTCATTGAGGGGATGGATGAGGAGGGTTGGGATTTGGAGGCTCCCCGTGAGGGTGGATCAGGATGAGCAAGAGGATCAAGATCACTATAGGCGGCATCTCTTTCGTCGCGAGACTGCTGGAGGACGAGACACCTCAGACCTGCATGGCGTTCCTTGAGGCCCTGCCCCTCGAGGGGGATGTCATCCAGGCCCGTTGGAGCGGGGAGGCGGTCTGGTTCCCCATGGATAAATGGGGTATCGAGGTCCCCCTTGAGAACCATACCAGCCACCCCAGCAGGGGGGACCTTCTCTACTATCCCGGGGGTATCAGCGAGAAGGAGCTGCTCATCCCCTACGGCTCAGCCCTCTTCTCAAGCAGGGTCGGCCAGCTCCAGGGGAACCACTTTGCATCCATCGTCGAGGGGGCTGAGGGTCTCGGGGAGATGGGGCGGAGGGCTCTCTGGGAGGGGGCTCAGAGGATCATCATCCAGAAAGAGTGAAGAGGCTCAAGGCTCCAGATCCAGCTTTTTGAAGGCTTCCACAAAGCCGACGAGGTGCTCCATCGCCCTCTCGTAGAGGATTTTCCCCTTCTCCACGGAGGCCTTGGTAGGATCCCCCATGAATCCCATGGGCTGCACCTCCTCGCCAAAGAGATAGATGCTGTGGGGCACCCCTTGGAACCAGTGGGATCCATAGGAACGGGTCTTGAAGCCCTCCAAGGGCTGAATGAGGGGCTTAGACTCCGCCCTGGACATGTCTACCAGCTCAGGGTGGAGGTGGAGCATCACCGAGGTGGTGGGTTCCCCGCCGTGGCCTAGGCGCTGACCTGGCTCCCAGAAATCCTGGGGGGTGAGTTTCTGGATGAGCCCCCAAACATGAACAACGGCGCAGAGAATCCCGTGCTCCTCCCTGAGCCTGAAGGAGACCTCCCTGAGCACAGGGAGATTGTTCCCCCCGTGAGCCGAGAAGAACAGGATCTTCCTGAAACCAGACCTAGCAAGACTCTCGCTGACCTCGTAGATATACCTGCGTAGGGCTTCCATGGAGACCGTGACTGTGCCTGGGAAGTGCTTGTAGGGCGGAGAGACCCCGAAGGGGACGACGGGGGTGATGGGGATGCCTGTCCTATGGGAGACCTCTTCGGAGGCGGCCTCAGCGAGGAGGTAGCAGCAGCCCACCGGCTTGTGGGCGCCGTGGACCTCCATTGACCCTAGGGGGACGATTATGGTTGAGCCCTCAAGCTCCTCTGATATGGTGACCCAGCTCTTGTGATGAAGCATATTGCTCAAATCGAATCAATCCATATTGGGCCTTGGGATTTAGAAAGTTTGTCCCGGTCCCCGGTTGAAACATTTTAAGGGCATCGAGGGAACATGGGTATGGTGGAGTTTATGTCATTCATAGTCGGAGACAGAGAGATAAAGCCTGGGGAGAAAGCGAAAGGATTCGTGAAGGTCGGGGAGGCCTCAACCCACGAGGTCAGGATGCCATACGTCGTGGTGAACGGGGAGACTGAGGGACCGACCCTCTGCGTCCTCGGGGGGACCCATCCCCTGGAGTACGCCAGTATCCGCGGCGTCCTCAGGGTTGTAAAGGCGGTGGAACCGGGAGACCTCAAGGGGACACTGATCGTGGTGCCGGTGGTGAACACCGACGGTTTCAACGCTCGGGCGGCTTTCAACAATCCAATCGACTATGTCAACCAAAACAGAGTCTTCCCCGGTGACGCCGAGGGGACCATGAGCAGGAGAGTTGCCCACACCCTCTTTGAGAGTTTCGTCTCCAAGGCAGACGCCCTCATAGACAGCCATGGAGGGGATCTCACTGAGGACATCTTCAAGTTTGTCATCATCGGCGACTCGGAGGACCCCGAGACCAAGAAGAGGATGGTTGACATGGCCTCCTGCTACAATGCCCTCTACATCAGGACGACGGATCTCAAGGGGAGCACCAAGGAAGCCTTGGACGTGTACGGCATCCCCTGCATCACACCGGAGTCAGGCACCCCATACCCCGTCAGGGAGGAGGAGATCACCTTCCACTACGACGGCATCCTCAATGTGATGAGGTACTTCGGGATGCTCAAGGGGAAGCCCCACATGAAGAAGGGGCTAACCATAGACCCCGAGCAGGAGAGGGTCTACGCCGAGAGGGGCGGTCTATGGCTCCAGAGGGTCGCGGCGGGCGAACATGTCAGGGAAGGACAGGTCCTAGGAGAGGTAGTGGACCTCTTCGGGGAGACACTGCAGACCGTAGAGGCGCCCTTCGACGGGGTCGCGAACAACTCCCGGACCTCCAATGTAGCCAACACCGGGGACACCCTGGTCTACGTGGTCAAGGTCTGACCACATCCCCCTTTTTAATCCTGTAGCGTTTAGAAAGACTTCATCCGACCGCTCAGTATCCGAGCAGCCAAGCCCTCACAACAGAGTAGGCGATCATGGTGATGACAAGCAAGGTTGCGAGGTTGAAGAACAGGGGCATCCCCATCCCCCTCGTCGCCTGGCTTCTCATGGATAATACGATGATGATCGCGATGACCCCGATGATAGTTGTCCTGATCCTGTTCATATCCTCCCTTAGACCGAGTCCTCTTGTATTAGCCTTTATCAAGGCATTGAGCGAGGCATCAGTTACGTTCTTATCTAGCTTCGTTGATACCCTCAATTGATGGGTTATGGAGTACAAGGTAAAGTATGATCCTTCCTACGCGATGCTCGTGGTAAGCCTAGGGGCCGGGGAGCGGATAACGGGAGAGGCGGGGGCGATGACCTACATGACCCCCAACATCGATGTCCGGACTAGGCGGAGGGAGAAGAGCATCTTGGGGACCATCGGGGTCTCCCTATTCGGGGGGCAGTCCCTGTTCGTCAACGATTATGTCGCCCAGGGTGGGCCTGGGGAGATAGCCCTCGCGGCGGGCCCCGTTGGAGACGTCAACGTGATGAGGGTGGAGCCCGGTAGGGGGTTCATCGTCCAGAAGGCGGCCTATCTCGCCTCCACTGAGGATGTGGACCTCGATGTAAAGTGGGAGGGGTTCACCAAAGGTCTCTTTGGTCAGGGCATATTCATGGTGAGGGTCACGGGGAGAGGCGACCTCTTCATCAACACCTTCGGGGCGATTGACAAGCATGAGCTGGAGCTAGGGGAGGAGCTTGTAGTGGACAACTTCCATTTGGTTGCGTTCTCAGACAGCTGTGACTACAAGGTCCAGCGTATCGGAGGGTGGAAGGAGACCATCTTAAGCGGCGAGGGCTTTATCACCCGTATCAAGGGGCCGGGGGAGGTCTACCTGCAGACCAAGAACCTGAGGGAGTTCGTTGAGTGGCTCTGGACGCTGATGCACACCAGGGTGAGATCCAGCAGCAGATAGAACAGCCAGGGACCACTGTTGAAGAGTATCGTAGAGACTAGCTCCAAATCCCTTGGGATCCTCAGAGTGTCAACTGTATCTTCTTCCTCTCAGAGTAGAGAATGGAGACCGGATGCCCCTATAACACCACATATTAAAATTGGCTTGCTTGATCTATAACTGACATGGTCAACGATAGTGCGGTACCGTTCTTCCAAGGTCTCACGGCATGGGTTACTTCCCACCTCTACAATCTAGCCCTGTTCTTCGGTTCGGTTGTGGTGATATTCATAATCTACAAGTTATTGTCGGGCCAGGTGGAGAGGCTCCACGAGCAGGGGAAGCTGAATATCAACGCCTCCTTCCTGCTGAGGAGGGTGCTATACTGGAGCTCAATCCTACTCTCCCTGAGCCTACTCTTCGGCCTTTTCGGCATCAGGCTGGATCTGGTCGCGGGGCTAATGGTCTTGGCGGGTGGGACGGTGGTGGGCTTTGCGGCGATCAACACCATTGGGAATGCCATCGCGGGAATCATCGTGATGGTGAGCAACCCCTTCGAGATCGGGGACCGCATCAGGTTTGAAGGTGACTTCGCGGACATTGAGAACATCGACCTGATCTACACAAGGATGAGGACCCTCGACAATGTGCTCATCTCCCTGCCCAACCAGAGACTCTTGGAGAGGGAGATCGAGAATTACGGTGCAAAGGGTACCATCAGGAGGAGATGCACCGTGACCGCAGGGTACGACGTGGACAGGGAGTACGTCGAGAAGGCCCTGATGGAGGTCGTCTCCCGGGTGGAAGGGATCCTGGAGGAGCCTGCACCCTATGTCAGGGTCACGGAGCTGGGCAGTTTCGCAGCAGAGTACACCCTCTACTCATACGTGGGGGACGCCCAGGACATCCGGCGGGTGGATGCAGATATCAACAGGGAGGTCATGGAGGTCTTCAAGCAATACGAGATAGACCTGAGCACCCCCAACCTGATCCACTCCATCTAACCCCCCTTAACACACTGAACATCTACGATTATTCCCCCAAGTTTTCTAAGACCCGGCTTAATGCCTCAAGCATAGAGTCGATATCCTCATCGGGTATGTAGCCCATGTTCCCGATACGGAATGTAGAGCCCTTCAACGACCCGTATCCCTGGGCAAGCTCGAATCCTTCTCCCCTCATCGCCTCGTAGACCGCTGGGCCGCCGACCTTGGGCGCGTTGATACAGCTCACCGTGGGGCTCTCGTAGTCCCCCTCGGGGAAGGTAGTGAGCCCCAGTCGCTCTATACCGTCACGGATCTTCCTGTTCCGCTTATTGAAGAGGTCGTAATACCAGCTTTTACCGCCGTGTCCCTCGATCATCTTGAGGGCGGCGTTCATGCCTGCAACCTGGGGGATGGCGGAGGTCATGGGGGTCCCCCTCCCTCGCTCGTGATAGTTCCTCCAGTTCTGGAAGTCGAAATACCAACCCTTGTTTGAGGCCGCCTCAGACTTCTTTAACGCAGAGGGGCTCACCGAACCGATGCCCAGCCCTGGAGGGACCCCGAAGCATTTCTGGCTGCTGCTGAAGCAGATATCGATACCCCAGTCATCGACTCTGAGTTCGGTACCTCCCATACTGCTCACCGCGTCGACGAGGAGGAGCTTCTCCTGGTCCTTGACGACAGAAGCAAGCTCCTCTAGGGGGTTCAAGAGGCCAGTACTGGTCTCGTTGTGGGTGAGGGCGACCGCCTCAACCCCGGGGTGGTCTCTCAAGGCGTCCTCCAGAGCCCCCGGGGTGGTGGGCTCCCCAAGAGGGGGCTCAAGGGTGATTACCTTCCTCCCATGGGCCCTTCCAACAGTAGCGAACCTCCTCCCAAAGCTCCCGTTGATGCATGCGAGCATGCTATCTCTGACGCAGTTGATGACCGAGGCTTCCATGAACCCGGTGCCCGTGCTGCTGAAGAGGTAGATGTGGTTCTGGGTCTCCAAGGAGTCTTGGAGGCGCTCGACGGTGTCGTAATGGAGCTCTAGATACTCGTCACTCCTGTGGCTGTACATCTGCGCCCCCATCGCCTCGAGGACCTCGGGGTAACATGCGACCGGCCCCACTGTGAACAGTTTCAAATCTTCCACCAACTCTGGATCACGGCGTATGAGATAAAAGGTTGACCGCCCACGTTAACCGGGATGACTGTCAGACGGCTTGAGGGAGATGAGGCAGTCGACCTCATCCTCCAAGTACTCAGGGAAGCCGGGGAACCACTGACGACCCGGGAGGTCCAGATGGAGACGGAGAAGAGGAGGGTCAGGTGCCCCGACTCGACTGTGATCTTCCTCAACCGCCTACGCATCAAGGGCGTCATCCACGGTGAGAGGTCAGAGGAGAGGCGCAGCTGGATCTGGTGGGTCGAGGATTAGCTCCAGGAGACGACCCTCTCGTTCTCCTCCAGCAGCTGGACCCAGCCGGCGTATCCAATCCCCTCGACACATGCCACTCCTATCGGTTCAGAGGGATCTTCCATGAGACAGTAGATCCTAGCAACGAACTCAAGCCCCCTTATCGTGTCAGGTTCTGAGGCATGCCTCCGTGCCTCGCCGACGAACAGGATGGAGACTTTTATCCCCTGCCTGGCCACCTCTGAGGCCAGTTCTAGAGCCGTAGAGGGGGCATCAGAGATCACGAACAGGACGCCCATACCTTTACCCCCTAGAAGGTTGCCACCATCCCACATCTCAATATCAACTCCACTAATGTCTCTAAGTCAATCATGGTTGCACCCAAGACAGGATCGAGGTTCTTCTCGTTCAGAGCATGATCATCCAGCGAGTCTGAGAGGGCGTTGATACCGATCAGGTCTGCAGAGGCTTGGAGGTAGTCTTGCATTGTTGCGTCCGAGAAGGCTCTGGGGAGGAGGCACCGGACCCCCTCATCCAAGAATGTTATTGTGGGGAGTTCGTCGAGGCCGATCATAGCAACTGACAGCCTCAGGGCTTCCCCCACCCTACCGGCCTCCTCCGGGCCGCTCCTCACAATGATCATCATCCCATCCACCTACCCCAGAAACAGCACTCTTCCTGCTTCGCCCATGAGCTCCACTAATTCTCCGAGACCGCTCATCTCCGCCCCCTCCATTAGATCCTCTTCCAAGGTCAACTCCATCTCTTGGGCGCTGGTCCTACAAGCTAGAAGCCTCACCCCTCTGCTCCCAAGCTCCCGGACCTCATCCTTTGCGGTTGTGTCTTTCAGGAGCTTGGTTGAGTCCCCGTTGAAGAAGATTATGACATCGTGTTCTCTGGAGAGGGCTGCCAATGTGAGTTTGTGCAGGGTTTCTAGGGTCTCCTGAGAACCCATCGAGGCCATGAGGAGGATGAGCATGGTGATCCCGGTTATCCATCCATCGCGGGTGGTGGTCTTAATCCTTTCCCCGGAATAGAGGATTTTCAAGAAATGCGATCATGCCCAGCCAAGTATGGATTATATGGGTTTTCGTTCAACCAAAAATGAGTTAAAATGGAGTAAAACCTGAGGGCTGAATCAGATGTTCTAGGTTTTTGAACACGGTTCCACCCTCAAACCCAGACTGTTCTAAAACCTAGGATTATGTACCTATTCCCCCTCCCATAATAGTGGTGATTGAGACGGATCTACCTGTCTTCGCGGTATACCTTGACAAGAAAAAGCTCGTAGCATACACGATCCTGGCCTTCGTCCTTGGGGGTATTCTGGGGGGTGCGATGTGGAACTTCGGAGGGGTGTACATCCCGGATCTCCCACCCTCGGATCTCCTTGTGTACGGTTCGCTGTTGAAGTTCTCATCCGAGTCTGAGCTGGTCAATTTCCTCGAGACCATGCCCACTGGAGCCAACGGATTGCAAGGGATGTGGGGCGGTTTGAAGGGGAGAGGGTTCATCTCCATCTTATCGGATGTCATGACCGTAGAGCAAGGGGAATTTACTACGTCCCCAGCACCTTCGGCCTCTCAAGAGACGCCAGATTACTCAGGGACGAACATCCAAGTGGAGGGGGTCGACGAGGCGGACATGGTGAAGACCGACGGAGAGTTCATCTACCTCGTCTCTGGCAAGCAGGTCGTCATCGTCAAGGCTTTCCCGCCAAGGGAAGCGGCGGTCGTCGCCACGATTGACTTGGATAGGGAAGCGAGCGATCTGTTCATCAACGGGGACAAGCTGGTGGTCATCAGCTCCCCCCAGTATTTCTACTACTGGAGCCCGGTGGACATCCTCCCCCAGGAGGAGTACGAGCTGACCACCTACCTCTGGGTGTACGACCTCTCGGATGTCAGG
>JASFTK010000013.1:0-22817 GCA_050053595.1 Candidatus Bathyarchaeota archaeon | reverse complement strand
TAAATTATTTCAACAAAGCAAGAGACCTCTTGAACCTTGAGGCCGCTCCACGGATATCGGCATAATACGCCGAACAACCCTCCTCCTGATAATACCATGGTATAAACATCGGGAAATGTAGATTTACGCTACACACAAAGTAAAATATCCTAAACCTCCGTAGAAAGATCGCCGTCAAGATACCTGTATCGATTTGGGATGTGAGAGGATGCCCCGGAGATCAAGGTTGGAGATGTATCTGGATGTGTTGTGGTCAATCAAACGGGGGACTAGCAAGCCGACCAGAATTATGTATGAATCTAACCTCTCATGGAAGCCTCTGCAGAGGATTCTTGACTCTATGATATCCCGTGATCTTGTGATGGAGATCGACGCCAGTTCTAGTAGGGACAAGCGTACAAGCAAATTATACGAGATCACCCAGAAAGGAGAGAACATAATCTCCTACTTCAACAGTGGGAAGGAGTTCCTTAACCTCAAGAATGTCTCGAAGATCAGAAATTACTGACCCCCCCTCACAGAGTGCAACATAGATAGGTGAAGTACCGCCCTTCATCCATTTGGAATGATTCTTAAATCTTGAGCTTTTTCTCAAACAGTCTATCGAGGATCTCCTCGTAGACCTCCGCCTTCTGATACCGGGTGCTCTCTTCGATCCTGCGACAGAGCTCTTCTAAACGTCGGGTGTGGGCGTCCATCTTTTCCTCGTGAGCGGCCAGTACATTGATTATCAGATCGAGGATGTCAAGCCTCTCCTTCACGCCTATTTCCTCCAAGTCTCCTCTTCCCCGGGATCACGTCTTTGGGATACTCTGGATTCTCTCAGAGTATATCTATCATTTATGCAGAGTATATCCATACCCGTGACATCTAGATTATGATTCACATCCTCAGGTTGAGGGCGTATCCGCCTTTCAGGGGCGGCGCTGAGCCCTCAGGCGGCCTGCAAGGGCGTCCTCGATAATATAGGGGATCTTCCCGACGATGTCCATGGGCTGTATGTGGTAGCCCTTTTCCTGGAGAACGGCGTCCCCTGCGGCACCATTTATGAAAGCCGCTGCAACGGCCGCTTGGAGGGGGCTCACACCCTTTGCCATGAAGCCCGCGGTGACGCCTGACAGGACATCCCCCGTCCCCCCTACCGTCATCCCCGGGTTGCCCGTCAGGTTGTACCGGGTCCTCGTCCCGTCGCTGATAACGTCGGTATGCCCCTTCAGGAGGATCGTGGCCTCCAACCTTCCAGCCTCTTTCTTCACTATTCTGCCTACTTCAGAGATGCCCCCTTCAACACTTCTGCCTGTGAGTATCATGAACTCTTTGTGATGGGGGGTGAAGACCGCCTCCGTGGCGATCTCCCTTCTCCGGGGGTAGATCTTCAGGGCATCCGCGTCGATGAGGACGGGGATATCCAGCCCCTCAACCTCTTCTATGATGGTCATGACCGCTTCACCGGTCTTCTCGTGCAGACCTAGGCCCGGTCCCACGACAACAGCGTCGATCCTGTCCCATAGTGGGTTGAGCTTCTCGACGTTCTTCGGGCTCAGTCTCTTACCTTTCAGTTTCAGCGTTATCAGGCTGGGGGAGAACCCCGCTACAACGGTGGAGACTGTCTCGGGAGCCGCCACATAGACGAGGTCCACCCCGGTAGCGTATGCCCCTATCGCGGCCAAGGCGGGCGCCCCGGAATAGGTCTCGCTCCCCCCAACGACCAGGACCCTCCCGAACTCCCCTTTATGAGCCTGGGAGGGGCGGTCCCTTGAGGCGATGTAGACATCTCCTGGGCCTGAGAAGGTCTCAGCTTCAGGTGGCACGCCGATGGCCTGCACCCTCAATCTCCCCGTGTGGTCTGCTGCGTCCTGTAATCCCGTCTTAGCTTTGTGGAATGTGATGGTGAGATCCGCATTGACAGCTGATCCCTTGGCTCCCCCCGTCCCAGCCTCTATCCCCGAGGGGACGTCAACGGCGATCTTGAACCCCGGGGAGGCGTTGATCTCCTCAACCATCTCTCTGAAGGGGGATGAGAGAGCCCCGACGATGCCGGTGCCTAGGAGAGCGTCTATAATTACATCACCCTCAAGTCTCCCGATCTCTGCGGAGTCCCCTATCCAGGTCACCCGGACGCTCTGGGCCATCCGTTCCAGGGCTTCCAAGTTTTTACGGGTCTCCTCAGAGCTGATCCGCTTAGGCCTCCCTAAGATAGCTACCTCTGGCGTGAAGCCTTCCCCTGCAAGGTGGCGGGCGGCGACCAATCCGTCCCCCCCGTTACCCCCTGGTCCGCAGACGACGGTGACCCTCGCTTTGCTATCAAATTTTTCTTTGACTGCCCTTGCTATGGCTCTACCAGCGTTCTCCATGAGTTGGAGCCTGGAGACCCCGAGGTACTCGGCGTTCATCTCCACGGCCCTCATCTCCTGAGGAGTCAGAAGTTCGTCGAGGATCAAACTTATCCCCTTCACACAACGTCTCCTCTCTTCTTAAGGGTCACGTAAGGAATAGGGATCTGAAGCCCCCACATATCAACAATCTGGATGGCAACCCAAATCCTCACAGGGTTGTAGGCCTGGTGTGATGGGTAGTAAGCTCTGTACAATGGGGGTTAGCATAAGATTTCAGTGGGATCTGTTGCAGTTAGCAAACGTTAAGTATCCGTGTCTTTCTAGTCTGGTACGTGGTGAACTGATTGGCGACTGCTTTTGTCCTGATCAACGCTGAGATCGGTTCCGAGAGCGAGGTCTTGAAGGGTCTCAAGGCCATCACCGAGGTCAAGGAAGCCCACATGGTTTACGGGGTCTACGATATCATCGCACGTATACAGACGGAGACGATGCAGGATCTCAAGGACACCATCAGCTGGAAGATCAGGCGCTTGGACAAGGTCCGCTCAACCCTCACGATGATCGTCGTCTGACCCTGACGGCGAAAAATCCCGATTTTTAATCAAGGGTATTTGATATTTCTATCCGCCTCAATCCGTCCCGGGCACATCTATCCCTTACGGTGTGTCAGAGGGTCTTGAGCAAGTCTGCTTTGGTGATGATGCCGGTGACCTTCTCCCTGTCTTGGACGAGCACTGCAGGGTAGGCCCTCAAGAGGCTAGCGATTACTGATATCGGGGTGTCTTTCCCCACCTGGGGGAAGGGGTCATCCATGATCGTAGAGACGGGGGTCTCTCCGACCTGTCCCTCGATGGTCCCATTCCTCATCCTGTCTATTATCGTCCTCTCGGTGACACTGCCCACGGACCTGTCCCCCCGCATAACGGGGAGTTGGGAGAAGCCGGTGTCCCACATAAGGTCCACAGCTTTCTGGATCAGGTCGTCTCCCTGTATACTGACGATCTCGGGGGACATGATCTCCTCAGCCCTCGCCTCATTGCCCCGTTCGAGGGTGTCTAGGACCTTGAGGATCGCTTTCACCTTGGAGTATGATGGCTCGAGCTTCCCTGCTTCCAGTTTGGCTATGTAAGACTGGCTCACCCCCGCCTTCTCAGCGAGTCTGGTCTGGGTGAGCCCGAGGATCTTCCTCCTGTGGGATATGGTCTCTAGCTCAGGTAACATGGACATTGAAAGGAGGACAGACAGTAATATTCTTTTCGGGAATTTCTGAGCGTCCCGATATTCATAAAAGAATTTACTGAGGCGTCAAGGCGGTCAACGGCGTCCCCTGTATGAATGGTTTTCATCACCTTTTTTAGTCGAGGGGGTTACATTCCGAGAGGGTTCTCCGCCTTGCTCTTGCACATTGGGATGGACGACACAGACTCGCCCAATGGAGGGTGTACAACGCATATTGCTGCCAGGCTTGTGGAGCGGTTCCTCTCTGTCGGGGTGCGGTTCGTAGACTATCCCAATCTGTTGAGGTTGAACCCAAACGTCCCGTGGAAGACCAGGGGGAACGGGGCTATCTGCCTCAGGGTCGAGATCGATCCCTCTTCCGAGGCAGTGGTCAAGAAGACCGTCCTGGAGGAGGTCGAGGCCTTTGCGGAGTTCACCTGCGGGAACACTAACCCCGGGGTAGTCTTCCTCAACGGCGGGGTGCCTGAGGAGATCATCGGGTTCTCAAGCCGGGTGGTCCGCAGCGTAGTGACCCTCGACGAGGCGCTGGATCTGGTTGATGGATGGGGGGGCATGGCGGTCGGGTACAAGAACATGAGGGGGGTGATCGGGGCTCTGGCGGCTGTGGGCGGGCTCCAGCGGGGGGACTACACCTACGAGTTCCTGGCTTATCGCAACCCCCAGAGATGGGGGACGCCCAGAGAGGTTGACCCCGCCTCGGTGAGGGTGATGGACGGGGAGACGGAGGGGGATACCTTCAACAACGTAGACCCCAAATCCGCCCGGATCCTGATCGCGCCCCACGGACCCGACCCCGTCCTCTTCGGGGTCAGAGGTGACGACGCCCAGGCAGTCCGGAGAGCAGGACTTATGGTCTCATCGGAACCCGTGGAACGCTGGGCCGTCTTCAGGACGAACCAGGGCACAGACGCCCATCTGGACGTAAATTCGGCTATTGATACACTGAGACCTAATGACCCCGGGGTGGTTGAGGGCCAGGTCGCAGGACCTCCAAGGACGATACAGGGGGGCCATGTCATCCTCAGGCTCAGAGATCGGACCGCGGGGATAGACTGTGCAGCGTATGAGCCGACAGGGGGGTTCAGGGACATCGTCCGGGGGTTGATACCGGGCGACCTGATCAGGGTCTACGGGGGTGTACGTGGGGATGCCCCCGGTGAGGTGCTGACGTTCAACCTGGAGAAGTTGGAGGTCCTGGAGCTCGCGGATGACGTGAGGCTGAGGAACCCCTCATGCCCCAAATGCGGAGGGGGTATGGAGTCGATGGGACGGGGGAAAGGCTTCCGATGCAGGAAATGCGGCTTCAGAGGCAGGTCTCTCTCCAAGGTCGAGGTCAAGGAAGAGAGGCGGATAGAGGAGGGGCTGTATATAACCCCGCCCGGGGCGCAGAGGCACCTCACCAAACCCCTTACACGATACGGTAAGGAGAGACATGGACCCGCAGGACCCTCTCTCATAGAGGGCTGGTGCTCAGCTCTCACAGCCAAATGAAAACGACCTGCGTCGGGGAAGAGGGGGGAGCCCAACTTGGAGCTGGGTCTCTATTTCCTATCGGTCACTGTGAAGTACACATGGTTCTTCTGGACTATGGGTCGCGCTCTGAGGACGTCCAGCAGATCCCCCTCCATCACCTCGGCGTCGGCGGATGTGGCTACAACCTCACCTACGAACAGAGTGTGATCCCCACATGTGATGCTCTGGACCACCCTGCATTCTAGATGCCCGAAGCACTCCTCTATCCTCGGAGGTCTGACCTCCAGGGAGGGTATGGGTGTGAGCCCCGTCTCCTTGAACTTGTCCACATCCCGACCTGACCGGGTCCCACAGTAATGCATCTCCTCTTCAATGTTTATGGGCGGAGAATTGATGACGAACTCGCCTGTCTCCTCGATCAACCTGTGGCTGTAACGTTGAGGGGCTACCCCGATGCAGACTAGAGGCGGTCGATGGCTGATGGGCATATACATCCCAAGGGTGATAATGTTAGGGGCCCCTCCTTTATCGATGCAAGTGGCCAACACCACAGGGGGAGTAGGGGTCGGCTGCAGTCTCCTCTTCTCAGGTAACTCGATCTTCATACTGTAATCAACTCCAGCGGCATAATTATGTAAATCTTGGGGGGTCCAACCCCTCTATGAGAGATAATCAGGGCTGGGGGTACCACCGGGTCTTCAAGCCCTCTACACTCTGGAAGTGGGGGTCATCTGAGACCACGGGGCATCCATGTAGCTGGGCTGTGGCTGCGATGACGCTGTCCGCCATCGGAACCCTATATCTGCGCCTGAGCTCGGCGCTCCTGATCGCCAACTCATAATCCATTTCAACAACGTCGAAGTCCCGGCAGACTGTCTCGCTCCTCAGCTTCGCGACCTCCCTACCCTCCCTCTCCAGGTCGATCCGATAGATCTCATGGATGGTCACAACGGAGACCCTCCGATCACCGACCGACCTCAGATCCGCCTTCATCTTCCGTAGAAACTCTGACTCACCCGAGTAGAAATACTCCACGAAGAACCGGGTGTCAAACACCCTCCCCGGGGGCATCCTCCCTCATCCCGTCAAGCATCCCCTTCAACTCGTCCACATCACCCTTCCCGACGCCATTCCCAGCCAGGTCGAAGATGCTCGTGTACCGACGCACAACTATCATATCACCCTCCTCCACCACTTCGACCTTGGACCCCTCCTCGATCTTGAACTTCCTCCTCAACTCAACCGGTATGGTGATCTGTCCCTTCCTCGTGACGGTGACCTCAGTCAAACCTTCTCGCAAGTACAACATAGATAGATGTACAACATAAATCTTCCCCTACTTAACAACAATTCCAACTGTCCCCTAAAAGCGGCATATGGTTTTTCTAATTCAATCACTTATAACCCTTGAACAGAGCCCCCTATAAGTTTGAACACTATCACAAATGGGAGAGTCAGGTACGTTGAATAATGCAGACATCAAGACCATATTATCCCTCGAACAGGTCCCGGGAGAGCTGACAGAGGTTACCAGTGGCCTCCGGGAACGCCGGTTTGGCAAGGAGCTACGTTTCTACTACCCCAAACCCGGGTTCCAGAACATCTCCATCACAGGGACCAGCTGCGCCTTGATGTGCAAGCACTGCAGCGGCCACTATCTCGAGGGGATGCGGGGGGCCGAGACCCCCTCGGAGCTGAGGGACCTCTGCGTGAGACATGAGGGCGAAGGGGGCGTGGGGGTCCTGGTAAGCGGGGGGTCTGACCCCCACGGGAGGGTGCCCCTTGAGAGGTTCTACGAAACCCTCACATGGGTGAAGGAGAACACCGGTCTCATCGTCAACGTCCACACGGGTCTATTGGGTTCCAGGGAGGCTGAGGAGATCGCCTCCACCGGCGTGGACATAGTCTCCGTGGATGTGGTCGGGAGCGACGAGACCATCAGACGGGTCTACGGCATGGATGCCATGGTGGAGGACTACGTTGAGACACTGCGAGCCCTCAAAGAGGCAGATGTGCCCCATATTGTCCCCCACATCTGCGTGGGCCTCGACTTCGGCGAGATCCGTGGCGAGGCGAGAGCCCTGGAGATAATGGGCGAGATAGAACCCGAGATCATCGTCATACTAGGACTGATACCAACCAGGGGCACCCCTATGGGATCCGTCACCCCCCCGTCGAGCGAGGACTTGGCGAAAGTTGTCGCAGCCACGAGGGTGACCTACCCTGATTCCAGCGTCGCGGTGGGATGTATGCGCCCCAGAGCTGACAAAGGCAAGGGGGAGATGTTCGCCATCAAAGCTGGAGCCGACAGGCTGGTCCTGCCCACAATTTCGACCGTCAGGACCGCCACCGCTGAGGGATTCGACATAATTCAACTGGATGGTTGCTGCGCCATCCCTGAGAGCCTCGAACACCTCGCGTTGAGGGGATGAACGCCTTATCATAAAGTAGAATCGACTGTATCTTACCTAAAGTTCATTCTCCGCCTGCGTACTGCGGTATCAGTTGATTGGCCAGCTCACGCTCGTGGGGGGATAGACTCGCAGGCTCAAGTTTGAGGTTCAGAGCCTGTGAGAAGCCTAGGGAGATGGCCTTGGTGGCTTCGTCGTAGGTTATCTCCCGACCGACGGCTTCATCCAATGCTATCGCCCTCTGGAGTAGTTTAACCCTTAGCGCCTCCCTCTCAGGCTCAGAAAGGGCCAGCACCTCGACTAGACGGGACACATCTCCCTTGAGCGGTAACGCCCCATGCTGGAGCACCACCCCCCTCCTCCTGACCTGAGCACTCCCCACCAGCTTACGGCCCAAGGCTGTCACCTCGTAATGGGAGGGTACATCGAAGCAGGCGGCGGATTTCTCTATCTCCCCGTCAGGGAATATCCGATCTGCTTGGAAAACCTTGGAGGTGAGGGATCTGAGGCCCTCAACCAGCCCAGTGCTCAGCTTACGGTACGAAGTGATGATATCCCCCGCCACACGTACCTCTCCCCTAGGGGCCACGACGCTGTAGGTGAGCTCGTCGATGTGCAGTATAGCCCTGCCCCCCGTCGGGCGGCGCACCCACGAGTATCCCTTCTCCCGGCACAGGTCGAGGTCGATCTCATCTTGCAGCGATTGGGCGTATCCAATGGAGACGCATGGAGGGGACCATCCGTAGAAACGGAGCGTGGGAGGGGACCTTCCCTCGGCGACGGCCTTCATGATGGCTTCGTCGATCGCCATGTTGGTCGCCCCGTCTGAGATACCTGTATCCAGCAGACGCCAGGTCGCATGGGGGATGACGCTCTTACCTTCCATGATCTAGACCTCCAACAGTCTGGCTTCCTCCGCCGCCTCCTCGGCGGTGAGCCTCCTGGGGTAGTTGTAGAAAGGCCCGGAAGGCCGCTCATTGTAGTAAGGCCTGTTGCAGCCCGGGCAGCCGCTGGTCTGGAAGGGCTCGCCTCGTTTCAATGCATTCTCCATCGTCTGCCTGTCCACCCCGAATCCCGTTATCCTCCCCCCCTCGTCGAACTCCATGTCGTCGCTGGAGGTGAGCCCCCCGTTGATAAGATGCCTCGCCAGCTGTATCCTACGGTATGAATCGAGTGGGGGCTGTGGCTGCCCTGAGAGCTCAGTGCCTGGGATCGGGGTGAACGCGAAGAGGCTGGTCTCGACGCCCATAGCCGTCAGCCGCTGCATGAGGCCAACGGCCTCCCTCTCTGTCTCTCCTAGGCCGATTATCAGGTTGGACAACACCCGTCCCCTCCCAAAGACATCAACAGCAGCTTCCAGAGACTCCAAGTGTCTCGCCCATCTATAGGAACCTCCGACATGCCCCCCTTTGACCCGGTCAAACAGGTTCTCGGTGGCCGAGTCCAGGGGGATCCCGATCCTGTCCAACCCCCCATCCTTGAGTTCTTCCATCTGTTCTCGGGTTAATGGTGAGGTGTCGATGGAGACGGGGACATCCCTGACCCCCTTTATAGCTCTCAGTATGTCCAGGGTGTCCCTGAAGAAACCTGGATAGTTGACGGTCTGGATGCAGACCCTCTCCAGACCCTCATCTGCCCCCCTCAACCCCTCAAGGACCTCATCCACTGGATAAACGGGCCAGAGGACCCGGGAGAGGAGCGCTTTATCAGCGGGGGAGTCCCGGGCCTGAGGGCAGAAAGCGCAGTTCGCAGTGCAGCTACCCATTGTGTAAGTCATGAGATATGCTGTGGTCGGCCTGACATCGAGCCAGTACTCGTCCAGCCCCAGCACTCCCGCTGTCCCTGCACTGACCCTTATTCTCTCAGGGTTCAATTAGAGCTACTCACCCCGGGGGTTCCTGAAAAGATTCTGACCCCCAGCTATATACCTTCTCTTATCAAAGCCCACGGCGATGTAAACGGGGAGCCCCCACCAATGCGCATGATACGGGGATACGTTGACATCTGTCTCAGGGACCGCAATCCCCGTCAACCCCGCCGAATACCCAACCTACGATCCAACTTCAGAACGGGCAGAGCCATCAGCTGATGGACACTGGCAAACTGTATCTCTCAATCCTTAATAACCCGGGGATAAAATTTTCCTTGGTGAAACTTTCATGCCGGGAAGAAAGAAGACGTGGACCGAGAAACTCCATGACAGTAAGGATCTACCTAGGGTAGAGGAAATCACCGAGAAGATGTCTAAGAGATGGGGCACGGGGACCGTTGTCATCCCTTCACCCCTTGAAGTTGACGGTCTGATGAGGGACGTACAACGGGGGGAGGTCACAACCATAAACCATATCCGGCAGGCCCTCGCTAGGCGGCATAACGCAACCATCGGCTGCCCCATAACAACGGGTCTCTTTGCGAACATAGCCGCACACGCCGCGCAAGAACAGAGGCAGCAAGGTGAAGATAACATAACCCCTTATTGGCGCACCCTCAAATCCAGTGGCATCATCAACCCGAAGTATCCCGGGGGCAGAGAGGGACAGAAAGAACTACTGGAGGACGAGGGGCACGTAGTGGTTAAACTGAGGAAAAACTACAGGGTAAGAGACTTTGAAGAATCATTAGCAACCCTCTAAACCACACCCGGCTCTACAGATGCAACCGTTCCTCTGAGCTATCTCACTGTATCAGTCTCTGGGAGTGTGATGGATCAGTGGCGGATTGAAGGGGAGGGGCCCCTCCCCCCTCTGATCGGGGTGCTGTTAATGGGAGAGGAGCGGGGCATACTCGTCTCTCTTTTGTGTTCATAAAAATAGATGAGGGGTTTGAAGGTTGGTTACTTTCTCTCTAAGTAGCATACGTTGTTTACTACTGATGCATCGATGCCCTCGATCTCCCTTGCATCAATCCTCTTCTTCAACTGTGTCCTTAGGTAATTGGCCTCCTTCCCCTCGACTGATACCTCCACCAGTCTATGCTCACTTTCAAGGAAGGCATCCAGCACCGGGTCATACTTGCTTCCTTTCCTGTATCTCCTCTGAGGCTTCTTTTCCGCAGGCGTCAACTCAAACGTCAACTCCGGCATAAATCATCACCTATAACATGCAGTTTATAGTTTATTTATCCTTTGATCCGTTTCTTTACACCCCTTTTAAGTGAGTAATAGTCTTCTACCGCATTTCCTCCCTTTCCTCCCCCTCTCAATCCACCTACGTATCCCATTAGGATTCACAGAATGATTCAACAAATAATCATTACACGACCTGACTCAACATCGGTCTCAGTTTAAGGGGATCGAGTCTTCTTGGGTTCTGTGAGTTTGATGACTGCTTCATTGATCCCCTATCCCCCTCATCTCCCCTTCAACTCTTGGTGGCGGACACCTACAGTTTTCAGACTCAAACTTTCAATGATGTTTATATAGCCCAGCGCCTTTCAATATCGAAATAATCCTCAGGAGACGGTATCGACATGATGAGGTCTAACCAGTACGATGCGGCTATCACGATCTTCTCTCCCGAAGGGCGCCTCTACCAGGTCGAGTACGCCCTCGAACTCGTTAAGAGGGGTGCCCCCATAGTCGGGGTCTTCTCCACTGAGGGGGTCGTCCTCGCGGCCAATGAGAGCCCCGACAGTCCTCTTGAGGACCCCGATTATTTCAGGAAGATATTCCAGATCGACGAGCATGTCGGTACAGCCATCGCTGGCCTCAGCTCCGACGCCAGAGCCCTCATAGACCAGGGTCGCACCTTCTGCCAGAGTAACAGGTTGCTCTACGATGAGGCGGCCGATATCGAGGGGTTGGTGGAGGACCTGAGCGGCAGGATCCAGATCTACACCCAGCACGGTGGGATAAGGCCCTTCGGGGTGAGCATGCTGGTGGCCGGCGTCGACGTCACAGGCCCCAAGCTCCTCACTACGGATCCCAGCGGTTCCTACCGGGGGTATATGGCCCGGGCTCTGGGCAGGAACGCCGACCAGGCCAATGAGCTGTTGGATGAGAAATACATCGAGGGGTTGTCCCTGGATGATGCTATCAGACTGGCCATCGAGGCTGTGAACGTGGCCTCCGGGGGGGATCTGACGGTGAAGAACACCAAGGTGGCGGTTGTCCCCGCCAAGACCAAGGTCATGAAGAGACTCCCAGAGGAAGTCGTGACCAAATACATGTGACCCGGGGTCAATAGGTTCCCCGGTTTTTAGGTCCGTTATTCAGGGTCCTCGATGCCTGCGGCGGTGATGGCGAACCGTATCTTCTCCTCGGGGAGGCTGGGGGAGTCTATGACCCTGGCAAGCCTCGTGTTTTTCCTCCCTTTCCTGATGAACACCCTGTGGGTGCAGGCGTGGGCCATGACGTGGCCGCCTGTCGGCTTGTTGGGGTCCCCGTACATCACATCTGGGGTTGATAGCACCTGGTTGGTTATGACGACGGCGACGTTGAAGGCCTCGGCGACCCTGAGCAGCTTGCTGAGACAGCCGCCCAGCTTCTGCTGGCGCTCTGAGAGGGTGGCGCGGCCGATGTACTCACCCCTGAAGTGGCCGATCATGCTGTCCACCACCACCAGCTTGATGCCGCTCTTCTCGACCAGCTCTGGGAGGCTGTTGATGAGGATGATCTGGTGCTCGCTGTTGTAAGCCCGGGCTATCAGGATCCTCTCAAGGGTCTTGGTCGGGTCCAACCCCTTCTCCTCGGCGATCTGACTCAGCCTCTCGGGCATGAAGGTCCCCTCTGTGTCGATGACGCAGATGTTGCCGTCTAAGCCGCCCTCCTCCACAGGGAGCTGGGCCGTTACGCTGAGGGTAAAGCAGATCTGGGTCTTCCCGGTGCCGAACTCTCCGATGAGCTCGGTGATGGCCCCGGTCTCAACGCCGCCCCCTAGGATCCTGTCGAGCTCGTTGGAGCCTGTGGTGCACTTGGTCATGTGCTGTCTCATGTCCAGGATCTCTAGGGCGGGTATGAATCCCGGGTCGACCTCCATCCGGGCGAGGCGGCAGACCTTGATAGCGGTGTTGTCCCCCATGCCCGCCATGTCGGCGATCTCCCTTGCGGGGGTGACGGCGACGGACTTGAGGGTGGTGAAGCCCGCCTTGTGGAGTTTCTTCACCGTCGTGCTCGCGACTCCTTTGAGCATCCCTGGTTCGATTATCTCAGCCACATCTGCTCTCCTCAAGAGGCCGGATCAGGTCCGGGAGATATAAGGGGAACGTAGGTGAGTGGAGTGGGGAGAGAGGGGTGAAAGTGGCCCCGATGGAGTTTTAACCTGAGGCACCGAACAGATGTCCCGTGGAACTGCTTGAAGCTCTGATCCTAGGCCTCCTCCAGGGTGTACTGGAGTGGCTTCCCGTCTCGAGCGAGGGGAACCTGGTGGTCCTTGCCGTCACACTCTTGGGCTTGGAGGCGGGTGACGCCCTCAGCCTATCCGTCTATCTCCACCTTGGGACGGGGCTGGCGGCGCTGGTCTACTTCAGGGAGGAGGTCGTGAGGATCCTGAGGCGGGGCTCAGAGAGGGACCGGCGGTTATTCAGGTTCTTGCTCGTCTCCACAGTGGTGACGGGGGTCGTGGGGCTACCCCTCTATACGTTCATCAGGCTTGCGGCTTTCTATGGGGAGGCGTTCCTGGCCCTCACAGGTTTAGCACTCATCGTCACGGGGCTGATCCAGAGAGCCCGGCCCTCTGAGCCTGGACGGGGGGAGTCACCGCTGGGACTGGTGGAGGGGGCTCTGCTTGGGGCTGTCCAGGGTTTCGCCATCCTCCCAGGTCTCTCCCGCTCTGGGTTGACCACCTCGGCGCTCCTGTTTAAGGGGAGGCCGGGGGAGGAGGCCTTCAGGGTGTCATTCCTGATGAGTATACCCGCCATCTTCTCAGCTGTGTCGGGTCTGGCGCTCATCGAGGGCGTCCCCTCCTTGGACCTGGGTTTCGCCGTGGCCCTGCTGTCCTCCTTCTTGGCGGCTCTGCTCTCGATTGATGCGCTGCTGAAGATGGCTAGGAGGTTGGATTTCTGGGGGCTCTGCGTCCTCTTGGGGTTGCTGGCTCTCTCGCCGTTTGTGTTCCTACTGTTCTAGGCTCCGATGAGTCTCTGCATCTCCTCAGTGACCTTTAAAGAAATTTTTAGTACTGAGAGGCGCACCTTCCTCCTGAGGTCTGCGGTGTGAAAGTCCTGTTCATTGAACCCCCCAAGGACTTCTGGTTTGTGATGGGGGAGTATCTACCGCCCCCCACCGCCATCATCCAGCTCGCTGCGTTCCTTGAGGAAGAGCGCCCCTTGGACGAGATAACGGTGGTTGACTGTCAGGCGGAACGTCTCGACTGGGACGGCCTTGAGAGACGTATTGAGGGTATCGAGCCCGATCTGGTGGGGGTGAGCAGTCTCTCCACGTGCAATGCCTACACAGTTGTGAGGGCGCTGGACACCGCGAAGAAAGTTGATCCGGGGATTTTTACCATAACAGGGGGGCAGCACTTCACAGCCCTGGCGGAGCCCAGCCTCAAGCAGTATCCCTCCATCGACGCAGTGGCCAGAGGGGAAGGGGAGCGGACCCTCGTGGAGGTCGTCGCCGCCTTGGAGGATGGGAGTGAGCTCTCAGGGGTCAAGGGCCTCACCTTCAGGCATCGTAGGAAGATTTTCTCTACCCCTCCAAGGCCTCTCATCCAAGATCTGGACCAGTTCCCTATGCCCGGTTACCACCTCGTCGAGGAGAACCTGGGGAGATACCACTTCAAGATGATGGCGGGGGACAGGCGCTATGTCATCATCGAGGGGAGCCGGGGGTGCGTCCACGGATGTAGCTTCTGCAGTCAGTGCGCCTTCTGGGGCAACAGGTGGAGGGCCAAGTCGGGGAGACGGATAGCTGAGGAGATGGGATACCTCCGAGAACGCTTTGACGCAGAGTTCGTCTGGCTCACAGACGACAATTTCGCCTTCGGACCCCGGGCTGATGATCTGTTCAGAGAGCTGGACGCCCGGGGGTTGGGAGATGAGCTCTACTGGTTCGTCCAAGCAAGGGTTGACGATGTAGCGAGGAACAGAGACTCGATCCCCGCGATGAGGGGGTCGGGGAACCAGTGGGTGCTCCTGGGGGTGGAGAGCGGTGACCCCGAGGTCCTCACCCGCTACAGGAAGGGCACTGATCCCAACCAGGCTCAGGAGGCCGTGGGGGCCCTGAGGGAGAACGACATCTTCGCCCAGGCCACCCTCATCATCGGGGAGCGCGAGGACACCAAGGAGTCCATAGCGGGCACGAGGCAATATGTCGAGGAGCTGGACCCTGACCTTGCGATATTCATGATCCTCACCCCGTATCCCGGTACGGAGCTTTATGAGGAGGCTGTAGCGAAGGGATGGATCGAGGACTGGAACTGGGCTAACTACGATATGATCCACGCGGTGATGCCCACTGAGACCCTCTCGACCACGGAGGTCCAGGAGGAGCTCTACCTCTGTTACAGGAGCTTCTATAGCCGGCTGTCCCGACAGTTCCGGGGGGTCCTCTCCTCCAACCGCTTCAAACGGCGGACCTACCGCTACATGGCAAGCCAGCGGCTTCTCAGGCAGCTCAAGGGGCTGATATAGTGGAGCGGATGCCCGCGGCACTCAAAGCCAGTCTGGCGGTATCGGCCGCGGGGGTCATCCTGACCACAATGTTCATCGTACAACCCGCTGCCCCAGTCACCCGGAGGGGGACCGTGGTTCTCTGGCTCGCGTTCTCCACCCTCAACCTTCTCGGAGCCATAGCCACCCTGATGCCCCACCTCTGCTCCCCCCATATCCAGGTCGATCCCAGACTGGACCCCTCAAGGTACACCCATCTATGGGGTCTCAGGCTGATCCATGGACACCATCCAGAGTGCAGGGAGTTCGAGTCCCACGAGTTCCAGTTCTCAGGTAGACGTATCTGCGCCGGCTGCACAGGGCTGTTCCTGGGCGCACTCATATCAGTCACAGTCTCCCTCAAGCATATGACCCTCGGCTTCTCAGGACTGCCCACAGTCTACGGTTTTCTTGGGGTCACAGCGATAGTCGCCGTCTTGGGCAGCCTCGTCTTAGTGTCCCCTTCTCGGCCTCTGGTCAGAGCAGTTCAAAACTTTGTTCTTGTTCTGGGGTTTTCCTTGGTATTGATCTCAGTTGAGGTCTTGGGTGGGTTTTTTAGGGGGGGTCTGGTGGTAGGTCTCTGTGTGGTGTGGATGTCTACCCGGATCCAGATCTCCCGTTGGAGCCATGATAGGGTCTGCTCTGGTTGTGTGGATGCGTGTGGGAAAAAAGAAGTTTTACTCTAATACCGTTTCTGCAGTGTGCTGACAATTATGAGTAACCCGAGGATGATCACGGGGATGGGCCAGAGCTTGTCCCACGAAGCCCACCAGAAGGTGTCCTGGAACAACGCAGAGACGCCGGCGAGGATTATCATCAGGCCGATGAAGATACCGAACCAGCTACCACCCTTGGGTCCAAAACACATGTCGTCCTCCCTCCTGCTGTATCGCCGTGGCCGGTAGCCTTGGAGGGGCTCCCCACAGTTCTTGCAGTTGAGGGCATCGTCCTCGTTCTCAGCCCCACACTTCGTACAGTAAACCAAATCGTTAACCTACCAGATGAGATGTGGAACAAAATAATGAAGCTTTGGGTTCTTCGGACCTCAGAGGAAGAGATCCTTATCCCTCGGCCTCACTAGGTCCCCTGCCGTCGATATCTCTGAAACCTCGTAAGGATAACCCCTGATGATGGCGGCTGGGATACTCTCATCCGCCTGGCCTATGACCAGTTCAGAGGAGGCCGCCAACTCGTCGGCGACGGCCGTCCGTTTCACCTTGAGTTCATATCCGAAGAGATCGTGCTCCCCCCTCCTGTCCCGGATCACATTGAAGCCCGAGGCACCCACTGCGACGTTCACCTCACCGTCTCTGTGACCCCTGCCATGGGTGTCGCAGACTATTGTGGCGACCTTGACCCCGGCAATCTCCTTGACCCTCTCCCGGAACCCCCTGGCGGAGGCGTCAGGGTCCTCAGGGAGCAGAGCCACTATATCCTCCCCGGGGACATTGGACTTGTCGACCCCAGCGTTGGCGCAGACGAATCCCTGCCTGGTCTCCGCAATGAGGATCCCGGGGGCCATCCTCCTTATCGCCCTGGAGTCTCGGAGTATTGTCTCCACAAGCCTCGGGTCTTTCCCGGTGAACTCTGCGAAGCCCTTGGCGACAGGGGATGGCTCCACCTGTTTCAGGTCCACGGTCCGCCCCTCAGATCTTGAGACGATGACGTGAGAGAGCACAACGATATCCCCGTCCTGCAGAGGGGTCCCCTGTCTGCGGGAGGCCTCTACGATGAGGGAGGCGAGGTCGTCCCCCTCCGATATGATGGGTAGTCCCTCAATCCCGATTATCTCGATCTTCAACTTGGTTTCCCCAGAGAAGCGGGGGCCCGATGTATTAATAAACTGGCGGTCGGGGTGAGGGTTCCTAGGAACCGTTTTTAGGGTGCCGACTCACCTCAATTGGGGGTTGAAGTTGTCGAATATCCTCAGCATCCCGCTCAAGGGGAACCTGAAACTCAGAGAGATCCTGGAATTCGTGGACGATGACATCGAGTTGCAGACCCTCTGGCGGTGTGCCAATGTCCTCGCCGTCAACCGCTTAGATCTGAACGATCATGGACCCGTCCACGTCAAGATAGTAGCCAATGGGGCCCTGAAGATGCTCAGGATCCTTGTTGAGAAGGGGGTGGAGCCGAGCATCGTGAAGGACTATGGTATGACCCCGGAGGACGCGGAGGTCGTTGTGGTCTTGGCCTCCATACTGCACGACCTGGGTATGGCATTCGTACGGGAGTCTCATGGGGTCTACAGCGCCCCCCTCGCGCTAGGGGTGCTGAAGAGATGTCTCCCAAGGTGTTACTCAGTGGAGGAGGCGACAGTCATCTCATCTGAGGTAATCCACGCCATCATCAGCCACCACGCCCCAAACCACCCTCTCACCGTGGAGGCGGGGATAGTGAAGATCGCAGACGCCCTGGACATGGAGAAGGGGCGGGCGAGGGTCCCCTACGAGAAGGGCAAGATAGACATCCACTCAATCTCCGCCACTTCCATCGAGAAAGTGAAGATCGAGGAAGGGTCTGAGAGACCCATCACCATAAGTATCGATATGACCAACCCCTCCGGGATATTCCAAGTCGACGACCTCCTCGGCGCAAAGATCAAGGACAGTGGGATCGAGGGGTATGTCCACGTCGAGGCGAACATCCAGGAAGGGGAGAGCAGCAGGGTCGTCTACTTCGACCTATGACCCTTGGACGGGTTTCCTCCGCTCGACGGCGATGGTGCACCGGGTTGCGAGTGCCGCGATGGTCCCAAGGGCTGCGAGGTAAGGGGCGAACAGGGCTCCGATGACCCCAACGGTCACGGGTATCTCTAGGAGGGTGTCCCCTCTCCCGTTTCTCACTATGAGGCGGCTGATGTTCCCCTCGGCGATCAGTTTCTTGACCCTCCCGATGAGGTCCTCTGAGGAGACTTGGAACTCCTCCCAATCTGAAGGCTTGACGGGGGTCCCACACTTCGAGCAGTACCTGGCCTCCCCATCCAGCTCCTTCCCACACTGCATACAGTAGATCATGTCCACCTCCAACTGATCCCCAGTCTCCCAGATAAACCCGTCGAGCGCCCTCAGTCGGATCTCGGGGGGCTTCAGAATGTTTAATAGGCGGTGTAGGGCTTTGGGTAGACATCTACTAGGTTGAGGTCTACTATGATGAGAGTTGGTCCCCTTGCGGCGAGGGTGGTGAGTCCCCTCCAATTCCTCGTCCTCCTCCAACTACACAAGGAGCCCAAGTATGGCTACGAGATGCTCAAGTTCATCAGGGACGAGTTCGAGGGGATATGGGAACTCAAGACCGGCAGCTTCTACCCCGCCCTAAGGAGCCTTGAGACGAGGGGCTTCGTCGAGACAGGCTTCAAGGGGGACACCGAGTTCTACGAACTGACTCCCAAGGGGAGGACCCTCATCAACAGCTTCGGGGCGCGCCTTGAGATGGGGAGCCGGTTCACCAACAGATATATCACGGCGATGGTGAAACTGATGCCTCACGACCTCAGGACCAGGGCCCTCGAGGTCTTCCGCAAGCTCTCCGAGGAGGACGTGGACATCTACTCCACCCAGATGCATATGTTCGACGAGACGATGGAGAAGGAGTCGATCCTCAGTTTCCTTGACGACCTCAAGACCATCCTGGAGAACCGGATCTCGATGATCGACAGGATCATACTGGAGATCGAGGAGGGAGGGTGAGGGTGTCGAAGGTTATTGAGACCGTGGACCTGGTGAAGGAGTACCCCCAGGGTAGGGACGTCCTCAGGGTGCTGAAGGGCCTCAGCCTCGAGATCGAGGAGGGGGAGTTCATGGCCATCATGGGTCCCTCCGGTAGCGGCAAGTCCACACTCCTCAACATGATCGGGGCCCTGGACAAGCCCACCTCTGGGAAGGTCTACATCCAAGGGACAGACCTCTCCACCCTCAACGACAACCAGCTCGCCGACCTCAGAAGCCGGGAGCTGGGTTTCGTCTTCCAGTTCTTCAACCTCATCCCCAGGATGGACGCCCTCAGCAACGTCGAGCTCCCCATGGCCATCGCCGGGGTCCCCCGGGGGGAGCGGCGGGAGCGGGCTGAGAAACTCCTCGAGCTGGTGGGCCTGGGAGGGAGGATCAACCATAAGCCCAGCGAGCTGAGCGGTGGGGAGCAGCAGCGGGTCGCCGTCGCAAGGGGCTTGGTCAACGACCCCACTGTCCTCCTCTGCGATGAGGTCACGGGGAACCTCGACTCCAAGACCGGGTTTGAGGTGATGGAGCTCCTCCTCTCACTGAACAAGGAGCGGGGGAAGACATTCGTCATCATCACCCACGACCCCAATGTCGCCCAGATGGCCCAACGCCTCGTCCAGCTGATGGACGGGAAGATAATAGGAGAGAAACATCTATGATGAAAGATCAGTACAAACTTTGGACCATTGTGTTTATCATTCTAGCCTCCGGGATAGCCACCTCGCTCATCCCAGCGGAGGCAGCCGACTATACGCCCGTCCTCAGGGTATCCACCGACAACGTCTACCTGACAGCGGGCATCGAGAACCAGATCAAGATAACCCTCACAAACGTGGGATCATGGAACATATACGAGGCCAAGATCGCCATCTCAGTCCCCTCGACGAGCCCAGGGATATCTATAGTCGACGGCGGTCACAAGGTCTACAACAAGATCGGGGACGATGAGAAACGGACCTTCTACGTCAGAGTCTACGTCGACGAGGAAACCCCTCTCGGGGCGTACACCCTCACCCTCCAGACGACCTATATGAAGAAGGTACAGTACGGGACGGAGATGCTGGAATCCTCCACCCTACAACTCGGGATCGTGGTCGACAAGGCCATCAGATCGGATACCATGATGACCGCAGAGGCCGAGAACCCCTTGATAACCGCAGGGGTCGATAACCCGCTCAACCTCACCTTGGGGAACATCGGCAACGAGACCCTCTACGACATCGATGCAACCCTCACGTCCTCCTCCCCCTACCTCGTCATTCTTGAGGGGGCTCGCTTCACCCACGGGACACTCAGGGTGAACCATTCAGTCCAGCACCCCGTCACACTCAGGGTCTCCAGGGAAGCCCCCCTCGGCGGGTACACCCTGACAGAGACAATATTCTACGAGGACGTGGACGGCCAGACCAGCTCTGAGACCTTTATTGTGGGTGTCGACGTCAGGTTCTCTTCGAAGCCCAACCCGATCCTCGACATAGTCATCGATGACCCTCATCTTACCGCCGGCTCGGAGAACAGCGTTAATGTCAATCTCACCAACCTCGGCGATGAAGGTCTCCAGGATATCGACGTCTCTTTGACCTCGACCTCCCCGTACATCGCGTTCTTGGAGGGCGGCCGCATAACTCTCAACAGCCTGAGCAAAGGGGAGGGCACATCGTCTGAGGCGGTCATCGCGGTGTCCAAGAGCGCCCCCGTGGGCGTCTACACCTTCACCGCCTCAGCATATTACAGGGGCTCGGACGGACAGGACTATATAGAGACGTACACCCTTGGGGTGAGAGTGGACTCCGTATCGGTCCCCCGTCAGACCTCGGTGGTCCTGAGGAGCTACCAGACCTCCTTGGAGACCGTCAGGCCGGGGGATAGATTCCAGCTGGACCTCGACTTTGAGTGCCTGGGGGCGGCAGCCCACGAGGTGAAAGCCGTCCTGGCCCTGGATCCCCTCACGGGTATATCGACCATGAGCCCCACCACCCTCTCCCTTGGGGATCTTGAACCCGATCAACGGGTTGAAGCCATCTACGAGCTCCTGGTCGGGGGGGCGGTCCAGGCGGGGCAGTACCCGGCGGTGGTCTCTATAATCTACCTGGACGCTGATGGGGTGCCGAAAAGCCTCACGGAAACCGTGACCCTGAGCGTTAGGGGGATCGTGGAGTTCAAGCTCATCAACGTCGAACCCTTGGATATGCCCATCGGAACCCGTACAGAGTTCGAGGCAGACCTCCTGCTCATCGGCACTGAGAACATCGAGTTCGTAAACATCGAGGTCATGGAAGACCCGGTGTTCCGGCGGACCCTCGACAGCGGGGAATACATCGGGGCTGTGGACCCGGACAGCCCCATACCCTTCGACCTATGGGTTGAGGTGGCGGGGGGGACGGAGCTCGGGGAGTACGTCCTCAGGCTGAAAATCGAGTACACCGATGATCTGAACAGGGAGCATGAGGCCACCTTGGAGGTCCCCATGGATGTGACCGAGAGGGCCCTGGAGGGGGGTTCTCAGGCGTCAGGGTGGGATATATGGGCGTTGATAAGGCGGCTTTTAGGGCTTGGGCCCTAGGTGGGGGCAGTTGAATCTCTGGGATATAGCGCAGATCTCCGTCGAGAGCCTCCAGGAGAGGAAGTTCAGGTTCGCCCTCAATCTGATAGGGATACTCATAGGGTGCACGGCGGTCACGGGGCTGGTCTCCATAACCCAGGGCCTCAGCAACGATGTCAACAGGCAGCTTGAGGTCTTCGGCCCGCAGAACATCATGGTGATCCCCGGCCAGATCCAGCAGGGTCGGGGTATCGTGGGCTCGACCCTGAGCTGGAGGGATCTGGACATCATCTCCAAGGTCCATGACGTCAGGTTGGCCACCCCCATCATCGCCAACAAGATCGTTACCTTCGACGTCAGGGGGAGGCCTTTCATGGTTGAGATGTTCGGGGTCACCAACGAGTATTTTGAACTCAACAAGAACGCAGATGTCGAAGACGGCAGGACCCTCCTCAGGACGGACACCTCGGCAGTGGTGATCGGGGCGAACATCGCACAACCCAGGGACGAGGACGAGCCCATCCTGGGGGTGGGGGACCGGATCAAGGTCAATGCTAGGGTGGACGATGTCGAGAAGACGCTGTCCCTCAGGGTTGTAGGGGTCTACGAGAGGACCGGCGGCAGCTTCGGAGCTGATCTCGACGACTCCATAGGCATACCCCTCAGGACCGCCCAGCAGTTCTGGGAGATAGGCGGGGAGTTCGACTACATCATGGCCCAGGCCGAGAGCCTTGAGACGGTCAGCGAGGTGGCGGAAGCCATCGAGGAGGAGATGGGGGACGCGGTCACTGTGATCTCCTTCGAGTCCGCCCAGGAGCTCGTAGGGGATGTCCTGGGCACCATCGAGGCCGTCCTCGGAGGAATTGCGGCGATCTCCCTCATCGTCGCCGGCGTCGGGATAATAAACACCATGACCGTCTCGGTGATGGAGCGGACCCGGGAGATCGGGATCCTCAAGGCCGTTGGGGCTAAGAGCAGGGATGTACTCTTCATGTTCCTATCAGAGGCAGCCGTCACAGGCGTCATGGGTGGGATCACGGGGGCCCTCTTCGGCATAGTACTGAGCCAGATCATAGGCAACTATATCAACCTCCCCCCATCCCACAGCCCTGCCCTCATCATCTACGTCGTGGGGTTCGCCGTGGTGACCTCGGTTGCCTCAGGGCTCTACCCGGCTTGGAGGGCTGCAGGACTTAACCCCGTGGAGGCATTGAGATATGAGTGATAACAACAAAGGGTTCTTCGGCAAACTGATCGGAGTTATGACCTGCCCCAGGGAGACCCTCAATGGGATAGAGGAAGGCGATCTCTGGAGAGGCGTCGCCATCGTGTTGATAGCGACGGTACTGTCCTCATGGGCGGGTCTGATATATTTCACAAAGATGGATGTCGGCCTCCTTGGCTTGGATGCAGGGTTGGAGAGGAGGAGCCCCATGTTCAATCCCGGGGCACAGGGCTACGGAGGCCTAGACCCTGAGACCCTCAAACGCAGGTTAACGCCCTTCGTAGC
>JASFTK010000012.1:0-23691 GCA_050053595.1 Candidatus Bathyarchaeota archaeon | reverse complement strand
GGCGTCTATAGAGTCCATCAGCCCTCCCTCTCTTCATGGCACTGTAAATTCTGAGCTTGGGAAAGAGTCTTATTTTCCCCCCGGTGAAGGGTACCAAACTGAGAGGGTGTGGCTGTGAAGAAGAGTCCTTTTTTCATCGGCCTGATGTTGACGGCTGGGGCGGTCATGGCACTCCTCCACTTAGAGGGGGTGGCTTACTCCGTGCTTTCGATGCTGGTAGGGCTTGCTATCGTGGTCCTGGTGGGGGAGCCGATGGTGGAGGGGCTGGAGGAGTTCAGCGTCCAGTTCGGCCTCTCCCCCCATGTCACGGGGATCATATCGAGCCTCGCTTCGAACCTCCCTGAAGGGGTGATGACCGCGTTCATGATCCTCTCCCCCCAGCTCAGGGATGTGGCGATCCTCACAGTGATGCTCGCCTCGGCCTTCAACGGCCTCCTTTTGGGGGTCCTGATCATCATGCTCACCTACAGAGGGGGCATCATCACCCTCAACAAGGAGGCCTTGGAGCACGACATCGAGATCATGCGGATCGCTATCGCCCTCTGTGGCATAGTCTTCGGGACCGGTGTGGTCCTCAACCTATTCGGCAACAACGGCGGGGTATACCTCCCCAAGGAGGTGCCTGTCTTCCTCCTCTTCGCCTACATCGGGTACCTATACTTCATCTCCCGGGGGCACGACCACGAGAGACTGAATTCCCACGAGGGGAGCAGGCGGTGGGTTGTGCCGGTGTTGATGGGGCTGGCGGGGATTGTGATAAGCGCTGAGCTCATCGCAGGATCCTCAGAGTACTTGGTCCACATCTTCGACCTCCATGTGGTCATCGCCGCCACCATCATCGGGATGGCGGGAAGCTTACCTGAGCACGGTCTCGCCCTCATAGGGGCACGCCAAGGACACGTGGAGATGGGTGTCTCCAACCTCCTCTCAGGCATAATACAGAGTATCATGCTGATATTCCCGTTGCTAGCCCTCATCGTACCCGTCCATTTGGACGGCTATGTCATCTACCAGTTCCTCGCCATAGCGGCGACCCTCTGGATCGTGAAGAAGTCGATAATCGACGACCACAGGTTCACCCTGGACGAAGGGATCTCGATACTGTTGATCCATGTCCTGGGGATCCTGCTCTTCGACGAGCTGAGCCTGCTGATCTGAGCTGGCCCTGGGCGTACTACCCTGACGAGTCCCACCAGTGGGGTGGATAGATCTCTATCTCTGAGTCCTTTGTGTAGGCCTTGAATTTGGAGTCTGTTATCTGGAGGATAAAACCGTCCATGAACGCGATCCAGTCCCTGGGCGGTCCCATCCCTAACCAGTGGTACATCAGCGCGGCGACCCAGGTGTCGTGGCTCACATAGATCTCAATGGATCTGGTGCCCCCAACGCTCAGATCCCTCCCTAATATCTCCGCCCCTCTCTTGGCGAACTCTAGGGTGGGGAGGATCTCGTCCGGGGGATAACGGTTGCTCGCCCATTTGTAGAAGTAGTCAGTGGCTGATTCCGGGGTGTCACCTTCCTGTATATCGATCTCAAAGTAGTGGTTGTACCTCTCGTGGTCTAGGATGGTCTCTAGGTCGATGACCCCCACTATCTCCGCTTCCCCTCCAGCGCCTTTGATCCCATCGAGGATCCCCTCGGCGGTCTCCCTAGCCCGGTCGAAGTAGGAGTGGTGGAGTCTGTACAGCCACCCCTCAGGTAGCTCCGCTCCAAACTCTTGGGCTGCTTCCTTCCCCCTCTGGTTCAGGGGGGTGTGGAGCCCATCTGGGTTGTGTATCCGGGGGCGCTCCGAGTGCCTGATGTGCATCGCAGTGGGGAGATCCGGGTCGAGAGACCTGCAGTGGGCCAGTAGCCTCAACGCTGGACCCCCCCACTTGACGGTCTTGAGGACTCTGGCCATGCAATGTTCATAGAGTCTGACAGTTTTATGCCTTCCCTGTTAGGGGCGTGGGGGTTGATGCTGAACCCGATGTTACAGGGAGCGGGACTCCTGCCCTCCTTTTATAGGGCTCTGAGACAGTTTGAGATATCGCAAGGCTGGTCGATTGGGGAGATGGATGCGGAAAAAACCCGGATAACCACTTGTCTAGAGGAATTTTATCGGGAAAAACACCCTGAGACGGGGGATATATCCATCCCCTGGGTCGTAGAGATGACCTCGGGTTGGGAGACTGAGCTCTACGGATTCAACCTAGAGTACCGGGAGAATGGCGTCTCACGTAGCCGCAAGATGGTAGCGAGGCTCCATTCGGGGAAGTCAGGCGGAGCGAAAGCAAAAAGGGAGTACACGGTGATGAAGGGGCTCGGGGCTGTGGGTTACCCGGTGCCCGAGGTCTACGACTTGGAATCCACGGGGGTTTATCTGGGGAAGCCTTTCCTCATCCTGGAGTGGATCTCAGGTCGCACCATGGAGAAGGACTTCCTCAATACCCCCAGAGAGGCCTTGGGACCACACATCAACACCTTCTCAAGGCTTTTCGCCGACCTCCACCAGATTGACTGCGAGCTGATATTCCACGGCACCCTTTACCAGGGCACCCAAGGGTATCTTGAGAGTTTGATACGGAGGAACAGGGAAGAGGTCGAGGCTCAGGGCTTGGAATGGTTAGATCCGGTCCTCGACTGGCTTGAGGAGATGAGGGGAGACGTCTCCGAAGAGACCATCTCCGTGCTCCACCGGGATTTCCACCCGGGGAACATCATCATGAGGGATGACAGCTCTCACGCCGTCATCGACTGGGGCGCCTCGCAACCCGGAGATTACAGGGATGACCTCCTCTGGACGGTGCTCTTGGGGAGTGCCTTCTGGGGGCGGACATTCGGGGAGATGCTCCTGCGGGGGTACGAAAGGGCTGCAGGTAAGGAGGTCCGGGACGCAGGGTTTTGGGAGGTGACCGGGATCCTCAGGCGCATCCTGGATCTCGCGGTCTCCCTCACTGCAGGCTCCGAGGAGGCCGGGATGAGATCCGGAGGGTTGGAACAGATGAGGGGGGTCACGGATCACTATCACAGGATCCACGGCTTCCTCGAGGGGAGAACGGGGCTCCGGCTGACCGAGTTCGAAGAACTCCTGAGAATCATGGAAAGGCGTCCCTGAGCCCCCCGATCACAGTTTATATACGATAGTGTTGCAACATGGACTATGTCATTCACTCTCCAGATAGGCGACAAGGCTCCTGATTTTAGGCTTCCCGCCACCGACGGGAACACCTACTCTCTCGGCGACTTCGACGATGAGACCCTCGTGATATTCTTCACATGCAATCACTGCCCCTTCGTCATCGGCTCCGACGAGGTGACCCGGCAGACCGCTGAGGAGTTCATCCCCAGGGGTGTCAGGTTCGTGGGTATCAACTCTAACAGTATCAACACAGTACCCGGGGATGGTTTCCCGCAGATGGTGGAGCGTATGAGGGAGCAAAGATTCCCCTGGCTCTATCTCAGGGATAAATCCCAGGAGGTCGCCAAGGCTTACGGCGCCCTGAGGACCCCGCACTTCTACGTCTTCGACAAGGACCGTAGGCTCATCTACACTGGTAGGGGGGTCGACAACCCTAGGGAGGCTTCAAAGGCGAAAGTGAACGACCTTGAACGTGCCCTTGAGGAGCATACCTCGGGGAAGCCCGTGAGCGTCCCTCTCACCAATCCCATCGGGTGCAATGTGAAATGGGAGGGGGAGGATGCCCACTGGATGCCTCCTGAGGCCTGCGACCTAGTCTGACGGGGATCCCTAGATCTCATTTTCCGCGTCTAACAGGTGTCCCTCAGGAGTCATGAGCCCTTGTCCTCGAAGACCCCAAGGAGTTTGGAGCCTTTCTCGGTAAGGCTGTAGGTCTTGGAGGGGTATCTGCCACGGGTCCTGCGGATGGAGGTTATCTTGATCAGTCTCTCCCTCAGACAGAATTTGAGGTATCGGCTTACCATGCCGTACCCCCTGCGTCTCTCTTCTGAGAGGGTGGTGAAGTTGACGGGGGCGTTCCTCTGGATCTGTTCGAGGAAGGATACGAGTGTTCTGAGGCCCGGGTTGTTCAACTTTTACCTTCTCTTTAGTTATATTTAGTTATAATTAACTATTAATATAAAGTTTTTTTAACCGTAAATGGTTGAACTAACATGATATGAGTAAGAAAAAATACAAGTATCACACCGTCAACCTTCCCGAGTCCCTCGCGGACAAGATTGATGAGGTCATCTCCAGCGGGAAGCACGGCTACACCAGCATCCCAGATTTTGTCAAGACCGCAGTCCGCAAGTACCTCAGGGAACTGGGGTATCTCATCTAGCCTCGACCCAGTCTCTCTCATGGGAGCTAGGCGGTTGCTCTAAGGCGTTCCCTGAAGTCCACGCCGATGCCTTGACGGATGTCATGAACCGCCTCATCGATCTCTCTTAATAGCGTCTCCCAATCTCCCCCTTGTGGTTCGAGGCGTTTGATCACGCCTTCTATCCAGCTCAGGCATTCGAGTGCCCCCTTCGTGTATTCATTCATATTGTTCAACCGGGAGCGTTGGATGTTTTAACTTTTATTAACATTCCGTAAGTATTGAAGGTAGGGAGTGTGGTGAAATAGGTTATTAAACCTAAATATTTAGAAAATATATATAAATTTAGTTAAATTTTACATTAATGATACACATGAGGGGCGAGAACACCCACATCCCAACGCTCACAGGAGGGATCCATTATTGAGCCATGGAAAAGCCCCAAGAGCCTCACTCAGCCCCCCCGAAGAAAAGAGGGAGCCCTGGGCAATCCTCAAGACTAGACCCGGAGTAAGCATACTCAGCAGAGCCCGCAGATCGGCTAGGGGGCGTTGATCACGGCCCTCCAAGGACTCCGAGCACTGAAGCTTCTCCTCCGGGGCACCGCCCGACCTCCAAAGGCAAAGCGTCTGTCCTCCTCCACCCCCACCACGGCCACATACTACGAGGGTATGGATGAGGACTACCGCTGGTTCCGCAGGGATGAACTGGTCCGACGCTGCCTGGTCACCAACGCTTTCTTCGCGACCATGACTGCGGGGTTCGATACGGTCCTTGAGGCTGGGGGAGGGTTAGATCCGGCTGATTATGGTTATGTCAAGGAGAGGGTTGACGGGGTCAACCGGGATATCAACATGGATCTTGTCCTCTTCACGGCCCAGGTCAAGCGGAGCGTCTACGGTAAGGCCGGGTTCGAGATGGTCGTCGGCGAGGATGGATGGCCTTCCTGGCTCCTCTCCCTCCAGAGTCCCCGTCTCAAGCCCAACCTCGACAGGGACTGGAGACTGACCGGGTACCGGTACGAGGGGAGGGACGGCTTCTACAGTCCCGGTGAGGTCCTGTACTTTGTGAACCTCCCTCTGGAAGCAGACCATGAGGGGCTGAGCGACGTGGAACCTGTGAGAGATGTCTGCGGGGCCCGCCACGACCTCCTCAGGGAGGACTTCCCGGAGATCGTCAGGACCCTCTGGGCGCCCTACACAGTGCTCAAGGCGGACACCTCAGGCCTAGCCGAGGAGGAGGCATCTGAGGCCATCGAGGAACTCGCCAGGGTCGCCAGGGCGGGGAAGAGCATCGCGGTTAATGAGAGTGTCACCCCCACAGTGGTGGACTTGACCCCTGATATCCGGGGCCTATGCCAACTTCTGGACAGGTTGGACCAGGCCATCATCGCCAACTTCGGGACCCCAGGGTTCCTGGTGGGCAGGCCTGTGGAGAACAGGGCAACCGCGTACGCTGAGCTTGAGGCCTACGTCAGGGGGCCCATCGCCCACACTAGGCGCTACTTCAAGAGGGAGCTAGAGCGCCAGTGGTACCCCCGTCTCGTCAAGCTGGCCCTAGAGGAGGAGGGAGAGATGGACGGGGAGCCCCCGATCACGGTGAAACATCGTTGGAGGCCTGTAAGGGTGGCAGATATCTATGAGATGGCCAAGTCGGTGGCAGCCCTCTGGGGGAGCCACGGCATGGGAGCTCTCGGGGGGCGACTGGAGAAGGCCTGGGAGATGATGGGCTGGGACCCGTCGACGCTGGAACGGGGGGATGGGCGTTAGAAGCGGTTAAAAATCCACAGCTCTACGGAGACCCTCCTTTGGGAGTCGAGCTCAGCTTCACAGCCTCCCTCAGAGCCCTTGGGGAGGAGCGGTCCGCAACATTCTATCTGATGGACACAGACCTCAACAGGAACAATTGGAGGGTCACCGAGGAAGCCCTCAGAACCGCCCTCCCCGGCCTCAGGGGTAGACCCCTGGGCTGCATCCCAGGGTACAGGGTGAACCACACACACAGGCCCCTGGTCGTCGGGCGCTGGGTAGGAGGGGAGATGCAAGGAGGCCGCGCGCTGGCCACCGCGGAGATCACAGATAAAGTCGCCTGGGACAAGGTGGAGAGGAGGGAGTGGGGACCCGTCTCCGTGGTCATCCGGGCTGAGAGGGTCACCTGCAGCACCTGCGGCCGGGACATCACTGAGGCCCCCGACGACCACATCTTGGAGGGGGGAGCCCACGAGGTAGTGGAGCGATTCTCTTTCGACAGGGTCGATTTCGTCTCAGAGCCCGCGTATCCCCAGGCGGGGCTGAGGTCCATCAGATCATCACGGTCCACAATGGACGGGGCTCAGGGTCCCCGGGATGAAGTCCCAAAACCCGAAGAAAAAAAGGAGAAGAATAGAATGGAACAGAAAATCGCACAATTGGAGCACCAACTGGAGACAGTCAAAGCCGAGAACCGGGAACTGAGAGCCGAAAGACGCCGGAAGTTCATGGAGAGAGCCATAGAAGCCAGAGCAAGAGCAGGCATCACCAGAGACAGGAAGGCGGAGGCCGAGCACCTCGACGGATTCCAGGACGAAGTCTTGGTCTTCCTCGCCGAGGACGCCGAGAGGCTTTCTCGCGCGAGCCCCAGCCTCGCCCCCAAGGCGAGATACGCTGCGAGCCGCTCTGGGGCGCTTGATGAAGCTGTCGAGGAGATGCGGGTCCGCCTCTTCGGTCATAGGAGGGAGAGCTGATGGCAGCGGGAGATGTGCTGAAGGAAGCCCTCCTAGTCGTCGAGGGGTTCACCGTCAAAGCCGACGAGGACATCGAGGAGGGCGAGATCGTCTACAACGACGGTAACGGTGTCCTCGCCGCCCCCAACACCGCGAAGGGCCCCTTCATGGTGGCCTTAGAGTCCCATGACTACAGTGAGGAGACCACCCATACCATCCGATGCATCGTCTCAGGCTGCGTTGAGACCCAGAAGGCGACTGGCGCCGGATCGGGGGGCAAGCAGGGGCGGTTCGTCGAGATCAGCGCCACCGCAGGGGAGATACAGCTCTTCGACTACACGACACCTGGGAGCTGGTACGAGGTCGTCGGGGAACTCGCGGAGGACGCAGGCGACTCCAACACAACGGCCAAGATCTGGGTGGGGAAGAGGTGACAGGCATGGAGCAACCGAGAGTCTGGAGATCGCCTATGGACGGCCGCTACTACAGGCAGACGGAACCAAGGATGTTCGAGGCACAGCTGATACAGCCCTCGGACATCAGCGGCGTCGAGGCTGTCACTATCCTAGACGAGGTCCTGGGCCTTGCGGGGCCCCAGTATGTGCTCCGCCAGGTCTGCAGACCGGTCCGCATGAACGCGCTGACCGCGAGGGTCGACGTCGCGACAAAGCTGACGGGTCAGGAGAAGGTCCCTCCCATGGTGGAGGCGGAGCTGAGCGGAGAGAACTACACGGCGGTGGACTTTGACCTCTGGAAGAACGTAGTCCATATCGCGGTGAGCGACGAGGCGAGGAAAAAGGCAGCCCACGACATACTGGGCCTCCACGCATCCGACGCCGCCCGTGACCTCTCCCGGATGGAGAACAAACAGGTCGCAGAAGCCCTCTCAGGGGCCACCGATATAGCGGGGAGCGACTGGGGGGACAGCAACAACAGCCCCTACGAGGACATCGTAGGAGCCATCACCACCATCGAGGGCAATGGTTACCCCGCAGACTTCATCGCCGCCGACCCCCTGATCTGGGCTGACTTCTTCAGCAATGACTACGTAAAGGGCACAATGCAGGGGGTACAGTACCCCGGGGGTAAGGTCTTTCCTGTCCCCGGCCTCCCTGGGATCACAGGTTACAGCGACGGTGCCCTCACAGACACCGTTGCCTACGTAGGGAGCAAGGCAGCCCCGTCGCTGGTCTTCGGGGAGGGACCGACTGAGGCCGCGCGGTACAGGGATGAGAAGTCGGGGTACGACGCCTACATCATACGGCAGTGGCTCCAACCACAGCTAGTGCTCGGAGACGCGATACGGGAACTCACCGGGGTCCACGCCTGAGGGGGCGAATCCCGTTGAATGCAGCGACAGAGATCCAGCCCGCTTTTTTGGGCAGACACCCCCCTCAAAATATCAAAAGGAGGAATTGAATGCCGTACTGTGAAGCATCGGATGTGAGGCTCGTCGTGGAGACTTCCCTCTCCGATCAGGAGATCGAGACCCTGGTCGGGATGAGTGACGCAGAGATCGACGGACGCCTGGGAGCCCAGAGCCCAGCCGACACGCTCGTGAAGAAATTAAGCACCCTCCTCACCGCCCATGCCATCAAGACCCGGCAGCCCCAGACCCAAGCCATCGGGGAGTACCGGGAGGACTCGGGGGATGTCCTTGAGGTCTGGGAGAGGGAGATCGAAGGGATCTACCGCCTCAAAGGTGGTGTGAGAGTCTCCGCTTCAGGATACCAGAGAATCAAAGAGGAGGAGCGCTACCCGAGAGGATGAGGGTATGGGAGAAAGGTTTGAGGACAGGCTCCAGGACGCAAGTGATACTGGATGCCCTTGAGAAGGGCCCCACCCGTTGGACTCCCCTCACCCGGAGAGCCCTGAAGGACTCCACCCCGTGGAGGGTCCAGTCGACCCTTGAGTGGCTCCTCAGGGAAGGATACATCGAGAGGCCGAGCCGGGGGATCTATACCATCGCAGAGAGGGGTGTGCTCCTGCTGAGAGCTCTCTCAACAGGGGATCCAGATCCCCCTCTGTTCACACATCAACCCCCAGCTTGAGTAGCCGGCGGCAGACCTCAAGGTCCCTCCGGAAAGCCTCCGCCCCACTCCCGGGGTACTCTATCTTCAACTCATCCAGCCCCATTTTTCCCCTGTACTCTCCGATGATGGTGACATTGTTAAGTTTCATAAAGCCCATGACGCCCGATACGAGGGCGACCAGGTCAGCCATCCTCGCTGGGGTGGTCTCAGGGGCTCCGATGCTCTGGGGGATCTCCAGAAGGAAGTAATCCAGCCCCTCACCCTCGCAGAGATCCTTCAGCAGCCGGTCGCTGGTGAGGACAACGACATAGACCGGGTTCTCTCTGGCGTATTCCGCGAGTGATCTGATCATGAGGAGATCGTTCCTCTCCTTGTCCCTCCCCGTCTCTCCCACCAGAGGGACCTCCAGGCATCTACTCCTCACCTCCCTGTACTCCCTGAGGGCGAGGTAAGCGGCCTTCCTTGAGTTCTTCATCCTTGTGTTGGAGAGCTCCCGGACCAAGTGCTTCTGGAAGGGGACATCCCGCTCCATCTCCCTGATCTGCCACCCCTGATACTTGTAGTTGAGCGCTGCCTCGATCTCATTCTTAACTGACCCCACCAAGGCGACCTCCCCAGGATCCAGGAACCCCGTGTTGGACAGGAAACGGTAGTAGAGGAGGTTGGTGTCAAGACTGTAGACCACCCTCCCTTTGAGGTTCCGGAGGATCTTAAGACGCTTAACAAGCTCCCCCACATTCCTATAGCCCAGCACCCCCGCCGCGATGAGACACCCCAGCAGATCGCCATAATTAGGCCTCTCCTTGTACCATGTCTCGGTGGTCCCACTGGACTTAAAACTAGACGCCTTGGCGAGGGAGAGGAAACTGTACTCTGTCCCCTCTATACTGGCCTCGAAGAGGGGGGTGTTGTCCAGCGGGTAGGAGGCCTTGAGGTGGGGTCCCAAGTTGTTGAGGAGTATCTGGATCTCGGGACCGGAGATGGTCCCCCTGAAACCCTTCATGGGATGACCCCCGGAACCGATGTCAGGTCTTGGAGTGTCTGCCTCTGGAAGGGTATCATCGCATAGGGTTTCGCCACGTCATCGAGACTGTCCAGCGCTAGGTAGAAGACATGGTCCAGGTCAATCCCTGCGGTCGCGACCAGAGCGCCTGCTACCAGGATCTTCCTGCCGGGGGTCACGTCAAGGGCGACGCTGTAGCCCTCTCCTTTCAGTTCCCTGACCAACCCCGAGATTTTCCTCCCAGCACCGAGGAAGTCAGAGTCCCCTACCGTCTCACTCACCATCTCCGGGCTGAACCCGAAGGCGTCAGAAAGGATCCCCAGTCCCTCCAGAGCGATGTCCAGTCTCCCCTCGTAGGAGGCTTCAGTTAAAACCCGGATCTTGTCGGGGAAGTACTCCTGCTCCCTCAGGACCGCATAGTAAGTGTTCAGCAGAGCCCAGACTGAGCGGCCTAGGAGGGTTATGTAGGCTCTCAACTCAAATAATACGGGGTTCAGGCTGTTTTAACACTAGCCCCCCAGACTCCAATCCCGCCAAATATGTTGGTACTTCAGACGGGAATAAAATACACGTTATTTATGATATCAATATCTCACATTATATGTTATACACATAATATGAGCACTTAAAATGAGTTATTAATGTGATCGTTAGAAGATAGTCATGAAAAAAGAGAGGAGACCTGAGAGTTGCCCCTTGACAAGCCGTATCCCCCGACCGAGATCGACTATCAGGACTGGGACGACCTCGCCGACAACTACGCCGGCAAGGCTGCAACCCTCATCGTAGACAACGACGGTAATGGGGACCACGCATCCATCCAAGAGGCCGTTGACGCCCTTCCCAGCACGGAGGCAGGTGAGATCCTGGTCAGGGGCGGGGAGTATCTCCTCACCCAGGCCCTCGTGATCGAGGACAGGGAGGATCTGGTGATCAAAGGGGTCGGTAGGGCCACTGTGCTCAAGGTCGCCGACAAAGTCCAGGAACTCCTCACTCAGGACGCTCCCTCTGGTCAGAAGAATGTGGTGGTCTCCGAAGGCTCCAGTTTCGAGGTGGGTCAGCACCTCTGCGTCCGGGACGACTCAGCTTATGAGGTAAACCGGGTAGCCTCCATTAACGGGGACACCCTCACCATGGAGGACGACCTTGAGAACAGCTACCAGGTCTCCAACAATGGCCGGGTGTTCACCTGCCACAGCGCCGTCTACATAACCGGGGCTTCGAAGAGGGTTCGCATTTATAACCTGATGGTCGAGGGGAACCGGGGGGACCAGGAGTTCGACCGGGAGGGCTACTATCCTGAGGAACACCAGGGAGACGGGGTACGGTTGAGCCCCACAACGGAGAACTGCGTGGTTGAAGGCTGCTGGATAAAGTCAGCTGCAGCCCACGGGGTCTGCGCAGGTGGGTATGGCCACCGCTTCGCGCATAACGAGTGCTGGGACAACGGGTATGACGGGATCAACGTGGAACCTGAGAGCGACCGGATCCTAGTTCTGGGGAACCACTGCCACGACCAGGTGAGCTGGAACGGGATACAGATAGGATACGGCACCTACAGCATCGGCACCGTCTCAGTCGTCGGGAACCACTGCTACAACAACCGTCAGGGAATCGCTGCTCAGGGCGGTGCACATGTCGGGATAGTGGGTAACACCCTCCAAGACAACGATGAGGATGGGATCGAGGTCTACAGCCTGGACCAGTTCACCATAACGGGTAACCTAATCAGCGGAGCCGACGACGTCAGCGACATGACAGGCTCGGGTATCCATGTCGAGCAGGTCAGCTCCGTCGGGGTCATCACGGGGAACCTCATCGAGCTCTGCGCCGGTCACGGTGTCCACCTTGAGGACGCCGCCTATGTGACGGTGACGGGGAACACCATCCGGAAAGTCTCCAAGCACGGTATCAACATCTCAGGCCCCAGCGGAAGAGACTGCGTCGTCTCGGGGAACACGGTTATCAGCACCGATCAGGGGGACACAGCGACCTACAATGGGATCACCGTCAACGGGGACCGCTGCTGCGTCACCGGGAACCGCCTGGACGACTGCGACAAGTACTCAATCCACATAACCTCGGAGGCGGACCGGACCCTCTGCCTGGGTAACCACTGCTACGCATACACCGGGACCCCTGTAGGGGCGATCCTCGATGAGGGGACTAACACCACCATCGACCACAACCTCACGACGTGACCAAGATGAGCTTCATGTACGGACAGTTCGGCACCGGATTCGGGAGGACCAGGCCCCCAGGCCACACCCTTAGACTTATGGAACTCCTTGAGACCCGGGGCCAAGATGTCACCGTCGTCAGGCTCACGGAGACTGGGACCGACGGGTATGGTCAGCCGATCTACTCGGAGTCGAAGCACGCAGAGAGGGCATTCATCAGGATCTGGGGCGACGAGAGGGATCTCCCCCCGGGGACCTTCAAGGGCGCCCGGATCCGGTTGTACATGAAGCCCTGGGCGGCCCTCAAGGAGGAGGGCTGCGAGCTACTGGTAGACGGGGTCCGGTACCATATAACGGGGGTATCGGTGAGGGAGGTCTACCTTGAGGCGGAGGCTGAGCGGTAGGCATGACCGATCCCAAGTTATCCCTCAAAGAGATCTTGGAGGGGCATTGGGCCTTGGGCTTCGAGCCGAAGTTCAGCACAGACTGGTACCAGGCCGGGGAACAGCTGCCCCAAGTGGTGGTCTCCCACATCCTCACCCAGCCCCGTTACCTAGGGTTCACAGACAACCATCCCCGAGCCCAACGCCGGTTCGAGGCGGTCTATGCGGTGGATGTCTGGAGCAAAGGGGACCAAGAAGCGAGGTGGCGGATGGTCTGGGAGGTGGACAGGATACTGCACTCGGTCTGTGACGAGCCCGGCGGCGGCCTCGAGTGGTTGGAGTCTATGGCTTGGAGGGATCTCGACGAGGGGGGGATGCACCCCAGGCTCTACAGGAGCCGGGTGAGGGTGAGTGTCCTCTACTATAGGTGAAAAAGATGGTTAGGTACAAGGGAAAAGACCGGATCGAGTTTGGCTACAAGGACTATGCAGAGGTTAACTACGGAGGAAGCCCTGGGGCAACCCCGACGACCCTGTCCAAGGTGGGGTATGTCTCGGAGCTCACTCCCCTATATGACCCGGAGCTCAACAGGGTGTTCGTCCTCAGGGACGTGGCTACCCCGGCGCCGTTGGCGCTGCTGAGTCGAAGGGAGAACGTGGGGCTCAGACTCTCATGGCTGCAGGGACAGCTCGGCCAGTACTGGCAGAGCGAGATCCTGGCTGGGGACAACTTTTTCGGGGAGGCCAAGATCTACAGGGACGCCTCCAACGAGCTTTATCTCTATTGGACGGGGCTCAAGGCCGACGTGCTCTCAGTCCGGTGCAGCGTGGGGGAGCCGGTGATCTGGTCGGTGGAGATGATCGGGGAGTCCTATGACACCAAGACCTCGACGATCCACAGCTACGGGGCGGATCCCGGGGATCCCTGGGAGTGGAGCGAGACCTATGTCGAGATCAGCACCGATGACAGTGCTTACTCGACAATCCCAGACATCACGGACTGGGAGTTCCGCGTCGACAACCAGCTCCACCCCAACTTTGTCTGCAACGACACCGGCTCCAAACAGCTCTCTAGCCTCGAGGAGATGGAGCGGCTTGTCTCCGCCAGACTCACCATGAACCTCCAGGACGACACCTATCTCAGCTACCTCTTGGACCAAGACGAGCTCTACCTCCGGCTGCAGCTCCCCGACTCGAAGTGGTTGAAGGTGAACAAGGGGAAGTTCCAGCTGGTCGAGCCGGTGTTGAAGCCCGAGGACCTCATCGCGTGCCGCATGGAGTTCATAGGGAGGTGGCTCACCCACGGCTTCTGAACATGAGGCGACGGTCCGAGGCCACCGTGTCGTGCTCAGGACATGGACCTGGGGGATGAAACAGGAAGCCCTCAGGGAGGCGACTACCTGGCGACTGGGGCCTGGGGGAGACCTCGAACCCGATGTCGACCCCTGGATCCTCAACGATATGATGCTGGTGCAGACCGTGGTCGAGTGGGATCTAAGGGACGGGCAAGGCCAGCCACTCCCCATCACCCTTGAATCACTGCGCGGCCTTGAGCCGCCTGAGCTGGTGGAGGATATGATCGCGGAAGCCCAGAGGATCAATGGGGTGAGCGGGGTGGAGCGAAAAAAATCATAGCGGCCGTGAAGCGGGGGAAGGCCGAGCCGCTGGTGGACGACGTAGCCCTCTGCGTCCAGATGGGCTGGACCCACGACGAGCTGGATGTTCAACCGGCCCGGTTCGTGGATCGGCTCAGGATCTACCTGGGGGCTCTGGGGGATAAGCAGGCCCGGGAGCAGCAGCGTCTGGAGGATGAGCTAGACAGGATGAGGAGAAGGAGATGAGGGTCATAAAAAGGGTGCGCCTAGAGGATCTAGCCTTAGAGCTCAGGATGTTACCGTCCAAGATCTCTGAGGCCACCTCCACGGTGCTGAGACTACCCTGGTTCGAAGCCGCCGCCAAGGCCTTCTGCCCCGTCGACACGGGGGCCCTCATGGACTCGATAAGGACCGAGGTCCGGGGCTCTCATGAGATCGCACTGATGGCTGGGGGCGCCGCCTACATCAATCCCCGGACCTTGAGGCCGGTCGATTATGCTAGGTACGTCCACGACGGGACGAGCGGTATGCCTCCACGTCCCTTCCTCCTCCAGGCTGTCCTCCTTGAGAGGGAGAGGTACTTGCGGGCTATGTTGGCGATTACCGGGGGGATGATCTGATATGGCCGAGAAGATGGAGCTGGACTACGAGGTCTCGGTCAAGGGCCTCGGGGAGGCGGCGGTCACCGCGGAGAACACCTCAAGGAGCGCTTCTCAGGCCGACATGGCGTTGAAGGGGGCCCGGTCCAGCGCGTCGAGTACCCTCCCTGTGATGCTTATGGGTGTGAGGAGCCTTAACGCCGCTAGGCTCGCAGTGGAGCAGACGAGTCGGGCCATCGAGAATATGGACCCCCGGGCTGCGATGTACGCGTTCCTGAACATGATGCAGGTGGTCCGAAACCTGAACAGCCTCATGATCCTGCTCAAGGACTCTACCGGTGCCGCCTCCGCCGCTCAAGCCATCCTCGCAACCCTGACAGGCCGGTGGTGGCTGATCCCCATAGCCCTCGCTGCGGGGGCTCTCATATACTCCAAGATCAGGAGCATGCAGTCCGGCGGCACCATCGAGGAAACAGGGCTATACATGCTACACCGTGGGGAGTACGTGGTCCCCTCAAGACATGTCCACAGATACGGTCCGATATTCGTCTCCTTTGAGAGGCAGCCCCGGGAGGACATGGACACCGACCAGTTCCTACGGCTGCTGGGACCCCGGATCGTTGAGAGCCTGAGGAGGGGGGGATAGATGCCAACCCCTGACTGGGCTAGATGTCATGTCGAGATCTACGAAGCCCCTGGGTTCCTTGACGACTGCTTCCGGAGCTCATTGTGGACCGTGTTCCAGTCAGCGGCCTCCCAGAGCTTCATAGCCGGGAGAGACGTCACCGGCGACCTGGCCTGCATGACGGTCACGGAGGGGGGAACCCCGTCGGGATGCGGCTACCGCAAGGACCTCAGCGGGAAGAGTCTGAACACCGACGACTATCCCCGGTTCAGGGTCCGGGTGCGGGGCCGGGGGACCACCCCCCAGTACAAGGTGGGTATCAAGTACAACGACACAAACGTAACGGAGACCGGGTGGATCAATGCACCATCGGACATGACGGTGGATGTCCTGGACCTGGACCCGGGGAAGACCATCAAGTATGTAAAGCTGTATGCCGGGTGTAACACCGCCTCGGGGACCGCCTACATCGACTATGACTACGCGGCGATACTGAGGAACCCGCCGCTGGTCCCGACGGAGAATATGGAGGTCGACGTCGACCTCTGGAGCACGTTGAAGGTGAGCGGGGCGGTCCTCAAGATGCTCAACGATGTACTCTTGGGGGTCACAGAGTGCCGGTACACCCTCGAAGCAGCCCAGGGGTCCATCGCCTTCGACCTCAGCCGGGGTAAGGGACACGCAGCCCTCACATCGACAGCGTGGGACAGTGGGGGCCGGCATGGATACTGTCTCTATTTCGGGGGCACTGCGAGGATGGAGACGGGGTACAAGCCCGCTATCCCTGCCACTGGGGCGATCACCATCTCCTTCTGGGTCAAGGCTGCACCGGGGGCGTCAGGGGTGGTCTGCGGCTTCGGTCAGACCAATGCCACCTGGAACAGGGTACAGTTCAACTGGAGCGGCGACAAGATCCGGCTATACGTCAAAGACGACGACGGGAACATCCTCCAGCAAACCTCGACTGTGACGGTGGCTGACAACGGCTGGCACCTGGTCACCGGCATCATAGACCCAGACAGCGACAGCCTCCAACTCTACGTCGACGGCGGATATGAGGGTGGCGACTCAGGGACCCTTGAAACCATCACCATCGACAACAACGATCTCACCTGGGGCTGCCTCCACACCGACGGCGGCTTCTCCAACTACACGGTCTGCTACATCGACGAGCCCATGGTCCTCAGCAGAGCTCTCAGAGCTGACGAGGTAAGGGAGCTCTATATCCGGGAGCCCCTGAGCGGGGCGGCCCGGGCGGGTCCCGGGGCTCTGGTGATGGTCTACCTGGCGGCGGACTCTGAGAGCCAGGTCTACAAGCTGATCACCGCCCGGGTCATCGACAGGGAGGCTCTGGGGGATCCCGATGAGCCTGTGTTGAAGTTGGTCTGTGAGGATCTGGGGGAGATCATGCATGAGCGCACCTTCACGGAGGAATACGCCACGGCCACCCAGATCAGCAGCATCGTCGACGACATCAGCGACCAGGCCCTACCGGAGCTCTTCCATGACATCGACACGACCAGCCGGACTTTGGTCAACAGGTTCAGCCGGGAGGGGGTTTTCAGCCTCCTGGAGAAGCTGGCGGAGACGGCATCATTCATTACTGGGGAGACCGGGGCTAATTTCTATGTTGATCCGGGTGGGGCTCTACGCTTCAAGAGGTATGGTGCGTTCAACTGCGCGCTCAAGGTAAGTGATGGTTCCGATGGGAGCCCGGCCAATATCCTGGACATCAGGGTCCGGGAGTCGATGAAGGGGGAGCCCCGGCTGGTCAACGACGTTGAGGTGGTGATATTCGAGGAGGAGACGGTGCCCCGGGATGAGGACGGCTGGACTGAGGCCGCTGACAGCTGGAGCAGCCCGGACCCGACGGATGCCAATTATCCTCAGAGCGAGACGGGGGACAAGAAGTCAGGGACAGCATGCATCAAGTTCCAGACCACCAACCCGGGGAGCCAGTACCATATGCGCCACGAGTCCAGCGAGATCGACCTCACGGGGGTGGACGAGATACGGTTCTGGTTCAAGTACGGCTCCGGGCTGAGCCCCGATAACCTAGAGGTCAAGATGCAGAAGGGCAGCTGGGCCTGGACCAGCGACTACTACATCGAGTCGGGACTCAGCGTGCCGTCCGCGGACGACTGGTACGAGTACGCCATCGACATATCGGACTTTGGCATCACGGGGACCCCTGGGGCGATGGTGGCCAGGATCCAGATCCGGGCTTACAGGAGCTCAGGGGACCTGGGGACGGGGGGCTTCAAGATCGACAAGCTCCGTTTCGTCAGGGTTGAGAAGAAAGGGACCGCCAATGACCCCTCGAGCCAAGACGAGTACGGTAAGAGGACCCTGCGGATGGTAGACAAGACCATCACGGACACGGGCTACGCGGGGTATATAGCGGGGAACATAGTGGAACACCGGAAGACCCCGGTTGTCAGCGTCGAGGCCGTGGTCCCGGGTCGCGCTCAGCCAGGTTACAGGCCCCCGATGATGGTCTCCGTCTCCAGCCTCAAAGACGGACTGGACGGCGAGACCTTCCAGATCCAGCGGGCCAGACACCACTACTCTCCGGGGAGGGGCTACCGGTGTACCCTTGAGCTTGTGGCTGCAAGGAAGCCGGATGGATCCTATGAGGCTAAAGTCGCCCCGGTCCACTTCGATCTTGCTGCGATGCCGGCGGCTCTCCGTAGAAGGCAGATGGCACAGCAGCTGAACAGCTTGAGGAGTGCTTGGATATGAGGGAGGTGGACCTTGAGGGGCTGGAGAAGGGGGACCTGATCCTGGTCAGGTGGCTGGACGCCTCTGAGATCCGGTGCAGCGTCACTGAGCACGAGGGTTCCCCTGAGGTCTACTGTAAGGACTGGGGCGTCTATCTGGGAGTCTCAGGCGGGGAGCGTAGCCTACTCATCGTCGGGAAGGACGTGGTGGAGCTCCACAATGACTGGGGCGCTGTCCGGATCCCCGTGGAGCTGGTGGACGAGATCCTGCTGGTGATGCCCCGCAGGGAGGCGAAGGAGGCCATCGACGAGATCGAGAGCCTTGGGCGCCGGGTCCGTCTGAGGAAGTACAGGAGGGAGGAGATTGAGCGGTTCAGGGTGGTATAGGAGGCTCAAACGGGCCCTCGCGAGGAGGCGAGCGGTCACGGTGGGACCGGTACGCAGGGTGAGGATGACGGAGGAGTACCCCAGCGACCGTTTCACCCTCATCATAATGCTGATGATAATATTCTTCATAGGACTCATCGCCCTGGAGGTGGTCCACATGGTGCTGCTGGGCTCCTGGAACGAGATAGTATTCAACGGCATCATGCTCATCGTCGGCACCATCGTCGGAGCCGTCTGGGGAAGACAGAATGACTGAAAAAATATACCACTGATATATCAACACACAGATGCTTTGACAGTCGCCTAAGCAAACTGACGTGGTTAAGATCTTATTTGGAAGGGGGTGAGCCTCAGAAAGTCCTTTTCGCTGTGTAACCCAAGCTGCATCTTCAGTTTCCCTTCTTTTCTTAACCGGTATTGATGTACCGTCTTAAGGGAGGCGTCGTTAAGTTCGAATTTCTCACCGCACACAGAGCAGTGCATCTGTACCTTCAGACTCGGGAACAGATGAGAGTTGGAGCACTTGTAGCTGACCCCCGGCTTCACATAATCAACGCCTATCGCCTTCAGCTCCTCCCTGCATTTTGGGCATGACAGGCGCCCATCTTCCCCTATGAACTTTTTCTCGAAATCGACGTATCCACAAGACATGTGCTGGATGATTGTGCTTTTTTGGATAACAGTGCTGGAACACTCGGGACATTCTAATCGGAGAGTATGGTCATATGATTTACATGAAGGGCAGAAGATTGTCGAGAAAGGTGATTCCTTCTCAACGAAGCTGCTGGTGGCGAGCCTCTCAAGGCCATAGATGATCTCAGGGGTTATCTCCTCTGAGATGCGAGGAGACGTGAGTTGGATCTCCTGCTCTATTTCTAGGTAATCAGTCTTCGAGAACAGTCTCTGGATCCGTTCAAGGGTCTCTCGGGGGATGTCCTTGGGGAGACTGACTTCTAGGAGGACCTCGTTTATCGCCGATATGATCCTCAGTGGGTTGATGTCCCCTTTTTTGATGTAATCCTTGGCGCCCAGTTTCATTGCTTGGACGGCGACATATTCATCCCCAGAGCCGGTCAACATAATAACGGGGGTCTTCGACTGGATTCTCCTCATCTCTTCGAGGATCTCAATACCGCTTATATCGGGCAACCTGTTGTCAATGATCGCAAGGTCGTAATTGTAATCCCTGATCTTTTCGATACCCTCTTCCCCCGTCTCCGCTGTGTCGATCTTGAGGTCTGTTGTCACGGAGTGCTTCAGAACCTGTATGAAAGTCTCTTGTTCGGAAAGATCATCCTCTATGTAGAGAAACTGGAGTGTCACCTAAGCCCTCTTAAATTGTAATAATTTGGACTATATAAGATTATAGTAAGATAAATACATATAAAATGTTCTGGATCGCCTCTCCACGGTTCCATGAAAGAGGCGTTTGAGGATACAACCCTCAGGACATTGCTGCGAAAATAGTCTCTGAACCTCACAGCTGGTGCAAGTAGGATCAGTAACCATCTCGCCCCCTATCACTTCTGTGCATCCAATTGGAGGGCGTTCTGTCTGTCACCAGCCAACTAGAGGATTGTGAGCCCACCACCACAGGGCTGGGAAGGAAAGTATTATGTGAACGATTGATGCCAGTATCAACCTTTAAAAACGGTAGAACAGTGCTTCATGGAGATAATCCTGAGGGGTATGATGTCGAGGAGGAAAATACTCTCCGGTCCCTTACTGATATTGGGAGCGGTGCAGCTCATAGAGAGCCTCGCCTTCGCCCTCCCACTCAGCTTCTTCCCCAACTATGTCATCGGCCTCGGGGCCTCCGTCGCCTCTGTGGGCTTATTCACGAGCAGCTTCATGGTCGCCTTCGCCGTCATGAGCCCCCGGATGGGATCCCTCATCGACCGATACGGACGGAAGAGGATGATGGTGTACGGCATCGCCAGCGACGTCTTGTTCGGCACGATCACGGGTCTCGCCCCCAGCTGGGAGTGGCTCTTGATCATAAGGCTCCTGAACGGCGCTGTGAGCAGTGCAGCGATGCTCGCCACCGAGACCTACCTCGTAGATATCGTCGACCCCAAACGCCGAGGGGAAGCGATGGGTTTCCTGATGTCGATGCAGATGGTGGGCAGGAACATCGGACCCCTCGTAGGAGGCGCAGTCCAGTGGGCGAGCCAAGCCCAAGGCTTCAACACCCTGATGAGCTACAGGATACCATACTTCGTGGACTCAGCCTTCGCAGCGATCGCCCTTGGCCTGGTCATCTTCAAGATAGAGGAACCAGAGAGATCATCCAGTGGTCTGACCGGCATACCTTTCCCCTCTGAGGGGCAGGGCGCCGGGGTAAGTCTCACCAGACCCCTCAAGATACTCCTGATCTATGCCTTTGTGAGCGGCATCGGCGTCGGGTTCTTGATCCCCATCACCGTCCTCTTCTTCACAGACAAGTTTGGGACTGACCCTGTCGGGATCGGGGCTCTCATAAGTATCAGTGGGTTCATCGGCCTCCTCGCGAGCTGGCTGGCCGGCAGGATATCGGATCAGATAGGCCGGAAACCCCTCATCGCTATAGGGAGCTACACCGCAAGAGTCCTAGGATTCTTCCTTCCCCTGACCCCCAACCTCACATGGGCCGGGGCCGTGATGAGCCTCAGGAGCCTGGGCTTCAACATCATGATGCCGGCGTTCAGGGCTCTCAGGGCGGACTTGGCCCCACCCCAGATCCGGGGGAAGGTCTTCGGCTTCTTCGGTACTGCCTTCACAGCTGGGAGCGTCATCGGACCCATCGTGAGTACATGGATCTACAGCACATACCGGTTCTCCACCTTCAAGATCCTGGGGCTCCAGCTGCCCGGGTACGGCATACCCTTCTTCATAAACGCAGTCCTAGGTGTCCTCGCGACCACAGGGGTACTATTGCTCATCAAAGAACCTGAGAGGGACACGACTGCATAAAAGACCGCCAATTTCCGAGACTCCAAACCGTCAGAATGAGTGAGTTCATTCCTCTTGGTCTCACGACGCCCAGGACATCAAGGCAGCTCGAATCTCTCAGTACGCTTCAACATGAAGTCGTGGATGAACCTGATGTAATCGAGGATCAGATGGTAAGATCTGACATTTTTCTCTAGGAAGAGCTCCATCCTCTCCTTTCCGATTGGGTTCCCTGAGATCTTTCTGAGCTCCGGGAGGAACCGCTCATCAATCATACGGATTATCTGGGAGTATCCCTCACGCTGGATCCGGAACTTCTGGGTCCCATAGCCTTGGAGTTTCAGCACGGATTTGTAGTATTTCTTCCGGTCTCTAGGCTTCTTGATCAAGCGCAGGACGTTGAGGTCCTCGATGGATGTGAGAGACGCCGAGACTGTGCTCCTACTGTAACCTGTGACTTCCATTATCTCCTCCTGGTTAAGGGAATCCGGGCTCAGGATCAAGGCAAGGGAGACCGCTGCCAGCTCCCGCCTCCTCCCTACAGGAGTGGCATTCTCCAACGTTTCCCTTATGTAATCCCTCTTGATCTCCAGCAGTGAGTCTGTCTCCCCTACAGTAGAGGTCCCAGGAGGGGGTTTCTCGTGCTTCCTTTCATAATCAGCGAGATCCTCCTCGGTGAACTCTGGGGTATAGCTTGAATCCTCGAAGAACCGTTCCAGATGTTCCTCTGTGTACTCTAAAATATTTTGGAGGGAATCGACGACATCGAGCAGGTAACTGAAGAACCTTCTCATATGAAGGGCCTCGCGGCTCTGGGAGTCTAGGATGTCGAGTCTCGCCAGCATCTCTCGGATGATCTCATCGCTGAAGTATGACGCCTCCATAGCCGAGGTGAAGAAGGTCATTACGTACTCTTCGAAGTCTAGGGGACAGTAGTAGAACTTCCTCCTGTCGCTGGGCTTCCTCGTAGAGAGCACAGGGAAACTGCTGGAGGGGGCTATCAGCTTCTTCAGGGTCTCTGATACCGTGGACCTGCTAAATCCTGTGAGTTCCATAACCCTGTCCTGTGTGATGTAATCCCCCTCTAATAGGAGAGTGAAAAGGACCCCGATGAGGTTCGCCTCGAATCCAAGGGTCTTATGAACTTGCTCCATAAAGGCCAGGTAGTCGATCTGCAGCTGTAACAGAGGGTTATCCGCGGCATCGGCGCTCATTACATCGACCTTAGGCGTCTCATGTCTTACACTGTCACCTCTCTTATGAATTTTTGGATGTTTTTATAATTACAGAGTTTTCGGTAATTTTCGAAAAGAATATATAGGGCGCACAGAACACGATAAACACGGAACGAGTAAATAAATGCACTCAAACCTCGACGATGGTAAGAGATGATGACAGAGACGATCCTAGAGGTCTCCCAACTGACCAAGATATACGGCCGTGAGATGAACATCGGAGGACGGACGTTTGGCAGACGCGTCGTCGGTGTCCGGGATGTGAGTTTCGAGGTCCGTAAGGGAGAGATATTCGGCTTCCTGGGACCCAACGGCGCTGGGAAGACCACCACCATGAGGGCGGTTCTGGACTATCTCCATATCCAGGAGGGTTCTATAACGGTTCTAGGCATGGATCACCACCAGGACGCACTTGAGATACGGAAGCTTCTGGGTTACATCCCCGGGGACCTCGCCCTTTACGAAAACTTCACCGGTGAAGAGTTGATCGAGTACTTCCACGGTTTCAGGCCTGTGGACCGGGAGTTCCTCAGGGAGCTCCGTTCTGTCTTCAGGGTCGACCTCTCCCTCAAGATCAAGGCCCTGTCCAGCGGGAACCGCCAGCAGGTGGGGCTGATACTAGCCCTCGCCTCAAAACCCGAGTTCCTGATCCTGGACGAGCCCACCTCCGGGCTAGATCCTCTGATGACCGTGAGATTCCATAAGATCCTCAGGGAGCTCAAGGCCGAAGGGAAGACAATCTTCCTGAGCAGCCACGACCTGGCTGAGGTCCAGGCCGTCTGTGACCGTATAGGCATCATCAAGGAGGGGGAGATGATCCTGGTCGAGAAGGTCGAGAACCTGGTGAACAAGTTCCTACAGAACGTGAGGATCAAATTTACCTCCCGACCCCCTGAAAAAGCGCCCCTCGAAGCCCTGGAGTCTGTTATCTCAGTGGAAAAGAACGGCGACTGGGGCTACTCACTGAAGATAAAAGAGGACGTCAACGAGCTCCTCAGGTTCTTGGCTGACTACGAGATCGAACGCCTCAGTATAGAA
>JASFTK010000011.1:0-25152 GCA_050053595.1 Candidatus Bathyarchaeota archaeon | reverse complement strand
GGTGTACAGATTGATGGAGTCGGATGTCTCTATATATGATCTCATGGCCGCTTCAATGCTTGGTATATTCTCAGTATGGTTATGGTCGCAGATTGTGAACCTCTTCTTCCAAACAGCTGAGGCCTCTTCACCTTACATCCTCGCAATCTCTTACTATGTCGTATGTGGGGGGATTATCTCTTTCCTTGCTCTGAGGAAACTCCAGAGCAAAGAGATTCTTGACGGGATAAAGATCGGGGGTGTCATATCCATAGCCTCGGCTGTATACGTATTTCTTACACTGGGTGAATTCTCCAGTCTTATTGTCGTGTTGTTCATTGGTTTCCCTTTGGGGGGATATTTAGGAGCGATACTCAGGAAGCGTTGAAGTGATAATATACGTCGCTTGGGTATTCTTCAAATTTTGAGCTTTTTTTAGGCATTGAAAAAACGTGGTTACTACTGATTTTTAATAAAATAGGATATACCATGTAAATAGAGCTAGACTTATTAAGAGAACCCCGGAGATCAAGCTTAATTTTTTCCTATTTATAACTCTCCATTCATCTATCTTAAGCAACATGTTTGTGTTTGAGGCTAATAGTAAGATTATGATGAGAGGGACTACAAACATAAGATTATAGATTATCAGATATCCTAACCCCCTTATACTTGAGTTTGCTATTAGGAGGGTTATAGCTACATAAATGCCACCTGAACAGGGGAATTCAAAAAGACTGACTGCAAATCCAAGAATAAATGACATGGGCAAGGTTCCACTCTCGACGTATTTTCTGACTAAACTTGTCGCAATTCTGGGGAATTTTAATATAGGCTTTTCATATGTGAATGAGTCCCTCAGGTTGATTACACCAAAGACGATGAGGAGGAGGATACCTATTATGCCGAATGGGTGGACAATACCAAAAAAGTTCATAGTCTGTATAATGCCTAAACCTAATAGAATATATCCAATAAATATCCCTAAAATGTAGGTTATTCCTCTTCCTAGGATGTTCTTTCTTTTTTGTTTAATACTGTAAAGGAATGAGAGATAGAATGCCAATATTGCGAAAGCGCATGGGTTAAATCCATCTATTAATCCCGATATGATGACAATGGGTAGTGTCAGGTCTTGTATGTAGTTATTTTGCTGTGAGTCTGGTATTTTTATGGTATCATTAGTGATGTAAATGTTGATTTTTTCTGTTAGATTCTCTTTTGTGAGGTTATATATTGCTGTGCTTGAGTTTCTGTTAAAGACAAGGGCAGGGCGTTTACTTAATTTATATTCGTTAATGAATAATTCCATGGGTTCTTTATATTTCATATTTCTCCAGTATATTTTTATGTAGGAAGAGTATTCGGATTCTAATTTTTCTAGTATTGTTTTGGGTTCTTTACATGGCTCACAGTTTGGATGATAAAAAAACTCTAGAATTAATTTTTCTGATGTTTGTTCTTGTTGAATGGGTCCTACAAAGAGTAACCCGAATATTAGGATTCCAATTAGTTTGATCCCATTCATTTTTGTTTTAAAGTCTTTATTTATTCTTATATTGTTTGTTTAAACGTTACCCTACTTAGGACATTTAATAAAAAAAGGAAATGGGGGTTTGTTGGATTTCAGTGCCACTCTGCTAACCCTGTCTTGAAGCTGACCACAAGTACAATGGCTATTATTACTATGAAAGCCATTGTGTACGGTAGGAGTTCTGCAGGAGCCAATAGATTCGAGATGAAGGTTCCGGCCATTAGCTCGTATCGGTAGCTGACAGTGTTCCCATAGGTGCCGCCGAATGCAGCCAGAAGGAAGACTCTTCCTAATCTATGGACGTATCTTTCAGGCCCTGTGAATTCGTGGCTGAATACGAAGAAGACTAGAGCGAAGATGGAGCCTCCGATGATGATTATGTTGTTTAATGCAGTCCCAGCTGGGACTCCTACAAGGGGTGATGCGGGTGGAAAGTTACCTGCTACTTGGTCCAATATCTGTGAGAACACCGTGGTCCTTATTGATACGCCTAGCATGGAACCTACCAAGATCGCCATCGGGTATCTGTATAGGGCACGGGTCTTTTCGTGTAGCCGTGCAAAGATCAAGAGTCCGAGAATCACTGGTATTATGTAGTGAAAGTTGCCTGGTGTCTGGAACCTTACTACTCCTTTTCTCCAGAAGAAGTCCAAGTTAGTTATCAACAGGTATGCAGCTTGAACGCCCATGTATATGGCCTGAGCTGTACGGGATACTGGATTGTCTCCGTAGAGCACAGTATATAACATGAGAACGATTCCCGCTGTTACCATCATTCCTAGAGTTACAGACATCTATGTCACCTCTTTCTTTGAACTGAATGCGAAGAATAGCACGTTCCCGATGATGATCAATGCTACGAAGTATATGCCTGCTGAGGATACGGATAGGACCTGTCCGAATGCCATCCCGAGATTCCCTGTTAAGTACTCCATCTCAGCTGAGCCTAGAAGTCCATTTGCCGTGCCTTTTAACTGGCCAGTTGCCAAGTATGGCTGAACTGCAGTTAGGTCCATAGCACAGTTGATAGTAGCAAGGGGGGTTCCATACGGCTGTTGCCATTGTCTCACGTACAAAGGTTCAGTGCAGCGACATGCTACATTAGCAAAGCCATAGTCAAAATCTGATCCCGCATTTATCTCTTCCATTATTGGTAATTCACTGAAGGAAGTACCATAGGCATCTACTTCTCCCGTGGTCTTCGCTATGTCTGCAAGGAATGCTGCTGTCCCGGACTCTGTTCCAGCTATATATCCTAAGTTGACATAGTCGATACCGTGTTCTATTTCCCTATCCACCTTTTTGGTCACCATTGCAATATAGTCTTCGTATATTGGTGGCCCTGCAGCTTCGTCCTGCCAGAACACGATCTTACAGTTTTTCTCAAGTAGTATTTCCATAGTCAGAACCGTTGCTGATTGTAGAGACGGTCGGGTAGAGGGTGTATCGCTCAGCATGAACCCTACTGTTGATTCTGGTTCGATGGAATCTACGAAGTTGTAATAGTCTCTCCCGTATGAGGTTACAGGGAATGGTATTTTGAATGGATTTAGGATCACGTAACCAATGATAATGGCAACAACGGTTGCTATTATCCTGTGATCAAGATCCAATATCTTTTGAGCTATTGATTTTTCAACTGCTTCCTCGTTTGTTGTCATCTTAAGACCTCTGGATGTCTATGTAGGAATATCCTGATTCCAAGGCCTATTGTACCGAGTGCGACACCTATCGTGAATGCCCTGTATCCAGCTACTCCTGGGACGTTCATGATCCATCCTCCTATGTCGCTTAATTGGGGGATAAAGCCTGTGAAAATAGGCAACACGCTCATCAGCACAAAGGTCCCGCACAGGAGTAGTATAGTAGAGTCAAGATTTCTGAATCTGAAAATCCTGAATCCCGCTGAAGTGATAAAGAACGCTGTTGTGGAGTACAGTGCCTGATGTGAGGGGGCAAAGATGTGATCATAGCCCCATAGGAAAGAAGGTCCAGATGTACCTTGGAACAAACCCGCAAGGGCCATAGCAGCGAAGCTAACCAGGTATATTACGCTGTACCCCCAGTGGGGGCTTACCCTTTGTTGATAGACTGCCCTAATATGAGCTATAGTCAGCACAGCTATTCCTAATCCCCAGGAAGCTGAAGCAAGTACCGTAGCATAGGTACGTATGGTGTCTGTAATTGGAATTAATGCTTGAAGGGGTTGGAAGAAGTACTCTGCGATCATCCATGTCCCTAGGAATGTGACGATCGATAGTGGGATCGTTCTTTCATATAGTTCTGAACTCAATCATATCCACTCCGCTACGGGGTATCCTGCCGCCGCTAGAAGTACACCTACAATTGTCATCAAGATGACAATGTACTTACCGATGTCTTGTCCAGCTAGAGAACTTGAGAGTGTCTTGTCCTCACTCAGGTACGCACTCATCGCGTACATCTCCTCTCCTATCATAGAATAGTTGTTGGCGGCGACCATGAAGGGTATGTTGTGGGTAGTGTCGGTCCCTCCTAGAGTCATAGCTCCAGCACGCTGAAGGCCCTCGCAGAAGATGATGGTCTGGTGGTACCATGCTCCGCATAAGATAGCCGATGCGGGTTTCCTACGCCAACTCTCGTTGAGCACATAAGGTCTCCCTGCACCACTTGGGATGTAGATAATTGTTTCCAAAGGATCAAACTCTTCGGATTTCCCAGCTTTCTCATACGCCTCCCTCATGATTTCGAAGTGTATGTTGTACGCTATTGGTAGTCTGCATACATGGTGGATTTTTGCGCCATATCTGGCACATTGCTCCGTGACATACGCAGAGATCCCAAAAGTAGAGAGAATGCCTGGAAGCACGAATGCATTGGTCATTTGACCCCCTCCAGACAGGAACCATAACTCCCGGTTCATTTCAACGGCTCGGGCGACAAGTTCATCGATAACATCGATCTGTGGAAGCCTACGTAACTTTGATAATTCTCCTTGACCAGCCTTCCATAGAAAGTACAGTATAGCACTAACGGTTACCAGTAAAATAGCAAATCCAACTAGTCTTCCCTGAACTAATATTGACATTTTCCAGTTTAAGTTTATTAATAATATATTTATAATTTTCTGCGGATAATAAGTTCCAATATCCTTATCATTTATTAATATAAAAATATGATTTCAAATAAAAAATCACAATCCTCAACACAATTTTCCCGATTTAACAAAAATACTCCTTTTATTTGCTACTGTTTTCAAAAACCTCTTACGCGTGAGGAGATCACCTCAGACTTGTTCCACAGAATACTCTCCTAATACCGGTTCAATAGATTCAAGTGATGTGCCCGAAAACCTCAACACAGACAGAAACCCATCGATGTGAAACATCCAAAACGCATACTCCCCTCCTTTGACCTAGAGCACCCTGAACCAGACCCTCACCACTCATGACTGGGACCACAATGAGCAAAATAGAACTCAGCCCAGACTCCTACAATCCAGCAACCACCAAGGGGAAGCGTGACAGTAGGAAGACATCACCTTTCTCCAACCCACGGGAAGCTGGATCAGACCATAAGGCAGAATGCAGACGGGTTTTCTGGAACTTCATAGGGATTCGTACCTAGATCTACGTGAACATAAAGAAACCAAGGGTTAACCATAAAACGTAGGTGACATTAATATCCCGATTTAAACACTGGAAAATCTGAGTTCATATTTATATCAAAGTAATAGGATGATTTTATCAAATGAGTATTTGGGAAACGCCTGACGAAAAAAAGGACGAGATTATTGAGAAGATCTTTAACTTGATAAATAGATTTGATATGATGGTGCCTGCAGTCCTTGTTCTAGAAACCATGAAACCTCTAGCTTGGGCTGGAGGGGCGCTTGCCCACATATTCCTAAGCCCCTTCATGTTGGCTTTCTGGAGCAATGGTTTCTCATACATCCATACACTCCAGGAACCAAAAAACATCGAGAAACTAATCAAAATGATAGAGGATAAACATAAACGAGAAACCAAATCTCAATCTGACAGAAGTGACAAAGAGAAGATTCCATAGCTCGATTCCTAGAAAATATTCCGTTAATTCACACGATCAGCCATGTTAAGGATATGATGAGCAAAGGTGTGAGTGAAAGGAGATAATTATCTCTCCACAATAATTTCTACGTTAGCTCTGGGTATCGTTGCCTGTGATCCATCGTCGAATTTTACCGTAAGGACCCTCGCCTTCGATTCAGTTTCGAGTTTTTCTGGATCGCTTGGAAGGCCACTTACCACCCCAAGTTTACCAAAATAGGGCGCCCTAATGGCTCGGATACGGGTCCCGGTAGTCATACCCGCTCCTAATTCGTCTCCCGATCCTTCAGCTGAATCTACTTTTATGGGTGGAGCTATCACTTCGGGTCGGACAACACCCGCTCGTATCTGGGTTGAACCATTAATGGAAGCAATTTTCCCTTCCAACGTTTTAAACAGGTTGAACGTATGATGAGCCATAGGCATCTCACCGAAGCTCTCCGTAGCAATCATAGTTATACCACAGTCTTCTTCTCCCGTAATAGCCACCCCAATCTCGTATCCAAGGAAATCTTTGATGTCTGAACTCTTGACACTCCCCGTGACAATCCCTCTTACCCCTATCTCAACGGCTCTTTTCAGGGCGTCCGATGTTGTGTACGACCCACCGATTACAATTTTCCCCTTATACTGAGGTGATAGTGAATTTTCAGTCAAAGGGTCCTCGGGAGTTTCCACGGCTAAATGGAGCTCTCCGAAAGTCTCTCCCCCTATACCAAAGATCCCTTGGATAAAACTTACCTCTCTCTCAATCACCACCCCTTCTCTTGGTATAATCTCGACAATTTTACCAGACATGTAAGCCCTAACCTCGATAGGTATTGGTTTTCCCCTTACAACGATCCTGCCTGAATATTGAGAAACGCTCTCAAGAGTGCAATCGAAGGGCGCTCGTATATATCGTTTGATTAACCCGAAAAGCATGAAATATTGAGCGATAACTTCGCCTTCCTTTAGTTCGTCACCGACCTCTTTCACTACGTAATCAGTGAGATTTTCCTTACTCACCCCAAGCATCGGCGCTGCATTGATCAACTCAGGTTCCCCCGGTTCATAAGCCCGGGCTACAACAGTGTCGTAATCAACATAATCTCCTTCCTCAACCAATATTTCTCCGAATAAAGGGAGGATACGCCTTTTTCTGAGGGTTATGCTCCGGGTTACCTGCAGTCCAGGAGTATACGCATAACCTTTTTCAGTCTCTGCCATTTTTTTCACCGTTCAATATCTAATTTTTCTAAGGGATACATATTGAGATCCTTCCACCATTTTAAGAGAGTCTTATTTCTCTTGTCTCTCTCTTCGGGTAAGGACAGGGGTCGGCCCCTTGCATCTAGAATTATCCCGACAACGCCACCGTGTAGGGTGGTTTCTAAGTCATGTCCCTCCCCTGCGCCGACATCGAAACTACCTCTGGGCTTAATCACCGCTTCAATCTCCTGTCCCTCTGGTAACCTTATTCTCTTTATATCTCCAAAATCTACAGCCTCTTCCCTTGTACTACCGTCGGGCAACTCCATATCTACTGACATTACTTGCCTTCCTATCTTCCCAGTCCCACGAGGGGCAACAACAGTGCCAAGTCTTACCAAACAATCTTTATCGAATATCTGCCAGGCCGCTTCTGAGTATACGGTTGAGAGGACCCCAAGATGGGGCATCATGAAAACGCTGTCCTGGAACAACCTTGTCACCCCCTCAGGTTGGAACCCGTCTGTCAAAACCAGAAGGGACTGAACCCTCCTTGGGGCATGGGACAAGAGCCCCCCTGTCCCCGCTATTACGCCACACTTTAGCATATCAATGTAAGTCTCTGCAAGCTCGTCTGAGAACGAGGTGAACACAGTAAACTTTCTCTCACCCCTCGCTCCTTTGAGACGGGTGGCTATGGTTTTATGATGTTTCATCCCCATCCGGAGGGCCTCTCTAGCTACAGCGTGTTCCAGAATAAGCTCAAAAAGGGTCTGTGGGATAGTCGTTGGCCGTATCATTTTGTTTCTGAGCCTATCTTCGATATCTTCCCGCTCAACTTCGAAGGGTATCCATCGAAGTATATTGTCAATCCCTGAAACTTTCATAACGTTACAGATGCTGTAACTCATACCTAGGTTCGCGCTCACGCTTCTTACGAAACGTTCATCAAATATTGAGTAGACATTGGTAGTAGCCCCACCGAGTCCCACCCCGATTGTGTTAGTACCATAGTTACGCGCGATGAGTTGAATGGCTATCCCTTCCCCCATGGGTGTCGGCATGATGTCCACATCTGACCAGTTCATGAGTTTAGGATACCCTGGCGCATGGCTCATCACATGCTCCATGAATAGTTCATGGATCGCTCTCCTAGCGGGTTCCGTAATCTCAATCTCTAAGGTGGGCCGGAGATTATCAACAATCGAAAGGGCAAAGTCATCGAGTAATACGTCCTTTACCATCGCTCTTGCATCAGCATTCCCGGCATATACGAGGGGGATGTCATAACCCACACCGAAACGAGGTTGAGGCTCAGCTGCCTTGATGATCTCCAGTGTCTCAGCAATTTTACCTACTGCCCCCCCATCTGTACCCCCACCGACAAGGATCATATCAGGCCTCAGATTCCGGATACGCTGGATTTTTTCATAGTCACGTCTTCCGTCGTCAAGGGCAATAATATCCATTACAATAGCCCCTGCCCCGGTGGCTGCTTTATTTGCACTCATAGCGGTCACACTTTTCATCAAACCAGCCACCATCATCTGGAGCCCGCCACCGGCACTGCTCGTGGTGCAGTAAAGATCTATACCTTTAGCTCCATCATAAGGAAAAATGAATTCAAGTCCACCTTGCGTGAGAAGCTTATGCCCAGTAAGCTCCTCTATTTCCCTGACAGCGTTCCTGACGCCCATCGTTACATCTTCGTATGGAGCCTCTACTGTAGTCGGGGCTTCACCAGCGATAAGAAATCTCCACTCCCCATCCTTCTTGTGGAAAAATCTGGCTTTAGTTGTTGTACTGCCAACATCAGTCGCTAAAATATAACGCATCTCATCGGTAGCTTTTCTTAGATTCATAGCTGAGCCTCTCCTTAGTTGATATATCTAGCCTTAAATTTTACTCAATCAGTCTAAAAACGCTATATAATCAATACTATAAAGATAACATCCAAAATAAGATTAAAGGAAACGGATAAGAAAAGAGAAAAACAGCCCTTTCTTGATTATCCACACAATATATCTAACGTTCACATAAATAGTACGTAAATAACCACCAATTGAAGGATTAAACTAGGCTTTATCGAAGGGAAGTGCATGCATATACAAGTTGATTGATGTCTGTTTTACCAGTGGGATTTCAGAAGGGATTAAAATGGTGCGGCCGCCGGGATTCGAACCCGGGTCGTCTGCGTGGCAGGCAGATATCTTACCAGGCTGGACTACGGCCGCGGTATCCCTGATATACGCCCTCGAGAGATATTAATTTGTTACCCCGAGGTATAAGGGACCTGACTAAGGGTCCATGTTTTCAGCGAAACCCATTATTCCTCTGGGGTCTACCGAGTATGCTCTTTTACCAACCTGGGCAGGTCTCTATAGGCATCTAGCAGTGACTCGCCGAGGAATTCTTGTAATGTCTCCTGGGATAGGGCTGTCGCTCCCAGCTCTGTGAGAACCCCCATCAGGGTCTCTTTCAGTTGTGCTCTGATATAGGATATCGCTCTGAGGCCGATCTCAATCTCATCCGCAGCCCTCTTGGCTGTTTCCAGATCCTTTTCGTTCCCCCAGATGATACGGCTACCATCCTCGTTTACAATGATCACCGTTCCTTTTTCTACGAACACTTTGGGGTGTTCCGGGAGGATATGTTGTGGGGATTCTTTGTCAGACACAACTAACAGTAAACCATTGGGTGTTAAAAGGCTGATGCTCGTTGAATGAGGGAACCAGTTATAAGTTCAGTTCAAGCCCTGGCTTCTGAGCCCAACATGGGATTCATTGGTCTCTCCTGGGAAAGTCATCAGCATGTTTGAACCCTTTTTCCTAAGGGTTGAATCGAAAGAGAGACATTACACGAAAATTTGTCTTCAAACAAGCTTATACCATATAGATTAGTTCTACATAAGACACAAGCATTCATGGGTTTCTTTGAGTGGAGAGTCAACCCCCGTAGTGTTGGGGTTTCAGTTATCTCCCTCGTCCATGGCTTTACGCTGTAGCCAAGCCACAGGGACCTTCAACTCCCCCATCCTCCTTGCGAGGTGGTGGCATTTGACATGTGCACGGGCGTTGCAGACGCGGCTGAAGAAGCCTTTAGTGATCTTCACACCGCAGTCCATGATATAGGGGCAACTCGTCCTCCCGGTAATCTTTTGCAGGGCCTCCGTCAGGGTCTCTGTCGAAGCTTGGCTGCTCAGGGGCTTTCATCTCCATTTATCGAGGGGGGTCCCATCGACGTGTGTGTTCTCTCGCGCCCCTTTAACGCTCATCAATGTGTCGAGTCTGCTGACTATGTCATTGAGGGCTTTCTCGTGATCTTTGAGGGTTTCTATGATGAGGTCAAGGGCGTCCACCTTATCCACGAAGCTCATGCAAACACTCTCTAATGTGATACTGAATACTAAAAGGGGAGTTTATAAATGCAGAAGAGTCAAGCACCCAGAAAGGGATTAATTAAGTGATATTAGAAAAAGATGTTAGTAACGAGTTTATGGAGGAGTTGTTCATAACTCCTAGGAGCTGTTGGCTCCCCAGAGGCAGGTTCGCCATTGGAGGTGGTGGAGGGCTGTAACTGTACGTCCAAATGTAGGAGTTATCTGTATCTCTTGAGGACCACTGTCTCTGAGAGTTGGTTGAAAAGCCTCTGTTGCTTAGAAGGGTAGAGGATGATGCCGAGTATAAAGTCTAAGGGGAGGAGGAACGCCTTTCCCACAGCCTGGACAGCGGCTTGGTTGATGTCGATGGGTCCTCCATCGAGGTCAGCCACCTCGATCTTCATAACCATCTTCCCCAGAGACTGGCCGTAGGTAAGCTCCATTAACAACCAGTAGAAGAAGTAAACGACGTTCCTAAAGCCGAAATTGACGAAGGGCACCCAATCGGGAGCCGTGGTCCCCCACATGTGGGGCATCCACCTGAAGCCTGGGAGGGTTAGCCATCCAAGGGCTAAGCCGAGGATCGCCATGTCTATTATGTATGCGATGAATCTTTCTCCCCAGGTCGATAGGACCAGACCTCGTGAAGCCTCGACCCTTGTGCCACATCTGGGGCAGTAGTCTGCGCCCCGGGGGATCTCTTCACCGCAACTCTTGCAATAGGGTATCTAGATCACCGCTTCTTACCCTCTTTCGCTGGGATGTAATTATCCTTTACTGATCCAGAAGTAGAGGGGGAAAGGATCAGGGATCAAGTCTCTTCAACGGGGCAGTTGAGGGAGTCGATGATCTCTTCAGCGCCATCAGGTTCAACTTTGAGGGTGTAGAGGTAGTGGCCGACCCTGAGCTTGAGCTTGGTGGCGTCTGGGTTCCTCTTGACAATGCACTTCGACGCGTTCTCAGCGAGTTTGAGGAATTCCTCCTGATTTAATATCTCCTTGGGCATCTCAGCAATCTCCAGATTCATCTCAACTGAACAAGGGACAGGATATTAGGTTTTTCGGATCAAGGGAAGGGTCAGACCTTGAACTCGTCTCCCTCATCGGGGGCCTCTGCCTTGAGGTCGAGCTCATCCCTGACCCACTGGGCCAGGCTGTCACAGTTCTCGGGCTCCCCGTGGACGACGAAGACATCGGGTTTCCCCTTGATGCCCCGGAGGAATGTTTCTAGTTTGCTCCTGCCGCTGTGGGAGCTGAAATCGAAGTGCTTCACTTTGGCTTTGACCTCGACATCCATCTCCTTGATGTTGAAGAACCCGGTCTCCAATAGCTTCGCGCCCCCGGTGCCTGGGACCTGGAAGCTCACCAAGAAGATAGCGTTGTTCTCGTGTAATGCCATCTTCTCCATGTAGAACATTGCGGTCCCCCCCTGGAGCATCCCCGAGGGGGCGACTATGATATCAGACCGCCGCACCGCCTGTCTCCTGTCCCTCCACCCGGTTACCTCCCGGGTTGAGTTGAAGATCTTCTGGTTGGTCTTAGGGGTCCTGACGAAGTTGAGGTGGGCTAGGTATATGCGATTCACGGCCCTAGCCATACCATCTATTGCTGTCTTGGCCTTGAGCTTCTGAGCGTTTATGACCCCGAGCATCTCCTGGGATCGGCCCACTGCGAACGCGGGTATCAATACCTTACCATCGTTGTTGAGGACTTCCTTGACCGCCTTGCCGAAGGCGTCCTCGATCTCCTTCCTCGGAGGGTGATCCTTGTTGGCGTAGGTGCTCTCTATGACTACGGCGTCGTACCGGGGTCTCGGGATCTTAGCGCCCAGGATGAGGCGTGTGTTCTCGGTGTTGAGATCCCCTGTGTAGAGGATCCTCTTGCCACCGATCTTGGCGTCCACCATGGCGCTCCCGGGGATGTGCCCGGCGTTGAGCAGTTTGAACTCTATGTTCTTCAGCTTCACCCTCTTCCGATATTTGAGGTCATTCCTCTTCTTGAGCATCTCCTGGAATTCGAGGTACTCGAAGGGAAGGTAGTAACCGCTGAGCTTGATCATATCCCGTATCAATACCCTCGTCACCTCCGTCGTGCACGGGGTCGCGAAGTATTCGGGCGACTCACTTAGGTAGAACTGGGGGACGCCCCCAGAGTGGTCCAAGTGGGCGTGGGTTACGACGATGCCGTCGAGGTCCCGCGCCCGTATGTGACCGGGGAACTCTGGTTTGTCTCCTATCTTGACTCCATAATCCATCAGGAGGTTTGCATTCCCTGAATCGAGGAGGACAGCGTTCCGTCCTACCTCGTGGGTACCTCCCATGAAACTTAACTTAACCATATCTAATCTTACCTGTATCTTTTCTGCGAAACGAGGCCGCTAGTATAAGGCTCCTGCATTGGGGAGCCCGCGTCCTCGACTCCTTTCCCCGGGACTGTTCCGCCCCTGGGGGGACTATTCGTCCTATGTGTTCCTCAAACTTAACCGTTTCTTTTTCTTGAGCGGGAACACTATCCCTGGGATTATAGACTGAAAAACGATCAGCATTTTTTTCAGACCAGTTTAAACCCAGTCTGTGTCGACTCTAGGATGCCCACTTTTATAAGGTGTGAGAGGGCTTTCTCGGTCTCGCCCTGGGTGAAGCCCCTCCGGGCCATCTCCTTCACCAGCCATGTCTCCGTGTATTCAAACCCGGGTATGCGGATGGACCGTGCCATCTGGTCTGCGCAGGCCTTCATCCTCATCTTCCCCTTGCTGACGGGTCCCATCAGGGTCTCCTCCCGCCTGGTGAGGGGACGTGCGTCGATGCCAAGCCTCTTTATGATGTACTGGGAGAATCCCCGGGTCATGGCGCCACCGTGGAATGTGAGAACTCTCTTAGGATGACACTTTCGGATGTAGCTCAGCAGCTCTCTGAAGTCGGCGTGGTCACTGAGGGGGAAGGCCCGGGTCCTCTTCTTCATGATGACAGCCCATCCCGAGGCGAGGGCTGTGTCGATGTTCTTGATTTTAAGTTTGGACCCCTTAGGAGCGATGACTGTACAGCGGCCGCTATCCAGTAATTCCTCTCCCTCGGAGGACTTGTAGTCAACATATTCCAAGGCGTGGCCGTATTGACGGTAGATGTCGCTGACGCCGGTGGCGCTCTTGGCGGTGATCACAGGGAGGTTGGTCATCTTGTTGAACAGGCTGATGATCTCCTGCGCGTTCCCGATGGAGTCAGTACGGAAGACAGGGATATAACCTGCAGGGACCGCCTCCATCACGGCCCACCGGATCATCTCCAGGGCAACCTCGTCCCGTTTGGGAAATTTAAACTGGGGCGCGCCGAAGGTTGTCTCGATGACCAAGAGGTCACACTCAACTGGGGTAGCCGGCTCCATGGTGTAACTGTTCCCTAGACCGAAGTCCCCTGTGTAGAGGACCGTCCCCTCAGGGGATGCGACCTCGTACTGGACCGAACCCAGGACGTGGCCGGCGTTGAGGGCACGGACCTCAAAGTCCCCTATCTTCACCTTCTCCCCGACTGAGATAGGCCTCCAGTTAGCAAGACCCTTCCACCGACGGGATTCCAAGATTCTGTGAGTGGGCTCAGTGGCATATTTCATCACGCCAGCGTTCTTGAATGAAGAGGCGTGATCTGCGTGGGCGTGGGTGACGAAGACGGGATAGTCGGTGATAGTGGGGCTGGGATCAAGAGCTACCCCTTGCCCCGCGTACTCCACGATAACTCCTTTGCTGCGTTTAACGGTTAAAGCCACACAGATACCTCTTTGTGTTCACGGATGATTACTGGAATTTGAGATTATTCTAATTAAATCTCCCGGCTCTAATAACCCCTGCGCCAACTATAACGTCAATGGGAGTTTGAGATAGGGCTATCCTGTGGTCAGTAGGAGGATCGCCCTGGCCAGATCCCCCTCAGCGTCCTCTAAAGCCGTCTTTGCTCGTTCCATGCTGACGTTTGCCTGCTGGGCGACCAGGAGGACATCCTCCTCGGGGATCTCCAGCACATCCTCCTTCTTGTTCTCCGTGACTTTACCCCCGACCACTTGGTACATCTTCTGTCCCTGCATATTGACAGCGGTTACTGTAGGGCCCTCTATCACGATCTCTCTTTTCGGTCCCTCGAAGATGACCCTCTCGATATCATTGAGTTCGTCCATCTTGAGGCCCATCTGCTTCATCATCCGGCGGGCGCGCCTAGAACTAACCCTGGGCAATGTGTATCACAATAAAGATAGGGGGAGGGGATTTTAAGCGATCGTCTTCTCGGCTGCCTTGAGGGTGTTGCTGAGAAGCATTGTTATCAGCAGGGGCCCCACGCCACCGGGGACAGGGGTGATGGCTGATGCGACTTCCGAGACGCCCTCGGTGTCCACATCACCGTATACTTTCTTCCCCTCATAGTTGTTACCGTTGTCGATGACTATGCATCCGGGCTTTACAATATCGGCGGTGACCGCGTGTTTCTTTGAAAGCTCTGTGCAGAGGACATCTGCTTCCTTCACCAGCCCAGGCATCTTGGGATCATCCTTACCGCAGAAGGTCGCCTGGACCTCCATGTTCGCGAGGAGGGCGATAAGGGGTTTACCCAACCAATTGGTGGAGCCAGCGACTACCCAATGCTTACCCTCAGGATCGAGGTCGTAACGTCTGAAGAGCTCCATGATGGCCTCTACACCCGCAGGCAAGAATGATTCCTCACCCAGAAGTATCTTCCCAAGGGTTGAGGGAGAGATCCCGTCAACGTCTTTCTCGGGTCTGACCGCTTCGACAATGGCCAGCTCGTCCAAACCCTCGGTGACTGGTAGTTGCACCAAGACTCCGTGGACCTCTGGGTCCTGATTCAGCTTTTCGACAAGCTCGACGACCTCCTCGGTGTTGGTCTCTTCTAGGTGATGAAATCTGGTTTCAATGCCGATCTTCTCAGCCCTCCTGACCTTCATCCTGACATATCGTTTGGAGTACTTGTCGGTGCCCGTGAGTATGAGGGCGAGGGTGGGCGTGACGCCCTTCCCTTTGAGCTCCTCGACCTTGACCGCCAGCTCATCCATGACCTGGCTGGAGGTCTCCCGTCCGTTGAGGACCGTCGCCATCCTAGCTCAACCCCTTTATGACCCCGTCCTCGTCGATGTCCATATCCAAGGCTGCAGGTTTCGAGGGGTGAGCGGGCATAGTGTTGATGTCTCCACAGTAGGCGACGATGAAACCAGCCCCTGTGCTGGGCTTCAGGTTGGTGATGGGTAGGACGTAGCCCTCTGGGGGCAGACCTCCGCGGTACCACTGGTTGTCAGTGAGGCTCAGGGGGGTCTTGGCCATACAGATAGGCATCTTGTCGAAGCCCAGTTTCTCTATCTTCCTGAGAGCCCTCCTGGCATCGACCTGCAGTTCGATATCGGTGGCGCCATACATCTCCGTGGCGATGGTGCGGATCTTCTCCTCGACTGGTTTGTCTAACTCGTAAAGGTATTTGAAATCCACTGGCTTCTCTAACTCCTCCAACACCAGCTTAGCCAGCTCAACACCTCCCGGACCGCCCTTAAGGACGGTGTCGGTGAAGGCGATGGGGATCCCTTTCTCTTCAGCCCAATCCATAATGAGGTCAATCTCCTCAGGGTCGTCGTCAGCGAAGTGGTTCATACAGATAACCACCCGCAACCCATGCTTCTTGGCGTTCTCCACCTCCTTGCCCAGTATGGGTAGACCCTTCTTGACGAAATCGATGTTCTTCTTGTCCAGGTTCCTGTACTTGGAGCCACCGTGGCGCTTGACAGCCTTGACAGTGGCAACTATGACCGCAACATGAGGCTTTAAACCACCGGCTCTCGCGGCGATGTTACAGAACTTCTCCATCCCCAAGTCGGCGCCAAAGCCCGGCTCCACGATGACATAGTCAGCGAGCTTGAGCGACATCTTGATGGCTGCGATGCTGGGGCATCCGTGGGCGATGTTGGCGAAGGGCCCACCGTGGATGATGGCGGGGGTGTTCTCGAGGGTCTGGACAAGGTTGGGCTTGACAGCATCCTTCATCAGGATGGCCATAGCACCGACGGCCCCAAACTCCTTGGCCTTGACCGGCTCTCCATCGTTGTTGTAAGCGACTGTTATCTCGCCCATCCTACCCTTGAGATCCATAAGATCGTCTGCCAAGGCATGGATCGCGGCAATCTCGGAAGCGGTAGTCACCTCGAACCCGGTCTGATAAGGGACTCCACCATACTTGTCGCCCAGTCCTGCCACGATGTTCCTGAGGAAACGACTCTCAATATCCAAGACCCGTTTCCACATTATCTCGTGGAGGTCGATGTTGAGTTCGTTGCCCCTGAAGATATGATTCTCCATGAGGCTGGTCAGGAGATCGTGGGCGCAAGTGATTGCGTGGAGGTCGCCGGTAAAGTGGATGTTGATGTCTTCCATAGGAAGTACCTGGGCGTAACCGCCACCACAAGCTCCACCCTTGATCCCGAAGACAGGGGCAAGGGAAGCCTGCCTGAGGACCACGATGTTCTTCTTGTTGAGTTGTCCGAAGGCTTGAGCGAGGCCGATGGACATTGTAGTCTTCCCCTCCCCGCTCCTAGTGGGAGTGATCGCAGTCACGACGATAATCTTCCCGTCCGGTCTATCCTTGAGCCTCTTCGTAACGTTCAGGTTTATCTTCGCCTTATACTTCCCGTAAGGCTCGATGTCGTCCTCCGAGAGGCCGAGACCTGCTGCGATCTCGGTTATAGGTTTGAGTTTAGCTCCTTGTGCTATCTCGATATCTGGGGGTATTGTCATTTCGATCACCTTAATGATATGAATGGATTATTTTAATAGTTTCATCACACTCAACATGAACGTATGAATAGGTGATAATATGGTAAAAGTAACCATCGTGAAGACAGGCTATATCGGCACCACCACCCTCATCGACGCCCTCCTTGATGAGAGAGCATCCCGTGAGAACATCTCCGTCAGGGTGATATCTTCCGGTTGTAAGATGGACAAGTCGGAGGCAAAAGATGCCGCAGAGATAGCAGCAGGGGTCCCCACAGACCTTTACATACTGATCTCCCCCAATGCAGGCCTCCCAGGTCCTAAGAGCGCCAAGAACATCCTGAAAGAGACGGGGAAGCCTATCATCGTCGTCTCAGACGAGCCCTCTAGGAAGGCCGCTAAGAAGCTGCCTGAGGAGGGGATAGGATACCTGGTCCTCTACGGGGACCCGATGATAGGGGCGAAGAGGCCGTTCCTCGACCCCGTTGAGATGGCTATCTTCAACGCTGATGTCATCAAGGTCCTATCCGTCACAGGGGTCTTCCGCCTGGTCCACAGTGAGATCGACAGGGTTATCGACGAGATCGACCAAGGCAAAAAGCCCGTGCTCCCTGAGGTCATAGTAAACAAGAAGAGGGCTCTAGAGTACAGCGGTCTCAAGAACCCCTACGCCCGGGCCAAGGCCATGGCGGCCTTCGAGGCGGCCAGGAAGGTAGCGAGTCTGGATGTCGAGGGCTGTTTCAGGACCAAGGGTTCCGAGAACTACCTCCCCATCGTCGCAGCCGCCCATGAGCTGCTTAGGGGTGCTGCGAAGCTCTGTGACGAGGCTAGGGAGATTGAGAAGGTAAATGACTCTGTGAAGAGGGTCGTCCACTTCAGTAGTGGTGAGCTCCGTACCAAGACCGAGCTCCTCGGCAAGTTCGAGTGAGGAACCTCAGCGGTCCCTGTCCCGGCCTCGACGGGTCTTGACAGCGACCCCCGTCTGGAAGGCAAGCATCTCCTCCTTTGTGAGGAGGGCTCGCCCAACAGCGACGACCCCTTTTTTTGAGTCTAACACCACCACCTCGTCCCACGGCCTGATGTTGCTACTCGCTGATACAACGTGCTTCGCCATAAGGTTCTTACCTTGGGCCACGACCTCGGCCACATCGTCCATGAGGGTGACAGCGCATCCAAGAGAGTTGACGCTGGAGGCGAGCCGTCTGGCGCCAGCAATAGTGAGAGTGAGGTAGCCATCGGTGGGTCTCAGGGTGGCGATTAGAGCTTCCTCCATAAAGATTAACCGTATCTTCCCTGTCCCCCGGGAGTGCTCCACCGAGATCCCCTCAGGGAACAGAGCTTCTCCTGTTCCTAGGCCGAACTGGTAATCGGCTATGGCTCTGAGACGACCAAGATCCCCCTCCATTTCGGGAGACTAAATACACTGAGCATTTATAGCGGATTCGCCCACAAATAAGTGAGGTTTGGCTATGCGTTGCGAGGTCTGCGGAGAGGAGATCAGGGGGAAACCCCACCGTAGAATCATTGAAGGTGGCAAGATGACAGTCTGCGGCCGATGTGCCAGCTTCGGTTCAGCTGATTGGACACCAAACAAGCCCCAGAGGAGGCTCAGGAGAACCAGACGCCAGCCCAGGCGCCCCAGGAGCGATGTTGAGGCAGCTGAAGTCATGGAGCTCGTTAGTGACTACGGGGTTCTGATCCGTAAAGCGAGAAGGGGAAAGGATTGGACTGTGGAGGACTTTGCCAAGGAGATACAGGAGAAAGAGTCAGTCATCAAGAAACTGGAGAAGGAAGACCTCAACCCGGACGAGAAGCTCATAAGGAAGCTCGAGGCCGCCCTCAGCATAAAACTACTAGAGGCCGCTGAGCCCACGGCAGCCCCAGTTACCAGGAGGGCCAGCACAGGGAGGACCCTCGGCGACATCTGGAAGCTCAGCCAGACCGAGGAAGAAGAGGAGAAAAACTGACCCCTCCCCACCTTATGCTCGAAGGGAGCATTGTACCCATATGTCCGTTCAGAGAAGAGTTATAGTTGTAGCCGGGGTGCCCGGGGTCGGGAAATCAACCATTGCCCGGATACTCTCTGAGAGGCTGGGATACCCCCTCATAGGGATCAACGAGTTCGCCCGTGAGGGGGGGCTAGTCGAGACCAAAGACGAGGAGAGGGGGACCGAGATCATAGACTTGGATAAGCTCAGGGAGAGGATCTCAGAGAAGATCCATGATGAGGGAAGGGAGGTGTTGGTTGAGGGGCACTTCGCCTACGACGCTGTGCCGGATGGACTGGTGTCCCACGCGTTCATCCTCAGGAGGGCTCCTTGGATATTGAAAGGGGAGTTAGAGGCTCGGGGATATCCCCATGGGAAGGTGCGGGAGAACGTCGAGGCTGAGCTGGTCGATGTCTGTCTGGCTGAAGCCCTCGAAGCACTGGATCCTGAGGTGGTCTGTGAGATAGACACCACAGACAGGGAGCTTGGAGAGGTCGCGAGGGAGATCCAAGCCATCATAGAGGGATCAGAGCGCTGTTCGCGGGGTTCTGTAGACTGGCTGGGATGCCCCGAAGTCCGGGAGTTGATTGAATGGTGAAAAAGGTGTACGTCGTGGTGAAGTGTCAGAGGTGCCACAACCTGCTGCTGGGGAACACCAGGAACAGGACCAGGGCGTGCCCCCACTGCGGTCACAGGATGGTTCTCAGCGGGCGGAGGTTCTTGGCCAAGACAGACTCCCCTCAGGAGGCTGTCGCCCTGATACAGGCCCTCAAGAAGCGGGAAGCTCAGGAGGGGTGATCCCCGTAGGTCGGCATATCTTGTCTATCGGTTATCGTACAATTTTCTTCTGCTGATGATTTAACCTGTAATGTGGAGCCGAAAAAGGGGAGAGTACAATGGGGATACATGATGGGATAGAGGCGCAGGACGAGAAGACTATGAGTGCCCAATTAAGGGAGATTATTTTGCCTCCTCCCCTATGTCGGAATGTTTTTCATTTTTATATGACCGCACCGTATTCAGTCCCCTAGAGGGATAGATATGGCCGCTGTAGCCAGCAGGAAATTTTTCGAGGAACTCGGGCAGCTCATCGACAAACCCGTGAGGATAGAAGACATTGACGGTGAATCGTATAACGGTACCCTACTCGGGTATGACGGGAACTCGTTGAGCGTAGTCCTGGGAAACGTGGCGGGTAAGCAGGGCACGAATATTCACAGGGCTTTCATATATGGACCCACCATCGCCAGGATCTCGGCCTCGGAGCGACCCTTCAACCTAGACGGGCTGGCTGAAAGGCTTGAGAGAGTATTCCCCAACATGGTGAGGACCTTCCACGACGCTGGAGTTATCGTCGTCATGGATAAGATCAGGGTCAACGAGGAAGGGATCATCGAGGGAAGCGGTCCCGCAGCCGATCGAGTCCGTGACATCCACAAGAGGTTCGTGAGCGAAGCCGAATAAGACCAAACCCCATTTTCTTTATATCACCCAGATTAGTGGGTTTCAGGGCGGTTCTTATTGGGAGCGCCAATGTGAAATATCCCGGCAGGGTCTGATCTCTGAGAGCGATGTCTTTCGAGTTGCGGGACAGGGATCTCATGGGTCGTATAGGGAGGCTCAAAACAAAGTCGGGGACTGTGGAGACCCCTGCTTTTATGCCGGTGATCAACCCTCTCAGACAGTCCATACCGCCCCGTGAGATGCTGGAGGAGTATAGCTGCGAGATTGTGATTACTAACTCCTATATCATTATGAAGAATTTCGGGGGTGATCCGGGGCTCGATGTCCATCGTCTCCTGGACTATGATGGCGTCGTAACCACGGACTCCGGGGCCTACCAGCTTCTGGTATATGGGGAGGTGGAGACCGACCCCGAGGAGATCATCAAGTTCCAACAAGGGATAGGCTCAGACATCGCTGTCATTCTAGACATCCCCACCGGGTGGAACGAGCCGAGGAGCAGGGTAGAGTACACTGTTGAGGAGACACTACACAGAGCCCGTGCGGCGCTCCCCCTCATCGAGGGGGACGAGACACTCTGGATTGGGCCTGTCCAAGGGGGTGCATATCTGGATCTTGTTGAACGGTCGGCGAGGGAGGTGGGTGAGATGCCCTATCAGATTCACGCCCTGGGGAGCCCCACCGAGGTGATGGAGAACTATCGGTTCCCTGTACTGGTCGACATGATCATGGCCGCAAAGCTCAACCTTCCCCCTGAGAGACCCCTCCACCTCTTTGGCGCTGGGCATCCCATGATGTTCGCCCTCGCCGTCGCCTTGGGTTGCGACCTCTTTGACTCCGCAGCCTACGCCCTCTACGCCAATAACGAGAGGTACCTCACCCCTCTGGGCACCCTGAGGCTCCCCGAGTTGAGGTACCTCCCCTGCAGCTGTCCCGTCTGCAGCCAACATACGGCCAGGGAGCTCCGGGGGATGCTGAAGGGACAGAGGAGAAGGTTGCTGACCGAGCACAACCTCTGGGTCACCATGGCCGAGATGCGGAGGGTCAAGCAGGCAATCGTCGAGGGGACTCTATGGGATCTGGTGGAAGCCCGGAGTAGGGCTCACCCAGCGATGACCTCTGCCCTCAGAAGGCTCCACGTTTACCGCGACGAGATTGAGCGTTATAGCCCCGGATATAAAGGGCGGGGGGCCTTCTTCTTCAGTCACGACACTACCGCCAAGCCCGAAGTGACTCGCCACGTGAGACAGCTGAGGAGGAGCCACGGTGAGCTGGAAACCGGGAGGGTTCTCCTCCTCGCATCCGCACCGGGATGGAGGCCCTATTCTAAGTCGAGGCCGTTCAGGGGACTTGTAGAGGCCATCGAGGAGGGTCTCGGAGCGGTTAAAGGGAGGATCCAGATCTGCTTCTACGACGCCCCCTTCGGGGTCGTGCCACTGGAGCTCGCAGAGACGTATCCCCTCAGCCAGTTTGAGATCGCCGAGCCCTTGGACTGGGAGACTCTGGAGTTGGCTGCGGAGCTTGTGGCGACCTATGTTGAGGAGAGCGGTTTCAGGGAGGTGCTCATTGTGGCGGGGTTTGAGGAGATCGACCACGTGGTACGAAGCAGGTTCGAGGAAATGGAGGAGAAGGCCGGTAAGGGGATCCACATCCTCTCCTCAGAGTCCCCTTGGAGTGAGGAGACTCGGGAACGGGTGGTATCCGCTCTGAAAAAAATAATGAGGGGCTAGGAGGCCTCTTCGTCAGCGAGTTCCAGGACCTCGTCGATTACGGCGACACCTTCGTCGATCTCATCCTCGGTGATGATGAGGGGTGGGGCGACGATCATGGTGTTGAGCACGGTCATGACGTAGACCCCCTTCTTCAGGGCTTCCCCGGCCATCTTACCCAACATGGTAGGTTCGAAACGCTGCCGTCGGGTAGCGAAGGGCTCCTTGGTCTCCCGGTCCTTGACGGGCTCGATACCCCAGAACAAACCCTTCCCTCTGACATCTCCGACGGAGGGGTGCTCCTCCTTGAGCTCCTTCAGACGCTTCCCCAGGTACTCCCCCCTCTCCCTCGACTTTTCGACAAGCCCAAGTCGCTGGTATTCCTCGACCGCAGCTAGGGCGGCTGCACAGCCCAAGGGGTGGTTGGCGTAGGTCTGGCCGTGGCAGAAGAGGTTGTCCCCCTCGAAGAACTCGGCTATGGGCTCACGGACCACCGCGGCGCTGAAAGGGACATAAGCGCTAGTGATGCCCTTCGCCAGGGTGATAATATCAGGGACGACATCCCAGTGCTCGACGCAGAACCATTCCCCGGTACGCCCGAAACCGGTCATCACCTCGTCAGCGACCAGCAAAGTCCCGGTCTCGTCGCAGACCCGCCTCAGCCTAGGCATATAGTCGTCGGGGGGAACCAACAGTCCGTTGGATCCTACGATGGGCTCCACGAAGACCGCTGCGACGTTATCAGCCCCCTCCATCTCGATGGCCTCCCCGATGAATTCAGCGCAACGGACACCGCAACCGGGGTGTTCCAGACTGAAGGGGCACCGGTAGCAGTAGCAGTCAGGGACATGGACAACGCCGGGGGGGACAGGAGCGTAGAGGCGGCGAGGGTCGCCAGTGAGACTGATGGCCCCGCTGGTGGCCCCGTGATAGGACCTGAACCGGGCGACCAGTTTTGGGGCGCCAGTGTAGAACCGGGCGATCTTGACCGCAGCCTCGTTGGCCTCAGCCCCTCCAACGCTGAAGTAACTCTTGCAGAGGTCCCCGGGGGTCACCTCCGCGAGCTTCTCCGCCAACAACGCAGCGGGCTCTGTGGTGAACCCTGGGGCGATATATGAGAGCTCCTCAGACTGCACTGCCATCGCCCTCTTGACAACTTGGTTTCCGTGACCCAGGTTGGAGCAGACGAGCTGGCTGGAGAAGTCGAGGTAGCTCTCCCCGTCGGCGTCGGTGAACCGGGCGCCCACTGCCCCCACGATCACCTTGGGGTTCCAATCTTTCTGGTACCTCCAAGTGCCGAAAAGATATTTCCGGGTAATCTTGACAATATCTTCACTCATAAACAGAATCTCCTCAGATAGATCTGAACTCTCAACAATTAAGATTTAGGGGAAAGATTCCAGACATGCGAACCAGATTTACGGCGGGAACAGGCTCCCGAAGACTCGGTTTATAGCGTTTATCAGGCTCCCCAAAAATCCGTTATTGCTCGAGGAGACCCTGAAGATTGTATGAGAATAACTTTTTTCAGAGCAGTAGAATTCTTATGGGGTCAGTCCTCCGTTGGGTATGAGGACCTATGTCTTTCGGATACGATATGCGCTCAGTGGCACCCACCGTCTGCAACGTCCTCGGGGTGAGGCCCCCAAAGTTCTCGGAAACAGAGCCCATCACCGAGATACTCGACTCCATGGGCAGACAGAAGCGGCTCGTGGTGGTTGTCATCGACGCCTTCGGCGTCTCCACTTGGACAAGGATGAGGACTGAGACACCCACATTCAATGCCCTCGCCAACCGCCACTTGCTCCAGATCCGGTCTGTGATGCCTACGATCACTCCGGTCAACTTTGCGACGATGCTCACGGGGGCGGCCCCTCACACCCACGGCATCAGAGACCGCACCGAGGATCTTGACCTTGAGACCGTCTTCGACGTATTGAGGAAGAAAGGGGGCACCTCTGGAACGGCGGCCCGAGCTCTCAGCAGCCTCGGGATCCTCATATCCCCCTATGCCGATCAGCCGGGTATCGCTGAGTCTAACTCCGACATGGAGGTCACAGCCCTGGCCCTTGAGGGGATTATGGGTGGCGTCGACCTCCTCTGGGTGCAGCTCCTCGATGTCGATGACGCAGGTCACCTTCACGGTCCTCTCAGCCCCCAGAGTGCCAACGCCGTCAAAGAGGCCGACGAGCACCTTCGGGCGATAGCGGCCCTGGCCTGGAGGCTGGGTTACGCCCTATTGACCCTCTCCGATCACGGGCAGCACACAGCCGCAGATGGAGAGGGGGATAAGAGGGGGACCCACGGCACCGCCTCAGACGAGGACATCTATGTCCCTCTGGTCTGGGCTACGCCTGAGGAGATAAGGGGTGCCCTTGGCCTCATTGGCGGCGGGGATTGAGGGTATGTCGACGGGGATCATAATACATGGTCCCATCGGCGCCGGGAAGACCATGACCTGCCTGGAGCTCGTCGAGCGAGCGGGAGCCTCGGGGATCCCAGTCAGAGGAGTCGTCAGCCCCCGGGTCTACGAGGGGGAGACGCTGACAGGTTACGACTGCCTCCAAGTAGCAACGGGGGACCGTTTCCCCCTGGTCAGGCTCCGGGGGGAGGTGAAGGGTCCAGGATGGTTCGATTTCCGTAACCTGAAATACTCTTTCTCCTCGGAGGGATTCAACTGCGCGAATCACGTCCTCCTCGAAGCCTCTCATCGATTAAGGCCTTCAGAGGTAGTTTTCGTAGACGAGTTCGGCAGACTTGAGGCTGATGGACGTGGACTATTCAGGGGAGCATCAGCGGTGGTCTCCTCCCTCGAGGAGGGGGATGTCCCAGTCTTCTCCTGCAGATCTGATCTCCTAGGGGTGGTGCGCCGACTTTTAGGAAAGGGGGTCGAGGAGATCGGTGTCGTGGAGGCGGAGGATTTGGAGGAGGCGTGGTCTCTGGTCTGCGAGGGCCTGTATAAGAGTTGAAATAGTCGGAGGACTCCTATTTTCTAGAAACGTAGGGATTCCCTTGAGATATGACAGGATCCTGGAGGAGTTGCTGGGCAGGGATGAGTTACTGGTTGTGGGGCGGAGCGTGGTCA
>JASFTK010000010.1:0-27092 GCA_050053595.1 Candidatus Bathyarchaeota archaeon | reverse complement strand
TCAATAAAATATCCTTCATTTCATTATGAGACTCTATACGTCACCAAGATGTGCAACCCTTGACAGAGGCGTGGCTGAGATGTCAGTAATGCATTCTGGAATAACGATCTTTCATTGTCGCGGCTGCTGTTCAGGTCCTGAGCCAGGTGTGGCTGCACTTGGTGCAGGTGTATCGTTCTACTGTGCGGTCCTGCTTCACCCCAGCGTGATCACCTTGGGAAGCCAGTATGGACCTGTATGCCTCGGTGTTGTCGCAGCGGGGGCACTGTTGGCTCACAACGGGCCCCCTCTCCATAGGGTCCTCGACGACATAGATGGATTTGGCGGGGGGCTTATTGTCCCTCCTGACCTCTATAGTCGGGGTCTCGATCTCCTCTCCGCACTTGGGGCATATGTAACTCGCACCGTCAATCTGCATGAAAGTGCCGCACTCTGGGCAGAATCTCAATGTGTTTCACCGTTAATTGAGGGATAATAGTAGTAAATCCCGAGGTAAGATAAGTCTTGGTCCGCACATCTCAAGGCGCGCGCAATACGTGAAATCCATGATCAGAACCGTGGTCGAGAGCTAGCTGAGAGATTGCCCCATGGATACCTGAATGGCCCTAAGCGAGTTTATTGGACACGGCGAATAAATGGGAGTGAGCTATGTCCCCTTTATCCCCAATCTTTCTGTTACAATATGAGATAGAGTACGCTATTAGATCTGGGTTTATCCTTATGAAAACTTAAAATTCAAGCCAGAGGATAGGGGATATAGGGAAAAGACCATGTCGTTATCGATGCCAGTGGAGTTGGCCACCAAGTTCGTTATAGGGTCCTGTGGAGCGTTATTCACTCTTTACTCCAATATTGGAGGAGACCTACCTGGCATGGGAAAATCCTTCGAATTAAAAAACATTGAAGTCGAAATAAAAGAACTCAAAGACGACATTGATAAAAAAGAGAAAAACCTCGATGAATTGCAGAAGAAACTCTCTAAAGGCGAGGTTACGGTAGCACAGTTCGTCGTTATAGAACGGAAGGTCAAGAACCAGAGAGAGTCTATTCAAAAGACAATATCAGAACTAAGGGATGACTGGACCAAGCTTAGGAGGAACACTAATCTCAGAGGAGCCGTGATATTCGTTGTCCTTGGGGCCTTTCTTGCATCATTTCTCACGGGAGGAGCCCTCTTGGAAGGGGGAAAGTATAACGTGCAGACAGTCCTATCGGCATTTACTATTGGGGCGGGTTGGACGGGCATCCTCAGCAAATACATACAGGGTGGCGAAATAGAAAAGACAAAGAGAGAAATTGAGAAGAACGTCAATGAGATAGAGGCGGGTTTCAACGAAGCAATAAAGAAAAAAGCTGAAGAATACGAGGAGAAGCTTACTACAGTCCTAAATGAGAAATCTGAGCTGGCAGCTCAATACAACGAGATAGTGGATATCCTCAAAGAGAAGGTGGACGAGGGCGAGGAGTTCATGGAGAAGATCAACAAGATTAAAGATGAGATTAAAGGTACTCCAATCGCGGAGGAGCTCGCTAAACTAGGTTTCCCGATATGAGGTGAAAGCATGTCTGAAAACAAGAATAAAGTTGATATCGAAAAGATGATAAGGCAGGTGAAGGAGCGGGCTAAGAAGGACATCGATCTCGAAATCAAAGAGGACGAAGAAGACGAGAGAGTACAGCAGACCCTGAAAAAGATCGATCGTCTCAGAAAACGAGTCGAATAACTCTTTTTCTCTTTTTTTTACCACCGTTTCGCACGCTTGAATAACTGATTCTAAGCACATCTAATCGTTCCATTTTTTACACTAACTGCGGATAATGAGAATCCACCAGACCAACCATTGATCACCTCCTAAAGATAACTTAACAAACACGTTTTCACACTCACCCGCATCAATGTGCAGCATTCGAGGCAGTATCTCAAGGATAGATTCATAACCCCCCGGATCAGCAGATTCCCTGTGCAGTCCCTGGTCCAAGGCAGAGCCCTCCTCTGTATGTTGAAGACGAATGTCCATGACCACAGGGTCTTCCGCCTCAAGCTCGACGAGCTGGGGCGGCTGGTTGAGACACTGGGGATCGAGGTCGTAGGGGATATCGTCCAGAGCCGTCACCGTCCTCTATCAAAATACCATATAGGTTCGGGGAAGGTGAGAGAGGTGAAGGGGTATGTCAAGAAGCATGACATCAACATTGTGGTCTTCTACAACATCTTGAGGAGCAGCCAGAAGCTCAACCTAATCAGGGCGCTGGGCGTCGATGTCGTCGACAGGTACGAAGTCACCCTTGAGATCTTTGATAAGATGGCCTCAGACAACCTGAGCAACCTACAGATCGAGGCCGCCCGCCTTGAGAAGTTGGCCCCCTTCTTCAAGTTGCAGGCAAACCTGAGGTACCACAACGACCGCCCCTTCTTCAGGAGCATGGGAGAGTACGCCTTCCACAGCCAGATAAGGGAGCTGACGGGGCGCCAGGCACGGATAAGGGAAGAGATCGAATCTTTGCTCAAGGAGAAGCGGCAGAGGATCAGTAAGAGGGAGAGGCTGGGGTTCCCCACGATCTGTATCTCAGGGTACTACAACGCCGGGAAGACCAGCCTTTTCAACGCCCTAACCGGGGACTCCAAGCCCGTTAGTGACGCTCCTTTCACAACCCTCAGTAGTAAGTACCAGCGGAGGTTCATCGATTACCAGACGACCCTCCTTTTCATCGACACCATCGGCTTCGTCATCGATCTGGATCCCCACCTGATAAGGAGCTTCGAGCTCAACCTCGAGGACCTCAGGAGAGCCAACCTCGTCATCCTCCTCCTGGACATATCCGACCCCCCGTTAACCCTCAGGATAAAGCTGAATGAGGGGATCCGCCTCCTCAGGGAGATGGACATCCCAAAGGAGAGGATAATCGTCGTCTTCAACAAGATCGACCTGAGGCCTGAGACGGCTGAGACCACAGTCGAGGAACTGTACATCGAAAGGTACGACCTGCCTTGGATCATGGTCTCAGCTTTGTCCCGGGAGAACTTGGATGAACTCCTCGAACTACTCACCTCTAGACTCAGGGAACAAGAGGACTCTCCTACAGGAGCCCCCTCGGAGGAGGAGATCGAGGTTGTCGGAGAGGGCTGAGGAGATCATATCCCGCCTGCTCTCGGGATATGGGAGTTATCAGATACCCCGGTCCCTTGACCCCTTCAGTGTTCTCGTGAACACCATCCTCAGCCAGAACACCAACAGCAGGAACCGTTCAACAGCTTACAGGAACCTCGAGGAGGCCATAGGCATCACCCCTGAGGCCCTGTCCCAGGCACCTCTGGAGGACCTTGTCGAGGCCATACGTCCTGCAGGGATGTATAACCAGAGGAGCAGGGTGCTGAAGGAGGTCTCCCGGAAGATACTGGAGAGGTTCAGTGGCAGCTTGGACCAAGTGATGCTCCAGCCCTATCCGGAGGCGAGGGAGAGGTTGATGAGCCTCCCGGGCGTGGGTCCGAAGACTGCTGACATCGTCCTCATGTTTGTCGCAGAGAGGTACATAGTACCCGTGGACAGGCACATCTTCCGTATCTCGCAACGGCTAGAGATAGTCTCCGAGCGACCATCATACGACGAGGTCCGTAGGGCGTTGGAGGAAGCATCGCCACCTGAGAAGAGGAAGCGTCTTCATCTCTCCCTCATCCAGTTCGGGCGTGAGATCTGCAAAGCCCGGAAACCCTTGTGCCGTGATTGTTCCCTAGAGGACCTTTGCGACTACCCCGAAAAAATGATGTGAAGATAATTTTAGGGGGAATTGGGGGACTTTGGGATTTATTGAGACTACTCAATTTCTCGTCAATTGTCCTAATACGAATGTTTAAATTTCTGTCTAGTTGTTTCATAACAGCTAGCTAAAAATTCAGGTGAACCGATGTGCCCAGGGTCAGATCGCCGAAACGAGGTTCCAAAGCCTATTCACCGAGGAAGAGAGCGAAGAGTATCAACGGCAGGGTCCGGCATTGGCCTGAGGGTGAGGGCGATCCACATCTTCTGGGTTTTGCAGGTTACAAGGTGGGTATGACCCACACCTTCGTCGTTGAGGACAGGAGGCGGGCTCCCGATTATGGGCGAGAGATAAAGTCAGCAGCCACCGTCCTCGATGTGCCCCCATTGATTGTTGTGGGGGTGAGAGGTTACGAGAAGACTACTGACGGTTTGAAAGCCCTAACAGAGGTATGGATGGAGGACATCCCTATCGATGTCTTCAGAGCTATTAAAACGGTGAAAGTCGGGGGTGGTGAAGCCGCCTTTGAGAGGCTTGAGGAGGTTAAAGACTGGATCCACAGGATCAGGGTCATCGCCGCCACACAGCCCAGGCTGTCAGGGGTCAAGAAGAAGAAGCCCGAGCTCTTGGAGATCCCCGTAGGCGGCGGCTCCATCGAGGAGCAGCTAAAATACGCCAAAGAGCTCCTAGGGGAGACCGTGAGAGTGACGGATATCTTCGAACCCGGTGAGTCCATCGACATCATCGGCGTCACCAAGGGCAAAGGGTTCCAGGGACCTGTGAAGAGATGGGGCGTCAGGATCCTGCAACACAAGTCCCGGAAGACAAAGAGGGGCGTAGCCTCGATAGGACCATGGACCCCCCGCCGGGTTATGCCAGGGGTCCCAAGGGCAGGACAGATGGGGTTCCACAACAGGACCGAGAAGAACAAGCGGATCCTGCTGATGGGCTCCGAAACCGAGAGGGTGACCCCAAATGGGGGATTCAAGAAGTATGGGGATCTTAAGAGCGACTACCTATTACTGAAAGGAAGCGTCATGGGCCCCGCCAAGCGTCTGATAACTCTCAGGAAGGCCGTGAGGAAATCCCGATATCCCGCAGAGCCCCCGCAGGTAACCTATATTCACACAGAGTTTATGAACGAGGTGGAGGGCTGAAGATGAGCGTCCCAGTATTCACTCTTGAGAACGAGAAGAAAGGGGAAGTCAATCTACCCCAGATCTTTAACACACCCCTCAGACCCGACGTCATAAAGAGGGCGGTCTTAGCACAGCAATCCCACAGCATCCAACCTCAAGGAAGGGACCCTATGGCCGGGAAGAGAACCACAGCCGAGTCCTGGGGTACCGGTAGGGGGATGTCCCGGGTCCCAAGGCTCAGAGATAGCAGCAGAGCCGCCTTCGGGGTGAGCATAGTAGGCGGCCACCAGGCCTTCCCCCCCAAATCTGAGAAAGTCATCAGGAAAGAGATCAACAAGAAAGAGAGGCGCCTGGCCATCCGGTCAGGGATATCAGCAACAGGCAACAGGGAAGCTGTAGCAAGGCGAGGTCACGCCGTCGACACCGTGGGGCGGTTACCCCTCATCGTCGATGATGAGGTCCAGTCCCTCTCGAAGACCCGTGAGGTCAGAGAACTATTCGTGAAACTGGGGGTCTGGCCCGATGTTAATAGATCGGACCGGAAGAAGATCCGGGCTGGGAGGGGGAAGACCCGGGGGCGTAAGAGGAAAGTGGGTAAGGGTCCGATGATAGTGATCACTGAAGACCTAGGGATAGTCAAAGCTGCTTCTAACCTTCCTGGAGTTGACATTGTAGATCTTAAGGATCTGAACGCCGAGTTGCTGGCTCCTGGGACCCACCCGGGTAGGCTTGTGATATGGACGGAATCGGCCTTCAGTATGCTGGATGAGGTATGGGGAGGTGATGGGAGATGAACCCCCACGCGGTCATCCTTTACCCCCTCATGACGGAGAGATCCATCTATATGATTGAGAACGAGAATAAGCTCGTCTTCGCGGTCAAGAGGGAAGCTACAAAACACGATGTCTCCAGGGCGGTCAAGACACTCTATGGCGTCGAGGCGGTCTCTGTTAACACCCTGATAAGCCGGGAGAGTATCAAGAAAGCCTTTGTGAAGCTCAAACCTGAGCATGATGCCTCAGACCTCGCAATCAGGCTGGGTATATTATAGTGATGAATTATGGGTAAGAAACTTAGGGTTCAGAGAAGGGGGCGAGGCACCACCACTTTCAAAGCCAAGAAAGTGGGAAAGATCGCTCCTGCAAGGTATCCTTCCTATGATGAGGGGCCCGTCAATGGCGTCATCAAGAAACTACTGCACGAGCCAGGGAGGGGCGCCCCCATGGCTTACATCGAATTGGATGAGGGTGAGGGCTATTATACAGTCGCCCCTGAAGGGGTATACATCGATCAGGAGGTTGCCTTGGGATCGGATGTCCCAGTCAGGGTTGGTAATGTCCTCCCACTTGGGAGTATCCCCGAGGGTACTTTGGTCTGCAACGTGGAGCTGAGACCTGGAGACGGGGGGAAGATCGCCAGGAGTTCAGGGAGCTTCGGGACTGTTATCGCCCACCAGGGAGGTAAGACCTCCTTGAGCCTTCCCTCCAAGAGGATTGTGAAACTCTCCAACGACGGCAGGGCTACGGTGGGGATCATCGCCGGAGGAGGCCGGTCAGAGAAGCCCTTCATGAAAGCAGGAGAAAAATACTATGCTAAGAAGGCGAAGGGTCAGGTCTATCCCGTGACAAAGGGCGTCAAGATGACAGCTGCATCCCACCCTCACGGGGGTGGTCGCCACAGGAGGCCGGGGAAGTCTACCACCGTCAGTAGGAACGCGCCACCCGGGAAGAAGGTAGGCCTAATAGCCGCTAGGAACTCAGGGAAGCGGCAGAGGAAGAGGAGAGGCTAACCCAAATCCCTTAAATAACAGAGTTATATTGTGAGGTTGAGATGGCTAAAGAATTCCTTTACCGCGGTCTGAACGAAGAGCAGCTGAAGACCGTCTCCATGGACGAGTTTATCAGGATGCTGCCGTCTAGGATGAGGCGGAGCCTCCGTAGGGGGATAAGCGACAGGCAGCGGATACTGATAGAGAAGATCAGATCATGGACCCCGGACCAAAAACCAATTAGGACCCACGCCAGGGACCTCATCATTCTTCCCGAGATGATAGGGAAGACCGTCCACGTCTTCAATGGTAGCGAGTTCAAAGAGGTAAGATTGGATGTCCGGAAGGTAGGCCACTACCTGGGGGAATATGCCATCACTAATCAGCCTGTACGTCATGGGAGACCGGGTATCGGGGCTTCGAGGAGCTCTATGTATATCCCTCTCAAATAGCGTAACAACCCAATCAATGCGGTTTTCTTATCTACTTTCTTGTTTCAAACTGTAATTTGTAAAGAATTACGCTTTAGCGATTGATTGAGAAAAGGACTTTTTATCTTCTATACAAATCTCAAAAAGGTTTTTATAAGAATCGATGTTTTATGCTGGCGTACGGTGCGTATATGCCGTCTTGGAAATATTCGATAAAAGGGCTCGACCCAGACCGGACCGCGATAGCCAGCGGTAGGGATCTCAGGATATCCCCCAAGGCATCTAGGGAGATCTGTCATCGCATCAGGGGGATGAGGCTGGTCAAGGCAAAGGAGGTCCTTCAGGAGGTGGTAGACCTCAATCGACCTATCCCCTATCACAGGCACCGTAAGAAGGTACCCCATAGGAAAGGGGCGCAAGGCTTCGACGCGGGTCGGTTCCCTCAGAAAGCAGCTGGGGTGATCCTTAAGATCTTGGATCAGGTCGAGGCCAACGCAGAGTTCAAGGGGCTCTATACGGATCGTCTCAAGATCATCCACATCGCGTCCCAGCGGGGACGGGTCATCAGGAATTATATTCACAGGGCGTTCGGTAATTCAACGCCCTACTTCAACCACCTAACCCATGTGGAGGTAGCAGTCGAGGAGATTTAATGTCGGTAGTCAAGCGTATTATTGAAGACAATATAGAACGGGTTAAGGTGGACGAGCTCCTTGCCGAAGAGTACGAGGGAGCTGGCTACGGTGGCATCACCCTCACCAAGACCCCCCTCGGGGCTCAGATAAACCTGTTCACAATGAGGCCCGGCAGGGTCATCGGTAAGAGGGGCCGCGCCATCAAGGCAGCCTCGGCCCGTCTCGAGTCGGAGCTCGGCCTCTCCAACCCCCAGATCACGGTGGTGGAAGTCGAGGTCCCTGAACTCAACCCCCGTATCATGGCCTCTAGGATCGCCAACGCCCTTGAGAGGGGTGTCCACTACCGCAGGGCTCTCTTCTGGTCTCTGAGGCGGACTATGGAGGCGGGAGCCCTCGGATGCGAGATCGTCCTCAGAGGGAAGCTCAGGAGCGACCGGGGTAGATACGAGAAGGTGACCGACGGGTACATCCCCAAGGCTGGTGACCCTGCCCTCAAGCAGGTCAAGAACGCAGTAATCCACGTCAAACAAAAGAAAGGAACCTTCGGGGTCAATGTCACCATCGTCCCCCCTGAAGCCAGTTTTCCCGACAAGGTCACCCTTGAAAACCTTCCGGAGATAGAATACCCCGAGGAAGAAACCCCTCTACCGGAAGGGGTAGAACCCGAGCCCGAAGAGGCAAAGACCGAGGGCGAAGAGCCTGAAGAGAAGGGGGAAGAGCCCTCTGAGACGACCACTGAAGAGGAAACTGTAACCACGGCTGAGGTTGAAGAGATCAAAGAGCCTGAAGTCCCAGAGACAGAGGGCAAGGGAGAAGCCGAAACCTCAGCAGAGACCGTTGAAGTCAAAGAGACACCAACAGCCGAAGTCGAAGAGTCAGCTGATACCGATACTGAAGAAAAGCCCGTTGAGACCCCCAAGGTCGAGGACACTAAAAAAGCCCAGGACGAGGCGTCCGAGGGATCAGTACAACCCGAGTCCAAAACTAAAGAAGAGACATTTGCTGAAGAACAAGAACAGGCAGCGGATGAAACCTCAGAGGTTGAGGAGTCCACGGGGCTTCCTAAATCTGAGGCTAATGTCGAAAAAGAGGGACCTTTGGAGTCTTCAGATGTTGAAGAAACGGATAAAACAGAGTCCGAAAATAAAAAGGGAGCAGTGCCCTCAAAGGAAAAATCTGAGGAGGCGGGTGGGAAAGGCGAGTCTGAGACTACTGAGCCCTCTGAGGATGTGGGCGAGGAGGGTTAGAATTGCCCATTCTACGTATGAGGCGTATCCGTGAGCTGTCTCCTGAGGAGAGGGACAGTCGCCTTGAGGAGTTAAGGGCGGAGCTGTCGGAGGTCAGGACCATGATAAACGCCGGCGGGTCCATCGAGAACCCCGGTAGGGTCAAAGCCCTCCGGAAGGCTATAGCCCGGTTATTGACGGTCAATAGAGAGGAGGAACTCGGCTTATGAGCCCACGAACCCCGAGGAACATCCTCCAGCACGAGCTTATCGGCCTAGAGACCGGCGTCATCAGGAGCAGAAATCATTCTCAGATAGGTATATCCGGGAAAATTGTAGACGAGAGCCGGAAGACCCTGATGATACAGCAGGGGAACGAACTGAAGAGGGTATCAAAGCGCGGCGCCACTTTCAGGCTCAGTCTCAAGTGTGGAGATGTGGAGGTAGAGGGTGAGGCCCTTTACGGCAGACCTGAAGACCGCGTGAAGAAGAAACTGAAAAAGAGATGGTGATGGATTTTGATGGTGTTCAAGAGACCTGAGACTGAATGCGATGACGTCAACTGCCCCTTCCATGGCTCCCTGAGTATAAGGGGGAGGATACTTGACGGGACCGTTGTGAGTGACCGGATGCAAAAGTCCGTAGTGGTGAATATCAACTACACCAAGTTTTATCCAAAATACGAGAGGTACGCTCGGATGCATAACAAGATCACAGCCCACAACCCCCCTTGCCTAGCTGCGAGACGGGGGGAAAAGGTCAAGATCGCCGAGTGCCGTCCTCTCAGCAAGACCAAGTCATTTGTTGTGGTGGAGAAGGAGTAGTTACAGATGTCTAAGAGGATCAAACGTAGGATAGGGATGCGGCGCCGCATCTCGACCGGTCTCGCCACAGGGAGCATGCTCACCTGCGCAGACAACACGGGTGCCAGGAGGCTCAAGCTCATCCAGGTAGTCGGCTATAAAGGCGTCCGACGGAGGCAACCGCCGGCTGGGGTCGGGGACTTGATCGTCGTATCCTGCCGGGAGGGCACCCCTGAGATGAGGAGGCAGTTGTTCAACGCTGTTGTCATAAGGCAGAGGAAACCCTACCCTCGCAGGGACGGCACATGGATCCAGTTCGAGGACAACGCTGCAATTATACTCACCCCTGATGGCGATATGAGGGGCTCCGACATCAAGGGCCCCGTAGCCAGGGAGGCGGTAGAGAGGTGGCCGCGCCTCAACACGATAGCCAGGATGGTGGTCTGATATGAAGAAAGGGGGGATCACCAAGCCTGGGAAGGCGAGGAAAAAGCGGTTCAACGCCCCCAAGCACATCAGGAGGAAGCATCTATCGGCACCCCTCTCACCACCCCTCAAAGCTGAACATGGCACCCGCTCTATGCCCATCAGGAGCGATGACACAGTCCAGATCACCAAGGGGGACCGAAAGTTATCAGAGGGTAAGGTCATGAGGGTTGATGTCAAACGGGGGAAGATTTACGTCGAGGGGGTCACCCGTAACAGGATGGATGGCTCCACTGTGCAGATACCCATCCGCCCAGAGAATGTCATCATCACTAGGCTTAACCTCGACGACAGCAAGAGGCGGGAGATACTGGAACGTCGTGGCTTCGATGCGAAGCAGGGAGGGGACTGAGGAGTGGGTAAGAAAGGCCCTTCGAGACATATGAAAAGGGAGAAGTCCCCAACGTTCTGGCCTATCCACAGGAAAGATCAAGTATGGGCGGTCAGGCCTAACCCGGGCCCACATAGTATCCAGGTATCCGCACCCCTGCTGGTGATGGTCCGAGATTTCCTCAAGTTAGCCCGAAATGCCAAGGAAGCTAGGGCGATAATCACCCAGGGGAAGATCAGGGTCGACGGGAAGACTCGGCGGGATGAGCGTTACTCCGTCGGCCTCATGGATGTCGTGGAGCTACCCGACGCCGACCTCCGTTACAGGTTGCTCCCAGGACATGGGGGGAGGTTCATCTTCCACCCTATCTCCAAGGAGGAGACCGGGTTCAAACTCTGCAGGATCGTCGGCAAGACAACCATAAAGGACGGGGTGACCCAGTTGAACCTCCACGACGGGAGGAACATAATCCTGGAAAATGAGGGGGATTTTAAGGTGGGGGATATAGTCAGACTTGAAATCCCAGAACAGGAGATAACCGACCACATCACATTCAAACCGGGGGTCAGGGCCATCATCACAGGCGGAAGATCCCAGGGACAATATGGCATCCTCATGGGACTGGGCCCCGAGCCAGGCGCCAAGCGGACAGCCACCATCCGTACACCCGAGAACGAGGACGTCAGGACCCTGGAGAGCTACATATTCGCAGTGGGGACGGAGACCTCAATAATATCATTACCGGGTGTGCAGTGAGATGACCGAGAACACCCCTACTGAACCAGAGGGAGAAGGGGCCTCAGAAAAAGAAACCCCCGAAGATCAACCTAGACCAATTGAGATGGAAGATTCTCCCGAAGGAGCTGAGGGGTCTGAGGAAAAAGATGCTGAAGAGCCATCAGAAGAAGGGGAACCTGAAACGACACCGGAAGAGATGGAGGAAGTCCCTGAGGAGGCTGAGGAGCCGGAGGTGGACGAGGAAGAGAGGGAACCAGAGCCCCGTAAGCCGAAGAGGCCCGAGAGACGTTCGATGAGGGACATACAGATCGGTAAGGTCGTCGTCAACATCTCAACAGGCGAGTCAGGAGAACCCCTAAGCAGGGCAATGACCATACTGGAGAATATGACAGACCAGAAGCCCGCAATCCGAAGAGCGAAACAGACCGTCAGGGCATTTGGTATAAGGAGGAACGAACCAGTCGCTTGCATGGTCACCCTGAGAGGGGCCAAAGCTGAGGAGTTCCTCAGGATGACCCTCCCAGCGGTGGGGAACAGGATCAATCCCCGTAGCTTTGACAGGAATGGCAACTTTGGCTTCGGTATAAGTGAGCACATCGACATCCCGGGCCAGAGGTATGACCCTGATCTTGGCATCGTGGGGATGGATGTCATGGCCACCGTGGAACGGGCGGGGTACCGGGTGGCCAGGAGGAGGAGGGCCCGGGGCAAGGTGGGGCGGAGTCATAGAGTGACCCGTGATGAATCAATCGAGTTTATTAAGCAGAGATTCGGTGTAGAGGTGGGACTTCCCAGTGAGTGAAGAGAATGAGCAGAGAGACTACGGTAAGGGTAGTCGTCAATGCATTCGATGCGGCACTCACGACGGCATCATCAGGAGGTACGGCCTCAACCTCTGTAGGCAATGTTTCAGGGAGGTAGCCGAAGACCTCGGCTTCAAGAAATACAGGTGATTTTGATGGATCCATTGGTTAACGCGCTCAACACAATCCTCCTGCACGAGGGTCGGCACAAGAAGGAGTGCATCATCTGCCCCGCTTCTAACCTTATCGGCAGGGTGCTCCGTATCTTCCAGACTAACGGCTACATCGGGGAGATCGAGTTCATAGACGATGGGCGTCAAGGAAAGTTCAAAGTCCAGTTGTTCGGTAGGATAAACGAATGTAAAGCAGTCAAGCCCAGATTCTCCGTCAAGGTGAAAGGCATCGAGAAATACGAGAAGAGATTCCTCCCCAGTAGGAACCTCGGTACTATGATCCTCTCTACTCCCAAGGGGGTCATAACCCATAGGCAGGCCAAGGAGGAGAACACAGGTGGGAGGGTCCTGGCCTACGTTTTCTAGGTGATCATAATGGCGGCAACCATCGTTGAGAATAGCGTTGATATCCCTGAAACAGTTAATCTGACCCTTGAGGGGTCCGAGGTAACAGTAACCGGGGAGAACGGGAGTGTATCCAGAGATTTCCGCCACGCTAGGCTGGGCTTAGAGCACGCTGGTGGTACCTTCAAGGTTTGGGCGGTGAATCCTCGGAAGAAGGAAGCCGCCTTGGTCAACACCCTCATCGCCCATGTCAGGAACATGATCAAAGGCGTGACAGAGGGGTTCACCTACAAACTCAAGATAGTCTTCGTCCACTTCCCCATAACCGTCAAGGTACAGGGCAACCAGATTACAATCCAAAATTTCATCGGAGAGAGGAAGGACCGATACGCCAAGATATACGGTAACGTCCAGGTCTCTGTGGAGGGAGACGATATCATCGTCCGAGGCCCCGACATCGAGGAGGTAGCCCAGACCGCAGCCAATATCCAGCAAGCCTGCAAGATCAGGCGGAAGGACCTACGAAAGTTCCTCGATGGCATCTATGTATACAGCAAGGAGTGATTGATGATGAGCGGGGAAGACGAAAGAAAAAGGCTGATGAAGGTCAAGAAGCGGATGTCTCAGAAAAAACCAGACTTCCGTAAATTCGAGTCATGGAGACTCGACAGGATAAAAGACCACTGGCGGAGGCCTAGAGGCATTGACAACAAGATGCGGCAGGAGCGAAAAGGCTGGCCCAAAGTCGTAAAGATAGGATACCGTTCTCCCAAAGCCGTCAGGGGTTTCCACCCCTCCGGGATGGAGGAGGTCGCGGTTTACAACGTGGGAGACCTGACCATCGTTGACCCTGAGAATCAGGTGGCACGGATTGGGGGCACAGTTGGGACCCGGAAGAAGAAGACTATCCTCAAAGAGGCTGAAAAACTCGGTATCAAGATCCTCAACCCCGGTGATATAGAGCTGGAGGAAGAGGAGGAATACCCTGAGGATGAGCTAGAAGGGGAGGAGCCCGAAGAGGAGGCCGAAGTAACCAGTTCTGAGGAGCCCGAGGAAGAGGAAGCTGAGCAGTAATGGATCTCAAGAATCAGAGGCGTCTCGCAGCATCTGTCCTCGATATAGGGGTCAACCGAGTCTGGATCGATCCTGAGAGGATCAATGAAGTAGAGATAGTGATCACCCGTCAGGAGATCAGAGGCCTCATCAAAGAGGGCGTAATAAAGGCTCTTCCCAAGAAGAGCACCAGCAGGGGGCGAGCGAGGACTAGGAAGGCCCAGAGAAGGGCTAAGAGACGCCGGGGGGAAGGGACGCGGAAGGGGGCGGCGCATTCAGTGATCCCGCGGAAGACCCGGTGGATCAACAAGATCAGGGCCCAGAGGAAGAGGTTGAAGGCTCTAAGGGATAGGAGGATAATCACAGTCAGCACCTACCGGGATCTCTACAAGAAGGCAAAGGGAGGAGAGTTCAGTAACGTCGCTGAGCTGGAGAGGTACATCACCGAGAACAACCTTAGGAGGCGGACCTTTGGCTAAGGGAGCTAGGTACAGGGTCCCCTACAGGAGGAGGAGGGAAGCCAAGACCAACTACCGGACCAGACGTATCCTGGCCAGATCGGATAAACCTAGGTTCGTGATCCGGTCCTCTAACAAGAATATTAGCATCCAACTGGTCACCTCTAAGATAGAGGGCGATATTGTCCACGCCCAAGCCAATTCACATGAGCTTGAAGATCATGGCTGGTTAGGGGGGAGGAAGAACACACCCGCAGCGTACCTCTTAGGGCTACTGATAGCCCAGAAGGCCTTGAAACTCGGTATTGAGAGCGCAAACCTCGACATAGGTCTCGCCCGTCCCACAAGAGGCGCTAAACTTTTCGCGGCTGTGAAAGGGGCTCAGGACGCGGGCCTTGAGATCCCCTGTGACAGCGATGCCTTCCCTGACCCCCATAGGATCAAGGGGGAGGCTATTTCGAATTATGCGGCATCCATTGAGGAGCCATACGAGTATGATAGGCTGTTCTCCGGTTACCTGAAACGGGGGCTGAAGCCGCAGGAGCTGCCTGATCACTTTAAAATTGTCAAGGACGGTATCATGGAGGATTCAACGATATGAGCGGGAGAAGGCGGAGGAGGGACCACCTCGACAGCTGGGTGCCCAAGACAAAGCTGGGGCGCATGGTCAAAGAGGGGCAGCTATCCTCTATCTACGAGGTCTTCGAGGAAGGCTACAAGATCAAAGAGGTAGAGATCGTGGACATCTTGGTCCCCAATCTCAGGGATGATGTCATCGACATCAACCTGGTACAGAAGCAGACCGACGCCGGGGAGCGCTCCAGATTCAAGTCAATCGTCGCCGTCGGGAACCATGACGGCCTCATCGGCCTCGGATCTGGGAAGGCTCCTCGAGTGAGGGGCGCCATAGAGAAGGGGATCAAGGATGCGAAGATAAATCTCTACCCCATACGCAGGGGCTGCGGGAGCTGGGAGTGTGACTGTGGGGAACCCCACACAATACCTTTCAAGATATCAGGAAAGAGTGGGAGCGTCACAGTCACCCTGCTGCCAGGGACCAAGGGCCTCGGCCTCGTGGCGGGAGACACCGCGAGGAGGGTTCTCGCCATGGCTGGGGTGGAGGACTGCTGGACGAAATCGGTTGGGGCGACAAAAACCACCCATTCGTTCTCTTTCGCAACCTTCGAGGCTCTTAAGAACACCGTGAAGCTGATGACTCCTCAGGATTGGGCGATGTGACATGGATCGGAAAAGTATCCTGGCCATCCGGATCCGGGGGACAATAAATGTTCCTACGAGGGTCACAGACACCCTTAAGATGTTAAGGATGGAAAGGAACAACACATCTACCCTTATCGATGACAGGCCCGATTATAGGGGGATGCTTCAACGTGCCAAGGATTATATCACTTGGGGAGAGCCCACCGTCGAGACCATCCGACTACTCTTAGAGAAGAGGGGGAGGATTGATGGGAACCATCCTATCACCGAAGAAGCCGTGAGACCGCTAGGATACGACGACCTAGGAGCCTTAGCGACAGCTCTCCACTCAGGTCAAGCCGAGTTCCACAAGCTCGAAGGGATAAAACCCTTCTTTAGACTTCACCCTCCAAGGAAAGGTTTCAAGCGGACTGTGAAACGCCCCTACAGGAGCGGTGGTGAGTTGGGAAATCGGGGCGAAGCTATAAACGAGCTTGCACACCGGATGGCCTAAGGTATTTTGCAAAGTTGGGGTAGAGGGCTCTCGAGGTATATCAATATGTTTATAATGAATTTATCATCCTTTGATACGGACGGCGGAGAAAATGCCCCATAAAAAGAGGAAATCAAGGAAGCAGCGGGGCTCTAGGTACTGCGGTTGGGGGCAGGTTGGCCAGCACCGTAAAGGTGGTATGAAGGGGGGGAAAGGGAAGGCAGGAGGCCGGAAACACTTCTGGATACGCACAGTGAAGTATGACCCCGACAGATACAAGAAAGTCGGCTTCAAACCCCCTTCAGCACTAGAGCCTGTACCCGAGGTAGTCAATGTTGGGGAGCTCCAAGATCTCGCTGCGAGGATATTCGGTGCAGAAAAAGTCGCCGAGAGAGGGGAAGAACTGGTCCTGGATCTCAAGTCCTTGGGGTATGGTAAGCTCTTAGGTAGGGGTCGTATCGATCTCCCCTTGAGTGTCAAGATATCTGAGTACAGCTCAAGAGCCCTTGAGAAGCTTGAGAGTGTGGGTGGGCAGATCCTCGAGGTAGAGTGATCCGGATGGGGGCCTTCCTCAACCTCTTCAAACCTATATCCCGGTTCATACCTGAGGTCAAGCCCCCAGAGAGGAAGGTCAGCTTCAACACACGTATCATGTGGACAGCCCTCGCCCTCATAGTCTATCTGATCATGGCCGAGACGCCGCTATACGGGGTCTCTTCAGGCCAGCAGAGCGACGCCCTCTTCACCATGAGGGTGATATTCGCATCTCAGCGGGGGACACTGCTTGAATTGGGCATCGGCCCCATTGTGACCGCAGGGCTCATCATCCAGCTCCTCGCGGGCTCAGAGATAATCGACTTTGACAACACCAATCCTGAACACCGTGCCCTGTTCACCACAGCAAGCAAGGTCTTCTCTTTCATGATGGTTATACTCCAAGCTTCGTTGATGATAATCAGTGGCACTTACGGGAGTATCGGTTTTGGGACCTCACTGCTGGTGTTCGGGCAGCTATTGGCTGCGGGGCTCTTTATTATGCTCCTCGATGAGTTAGTCCAGAAAGGCTGGGGCATAGGCAGCGGTATCAGTCTCTTCATCGTGGCAGGTATCACCAAAACCATATGGTGGAGCTCATTCGCCCTCTATACAGTGGGGGATGGTAAAAGGTATGGAGCGATACCCGCTTTTTTCGAGACGGTGTTCAGAGGCGAATCGGTATGGAACTGGCTCCACAGGACCGGCGGGTTCCCTGACATGCTGGGGTTACTCACTACCATCGCTATATTTGCATTCGTCATATACGTCGAGGGGATGAGGGTTGAACTCCCTATCAGCCACTCCCTCTACCGTGGTTTCAGGGGCAAGATGCCCATCAAGCTCCTCTACGTCTCCAACATCCCTGTCATCTTGGCCTACGCCCTATTCGCCAACTTTCAGCTCGCAGGGCAGCTCATCTGGTCGAGGTTCAACGCTGACAACGCCAACAAGATCCTGAATCTTTACGGAACCTACAACGCTACGAGTGGGGCGCCAACGGGGGGCTTTGTGTACTACCTATCGTCTCCAGGCAACATTGATGCAGTAATCGCTGACCCGGTCCGTGCCCTGCTCTACACCATCATAGTGGTCGGCATCTGCGTCATCTTCTCCTTGACCTGGCTTGAGATCGGAGGGTTGGGCGCTGAGAACATGGCTGATCAACTGCTTGGATCGGGGATGCAGATCCCAGGATTCAGGAGGAGTAGGAGGCCTATAGTCAACTTCCTTAACAGGTACATACCCACCATCACGGTAATCAGTGGCCTCATAGTCGGTCTCCTCGCTGCGGCCTCAGAGTTTTTCGGCGTCTTCGGTTCAGGGATGGGCGCTCTCTTATGCGTCAGCATCCTCTACCAGTACTATCAGACCATGGTCCAAGAGCAGGTAGAAGACCTCTACCCGTTCCTCAGGGACGCATTCCGCTGATCCAAGGCGATCAAGATGCCTGGAACCCGAAGGCTATACGTCGAAGACCCCTACCTCAAAACCTTCAATGCTAGAGTACTGAAGGCTGATGGTAAGATGGTGGAGCTGGATCAGACCGCCTTCTATCCAGAAGGGGGAGGACAAGTCGGGGACACCGGTGAGATCGACGGATTGCGGGTCGTAGATACCCTAGAGGAAGACGGCTCCATAAAGCACATACTTGAGTCTAAGCCCCTCTTCGAGCCGGGGGATGGGGTGGCGTGCAATATCGACTGGGAACGGAGGTACAGGATTATGAAACTCCACTCTGCCGCCCATATCATGGAATATTTCCTCTGGGAGAACTTGGGGAAGATGGAACGCCTAGGATCCAGGGTCGACGAGAGGAAGGACAGGGCAGACTATGCCTACGACGGCCGGCTCCCCCCCGAAGGCTTGATGAAGACACAGGCTGATACAAACCGGTTCATGGCTCAAGGCCATGAGATCGAGATAACCCCTGACCCTAAGAGACCCGAGATTAGGATCTGGAAATGTGGATCATTGAAGATGCCCTGTGGAGGGACCCACGTCAGCAACACCTCCGAGATAGGCGGTATCAGATTGAAGCGGAAGAACCCAGGCAGGGGGAAGGAAAGGGTGGAGACCACCCTCAACTGACCCTTCTACAATAATTGACGTCCTCAGATAGCCGTCTATCAGTATTCTCAAATAGCCCAATCCCGGTTAAACTTCTCAGACAATGTTCCAACCCGCTAGAGGCACCCGAGATTACCTCCCCGAAGAGATGCTCAAAAGGGACTGGGTCCAAGACAGGATCAGGTCCATCTTTGAGGCTTATGGCTACCAACCTCTCGGCACCCCAGCCTTCGAGAACTGGGATATGCTGAAGATCAAGAGCGGGGAGGAGGTCATCAACCAGATCTATTACTTTAGAGACAAGTCGGAACGGGAGCTCGGACTCAGGTTCGAGTGGACGGCTTCCCTTGCCAGGGTTGTCTCTAACCACAGGGAGCTCCCTAAACCCTTCAAGCGGTATGCTGTAGGGCCAGTATGGAGGTATGAGCGTCCCTCTGAGATGAGTCGCCGGGAGTTCTGGCAGATGGACGTGGACATTGTCGGAGTTGAGGACCCCATTGCAGATACCGAGGTCCTCACCGTCGCCGTTGACTGCCTCAAGAACATCGGATTTGAGGGGTTCATAATACGGATCAACGACCGAAGACTCCTCGAAGCCCTAGTAAGGGAGACCGGTCTCCCCATGGACCGGTACCTTGACATCTTCAGAGCCGTGGACAAGAGGAGCAAGATCGGCGATGGAGGGGTCATAGAAGAGCTTGGGAAATTAGGTGCCACCACAGAAGCCTCAGAGAAGCTGCTTGAAATGACCTCGATGAAGGGGGATCCGACCAAGACCTTGGACAAGACAATGGGGATCCTGAGAAACCAGCCGGAGGGCCTTGAGGCATGCAGAGTCCTGAATAGGATCGTGGAACTCTCAGAAGCTTTCGGGATAAGGCAATACTTGATAGTGGATCTCAGCCTTGCTAGGGGCTTAGACTATTACACTGGCCCTGTCTTTGAGGTATATGCTGAGGGCTACGAGGAAGCGGGGAGTATCGCTGGCGGTGGGAGATATGACGACCTTGTGGAGCTCTTCGGAGGGGATCCTACCCCTATGACGGGGATATCCATGGGGATCGACCGTCTCGTCCCCCTACTTGACCAGATCGGTGTGTTCGGAAGGTTGACCCTGGGTCCTGAGGTCTATGTCGCGGCGACCTCCGAAAATGTTAGACAAGAGACCATCGAGGTGGCCCAGAGGCTCAGAAGGGCGGGGTTCAAGACTGATCTGAATATCGTAGACAGGGGGCTCAGGACGCAGCTTGATAACGCCAATAAGAGGGGCTTCAGTAAGGTGGTCATCGTCGGTGAGAGGGAGCTCAAAGAAGGCTGTGTTGCAGTCAAGGACATGGAGACCTCAGAACAGAGGAAAGTTAGGCTCGAAGATATCGTGGAAGCTATCTAGGGTCCTGCTCCCTGAATCCCTTATCCGAAAGGGTGTAATAGACGATCTCCCCCCTCCGGTCTACCACTGCCAACCTCAGTATCTTATCCGCGTCCACAGCTGTGTCCAGCACCTCAGAAAGGCTACTGAGAGTCTCATGAGAACCCTCCCACACTGCATGGACGAGATATTTGGGCAACTTCTTGCCGTATGACCCTCGTTCGTAGACCAGGAAACTCACTCCGGATCCGGAGTGGGCCTTCACCACGAATCCCCTAGTTCTGAGGTCCCTGTATACCAGGTAGCGTGTCCAGATCTCAGGGTCGGGACATGAGAGTCTCTGGAGTAGTTCCTGGAAGACCAACCTGTCCCTTGTCTCCTCATCGAAGACTGACACCTTCCCTCTCTCCACCAGATACAGCGCTTCGAATGGCTGGATCGAGAGGACTTTCCTATCTCGTAGGAGCGAGCCGTACCCATCTTGATAGAGGCTGTTGGCCTCATTCAAGGCGGGGACCACGATCTCTCCGCCTGAGACAACCGCACTGAAGGTCTCCATAGATCAATTGTATTCCATCCGGCTCGAATAAATCTACTCGTTATGTCTGGCGTTAACTAGGATTTTATGGAGTCTTTATATGGTTGTATGTAACATTGTCCTTGTCAATTATTTTAAATCATTACTCTGAATAATATGTATAACGTATATCGGTTATCCTCTACATTCGTAGAATTTTTTAATCTGTTTATTATGTAACTATTAATTGAAAATTATGATATTCCATAAATGATATTATATTTACATGATGTATTGATTTATTAATTCATAATGTGTAGGTGAACGAATATTCAGCTATTATCATTCCCATGGTGGTGTCAATGTATCCTCATTCTCACACTGCTCCTTGAGACACTGTTCGGATTGACGATAGCATTAATCTCCAGGAGATACAAAGAACTGTACCCGTTTACCCCACCCCCAGAGTCATTCGGACCTTCTTTTGAGCCTGAGGTTTCAGCTGTACCATCCATAATGGGGGTTGACCGGATTAGGGGTCAATTGGATGGTTGGACCACGAAGGTTTTCGTGGTGATCGTAATGTTGAGTGCCACAATGTTCCTGTTCTCCCAGTTACCTGGTTTATGGTGCCCCACTTGGTTCGGGGTGATCCTCCAAGGGTTCACATATGGTTCAGCACTGCTATTTTACATCTCTGGAGACGAAAAACAACGTTGACCACTCATCAACGGTCCCTTCACAACCCTTTTACTTACGCGTAAATCATTACTGACCAGCGGGCGATGACAGCGTTGCCCCTCTGATGCATGATGAGGATCTTGAGTATAGAGCCCGCTAACCCCCTAATTATGGGGTAACAGGGATTCTCACGGGCATACAGAATACTTGTAGGCTATCCTTTACGAGCAATACAGTAATGAAATAAAGCTATGTGAACCTATCACATAGGTCGGAATAGCTAGTTTCCGAGTGTCTTTTCAAACTTTGCGATGACGGAATCTTTGCCGATGGTCGCCACGAAAGGTCCGAACCTCGGACCTCGGGGTCTACCTATAAGGATCTTATAGAGCAGCCTGAAGAGAACTCCTGGACGCATATCAGATGACCTAGCTACCTCAAAGACCGCACTCTGGTAACCCTCCTCGTCCTCTGATTGTTTCAGAGCAGAGATGAGGGTTTTCAGGGCTTTGGCCTCACCCTTATCAATGTCAACGGTTTCTATCTCAGGCTCGCCGAAATCATCGATCCAATTAAGGGCGTACTCAATCCTCTTGTCTAGGCCCTTGTCCCCTCCCTTGAGGTTCCCATAGGCATCTAGTTTCTCCCTGATAAACTTCGCTTCTAGACCTTTCGGCGAGACCTTGGCGAGGTTTAGCATAAGGTTGTAGGGTATGTGGACTTCGGGCTTCTCGGGGGGTTCGAGCATCCAGACGTATTCATAGAGGCCTTTAAGCTTGGCTTCTTCCATCTTGTCTCTGATCTTCCTCTTCCCGAACCAGACATCCTCCAGTTCGTCTAACTCTTCCATGTGAGGAGGTATCTCCTCTACAGAGCCACTCTTGGTGCCGATGAACCTCTTCAATATCAGTAAGTTGAGGGACTGGGGGGAGCCATACCTATACCATACTTTGGGGGTGAAGACATTACCAGCGGATTTGGATATCTTGCGTCCACCCCGGTCGAGGAACATCTCGTACTGGACGTGCATAGGGGGCTCCCATCCAAAGATTTCCCTGCAGATCCTGTCATTCACCCTCACAGAGTCGGCAATATCCTTCCCATAAGCCTCGAACCTTATATCCAAGGCGTGCCAACGTGCTGCGAACTCTACCTTCCAACTCAATTTCCCCTGTCCAGCCAAGACATCTACCTCCCCCTCGTTGCCACAACCCTCAAGCCATCTGCCCTTGATCTCCATACCCTCGCAGCGGTAGAGCAGCTTATTCTCTCCAGGGAGAAACTTGTACGATTTAGTGGTGTAGATGCGACCACAATCCTCACAGACAGCGAAGTAAGGGAGGGTATCGGTGTATTTCTCCTGTCCCAGCTCCTCCTTGATTATCTCTCCTACCCTATCCGCGTTCTCCATAAGGGTGATTATCTCCTCGTCTAAGACCCCTTCTTGGTAGACTTTGGTCCCTGATCTAAAAGAGTAGTCAGCCCCACTCACTTCCACCGCCTCTAGTAGTAGGGAAGTGATATGGGCTCCGAAACTCTCATGGCAATCACCCAATATATCCGGGATGGAGGAGACCGGATACCCTATCCACTTCTCCATCTCGTCGGGGAAACCTGCAGGTACCTTCCTTAAGCCATCCTTATCATCTGAGAAGGCTATGAACTCCGCGTCGTAACCCTGGACCCTGACCCCCTGAGCTACAGCATGGTTCCTGAGAACATCGGCCAAGCTGCCAATATGGGGTATTCCTGAAGCACCTAGACCGCTCTCAGTCCGGATCAGATCAAGGCTATGACCCAGCCTCTTCTCCCTATCGATCAACTCAAAAGCAGCTTTGTCATACCATGTGCCCCTACCGATGATGTCTGTTACCTCGACTCGATTGTCCATCGATTAGCCTCCAGCGTTCACCCATGGCATACGATAAGCCCGGTAAATATGTTTTTATTATATCCGAAGATTGCCTAAATCGGAGTCCAGATTGGATTACAGTCCCTCTCAATGTGAGGCTCGGAGAGTTTAAACGAGCTTTAGGGCATTTTAGGGACATGGATGAGGTGGAACAGGAGGAGAGGCGCCCCACCCCCTATGTGACATACATCCTCCTTCTGTCACTCGTGTTCATACACACATACATCTCTGTCATGCCCCCTGAAATGACCTTAGAGATCTATGAGACCTATTCTCTGTTCCCTGTCCGAATCTTCAATGGGGTTGCAGTCGATGCCGTTGTGACCTATCTCTTCCTGCACGGGAATTGGGTCCATCTCTTCGTCAATTGCATCGCTCTCGTCGGCTCTGGCATTATCGTTGAGAGGGATATAGGTCACAAGAATTTTACTCTCGCATTCTTGGCTTCTGGTATAGTGTCCGGGCTGGCACACAGCGTCTTACATCTTTCTTCAAGTATCCCTCTGATAGGGGCGTCTGGAGCTATCTTCGGTATTATCGCGGTTCTGTTCCTCCTCATGCCTTTCAAGATAACCTACGCCTTGGTCATTCCCCTCCCTTCTGTCATTGTGGGTATTATGTTGAGCCTAGTGGAACTCTACTCCCTCTGGGCTCCCACAGATATTACTATTGCCCATGACGCCCATATCAGCGGCTTTATCGTTGGATGTATCTATGCATTCATGATAGATCGGAAGAGAGCCCTCAAGGGGCTGTTGATAGCGTTAACTGTCCTCACCATCATGTATTATGTCGGTATTAGATACGACGTCATCTGACCTCACCTCACCCTTGACCAGAAACAGTAACCCCCTTATACCGCACAGGATGATAGTGGTCTTCATCTCCATGGCTGATAAGTTTTCAGGAGATTCAGAGTAGTAGACAGATCTTCCTGTAATGGACCCAGATTTTCATGGCGTATAATGAAGGGTTAAAGGAATATGGGGATTAGGCGGGGGTAATTAATTGTCTTTGGATTTGAAAATGGTGAATCCACAGTGACCGCAGCTGTACCGGTCGCCGTGATCGGCCATGAAGTAGCCCCTGCCGCACCTGTTACAGAAGGGCCTCTTCCTCTCTACCTTTCCTTCCTCAATCTCGTAGAGCTCGTGTGTCTTCTTCTCAGGCATCCTGCTCCTCTACCTCCTGTGCTTTCTCCGGGGTCTTGTTCCTCTGGATGATGTGCTGGGGCTCCACCTCAAGGGCTTTCCCAGCGTCGTCGTAAATATGGACCAGCCCCACAGTTGTATGAGTGCCAGTCTTGGTCTTGAGGCTCCTGATCCAGACCTGGTCCAGCTCCGCTTTCATCTGGACAGCGAACTCCCTCCGCACCTCGGACCTACTTGGGGTAGATGGTTCTTGGATTTGGAAGGAGATCTCCCTCCTCCCTAAAAGGGCGTTCTTTTTAGTCTCCGTCAACTCCGTTTTCAGCTCAACACTCCTCCATCCGGGATATGAAGTCCCCCGTCCACTCTCTCATCTCCGTCGTTACCTCAACGACGACCATCCCCTCCCGGGGTTGCCCATAGACGATCAGAGATCCCTCGGGCAACATCAAGATGAGAGGGAGGACCAGCAGATCTTCCTCACCTTCAACGATTACAGATGCCTTGCTTTTAAGGGTTATCGCCTCTCGGAGGGCGACCCAGGCACCGGTGTCGATGGTACCGGCTTGATTCATTGAGGGTATACTCTCACGCCCCTGCAAATCTATAGGCTCAATGTCGACCCTCATCACCCTGTTGTCGACGACCACGAGGTCCGGTTGGAGGTCTGCCCTCAGTATGTTTTTTGAGGTTATATCCCCTACCACGGCAAAGTACGGGGGATTTTTCTCCTTGAGAATTTTTTTTAATTTGTGGACTGTCTTAGAAGGGTGCCCTTTAAGCAACTTCCCCAATGGTTTTTTCAGCTCTCCCCTCATGGAAACGGGGAGGTTGAGGGTTCTCCTCCCAGGGACCTCGGTCTTTAGGTCCCTATCTGATCCTGAGGGCGTAATGGCCCTCCTCTTTGATTTCCATCTTCTGGGCCATCTGAGATCCATCGGGGTCCAAGACCACGAGGAGGCCCGAAAAATCGTCGCTCAAGTCAGTACCCCTGCAGATGGGGCAGGAGTTCTCATCTGTAATAATCTTGCACATCTTGCATGCCCTGCTCATTCCTCTCCCTCCTCTTCCTCGGGCTCTTCTTCCCGGATCTCAGCCTTGATCCAGTTGTGCTTCCCTAGGAAGGGCTGACGTGCTGTGACACCGATCTTCCCGGAACTCCTACCACGGGGGAAGGAGACCGCGACAATCCTTACCCTGAAAACATCTCCTCTTTGGATGGTTCTCCCCGTCTCTCGCCCCAGCAAGACCCCCTGCTTCTCATCGTAGCTGATGAAGTCGTCCATGAGCTGGGAGACATGGAGTAATGCGTCAACCGGGCCGATCCTCAAAAAGGTCCCAAAGTCCGCGACCTCAACTACCTCCCCCTCAACGACCTCCTGTAGTTCAGGGTAGAAGGTCAGGATAGAGAAAGTCACAGGGTGGTGGGTGCCACCGTCACCGGGGATGATCCTACCGATGGGGTCTACATTCAAATCGACGACGCTGATGACATACCCTAGCTCCTCATCCACCAACCCCTCATACTTGGCCCTGAGTTCCTCGAATGCGGCATCCTCCAAGGGATTCCCAAATCTGGTGGGGTCTATACGTATGGTGTCTTTCATGGTGATCTTGTTGAACATGAGCTGGTTCGCCTCACTAAACCTTAATCCATGGATAAAAGTGTTTGTGAACTCCGAGCCTAGACCTCGATGAGGGTCTCGAAGCTGTACTTACTGATATAATCCTCGAGATAACGCTTCCAGTCCTCCCCCACGGTGACCAACACGTATATCCCTGCTACATCCGCCTTCTGGTTCAACACCACATCCACCAGAGCCTTGACCGTCTCTCCCGTCCTGACTATATCATCGATGATGAGTATGCTGTCCCTCTTCCTGATCGAACTCTTAGGGACATAGAGGCTCTGCCTCATCGCTGAGCCCTTGGGGATATAGGTCTCCTCGATGAAATCATCTATGCCCACCTCTTTCTTGTCCTTGGCTATGATGAGATCCACATCTAGGAGGTTGGCCACAAGGGAGGAGACAGGAATACCGTCGACGGCCGCCGTGAGCACCTTGGTCACCCTGCGACCTGCGAATTTCTCAAGGGCGTAGTTTGATAGTATCTTGAGCCAGGTGATCTCGCAGACGAGGGGGGTGTTGTCGAAGTAACCATCCTCGTCGAAGTTGATACGCCTCTTCAGTTCATCCTTGATGTTTGTGATCTCCATCAACTTCTCATAGAGGGTCTGAGCCCGACTGAAGCTGGGGAGCACATGTCCCCTCATGTATCGGCTGAGGATGGGGGGACTGAGGCCAAGGAATTCAGAGAGTTCCTGATAGGTGTGATTCTCGCTCGCAACCTTCAGTAGGTCGGTGATCATCATACGATACTTAAGTTCCCTTACACGGGTTTCCACATCCACTCTCTCCTTGCTTCTGACCTTTGAGCGGGCCTGAGGGGAGTTGAACCCCTGACCACCGGGTCTCCTCGACCGCAGTCTTAAAAGCCCGATGCTCTGCCTTGCTGAGCTACAGGCCCAAGGCCATGAGTCGTTTACCCCTTCTCGTCAACATCTTATTTAACGTTTTTTCGATATTCGACGAAAGTGTTAATATCCCTCATCTACAGCCCAGAGATCTGATCAGAAATCCAAGCCCTATGATGTAATGTCAGTCTATACTCTCCACAGTGGAATAGGTCAATACAGCTTGATAACCACATACCCTGCTCAAGTATCAACCCAGCAAATCCTCCAGAAAAGGCTTAATAGACTGGATGAAATTTACGAGTGTACCTCCCAAGTGGGCTTATCGCGCGGCCGTGGTCCAGCCTGGTATGACTTCAGCCCCCCACGACTCCGTCGGGGAGAGCTGACAACCCGGGTTCAAATCCCGGCGGCCGCACCAATTTACCAGTAAGTCTTTAATACTTTCCACGCCTCTTCTCTCATCGAATTAAATGGGGAAAACGGAGACCATCAAGAAACGGGCCATATATGTATACCTCCCATCGATCAAGATGGTTAAACACTGG
>JASFTK010000009.1:0-28732 GCA_050053595.1 Candidatus Bathyarchaeota archaeon | reverse complement strand
TCCGGCGCAAAGCAACCACCAGGGCTGTTCCCAGGAAGGTGCCTGCGTTGTTGCCCGGGCCTCCCATGATCAGCATCAGCCATGGCCAGTAAGTCCAGAAGGCTCTCTGGTAGTTGGCCTCGACCACATAGGAGAAGTAGAACGCCAGGAGGCATCCTGAGAGGGCGGTGATTCCTGAAGCGAACATCAGTATGTTCCTCCTTATGCCGACCACGTTCTTCCCGACGCTGCCGACGGTTACCTCGTTCTCACGTATCGCCCGCATCAATCTTCCGTAGGGTGAGTTGAGCATCGTCCTGAATATGAAGAAGCTTATTAGGCCTATGAATAGGGTGAGGGTCGCCATCAAGACGGTCCTATCTCCGGGATAAAATGCGAACACGTTCGGTACGAACATGCCCAGGGTTCCACCGCTGAGTTGCACCACGTTCCTCCCGATGATCTGGGATGCGTCAGCCATGGTGATCAGGGTGATAACGAGGTAAGTAGCCCTCAGTCTTATGGCGGGCACAGCGATGATCCAGCCTATAACTGCACCTATAATGATTGAGACCGAAAGCGAGAACAACAGGAGAGCTATGCAGAGCATGGGGTGTTTTTGGAGGTAGCCGTTAGCGAGGACGCTCACGTTCCTGACGTTGTTGTAGACCCAGTCGTAGTTGCTACTGTACGGTAACAACTGCACACCCGCTTGTTTTACAATCCAGAAGGTCAACCGTGTGGTCAGAGCGCTCACCGTGAATCCCCCGACGATGACTTGGACAGCGCATCCCATGTTGGGGACGCCAGCGTTCCCATACTGGAAGTTGAGGGCCATGGCCACGATGACGAAGAGGCCGAAATACATTGCTATGTCTACGATTAATCTGGCCTGACCCGAAACGGCAACTAGGGTGCTCAATAAATCTATCATTCTTCAACTCCCCCCCTTCCAATCATCTTCAACAGATTCTGTCCTATATCCGAATTTTGGAGCCTTACCCAGACTCCCTGAAGCCCGTTGGGTTCAATCAGTAGGACTGTAACCAATACGATCATGGGGATAAGAGGCCGATACTCTCCAACCCATATTCCAATTCTCTGTTGTAGGAAGAAGGTTAAGAGTATCTCGGAGAACCCGATGCCTATACCACCAATGATAGCCCCGTATACATTATTGAAGCCACCCAGTAGGCTAGCCGCCATGATACTTGTGATCATGAACGAACCCAATGCGGGCGATGAGGCGAACCACAACGGCATCATCGAACCGGCCAAAGCTGCAAGACCACCCGTCAGGAACCATGAGAAGAGTTGGATTCTATTTACATCTATACCCAGAACCGATGAAAGTTCTGTGTCCTCAGCACAGGCCCTCATTGCGATCCCCGTCTTTGTACGGGTTAACATATAGTGCAGTACTATGACCGTACAGACGCAGATAGAGACAGAAACGTATAATATCCCTGGCATACCCATAAATTCAAAGTCCAACTCCTTGAGGAGGAATCCGACAGTATATGTTGAGTAGAGGGTTCGTATCCAGAAAGCATAGATATACAATGCTGAGGTCAAGAATATCTGAATCGCCAAGGTAGCGATAGTGAGCACAATGGCTCCGCTACCCATACGACCTAAAACTTGGATCACAATAATAAATACCAGTACGCTTACCCCCCCTCCGACAAAGAATGAGATAGGGAATCCGATATAGGGGGACATGTTCAAGATTTTAGAGATGGTATAGACCACATAGATGCCGAAACCAGCATACGTACCGTGAGCAAAGTTAGGGATTTTTGCGGTAAGATAGGTCAGCGTGAAACCAATGCTTAGGAGGGTGATCTCTGCAGCATAAACTAATGCTGCTACCCAAATTGCTGGGATCCCCATTTTAGACCACTTTACTAGTCTACTTTATTCTTTTATATATTTCGCACCCGGCAAGTATATGTAAATAAACTATTTTCGCGAACAAGGCTTATATAGCGAAAAAAGGAGTTATCGAATGCATAAACCTAGAAGAGTGAAAAAAAATGTCAGATAATTCCACAACTATGATGGCGGTACTACTGATTGTAGGCTTAGTAATTGGCGCTGGTGTAGGTTACTTCATGGCACCCACAAAGACAGAAGTCGAAGAGAAGACAGTTGAAGTTGAAGTTGAACCACTTGCAGGCAAAACAGTAAAAATTGGTAACATCATCGCGAGCGATCCTGGGCTTGAGTGGGACGTTCCCTATACAGATGATATCTTGATACCTGATATGAATGAGTTGGCAGATGCGCTGGGTTACGATGTAACCTTCGATTTATTGATCGACAGCGCACAGAGCCAGGCTGCGATCCACCTTGAGAAGGTACAGTCCTTCAAAGCAATGGATGTCAACCTAGTAATTGGCGGTCGATGGTCATCTCAGGCATCTGGTGCTCTCTCTTATGTCAACGAGAACAACATTCTGCTCTGGAGCCCATCTTCAACTGCTCCAACACTGAGAATAGCTGATGACAACCTATTTAGGATGTGCCCAGACGACACAGTCCAAGCTCCGGCCATCGCCGAGATGTTATGGAGCTGGGGCATACAGGCAATCATCGTGATTCAGAGAGCTGATGCTTGGGCTGACGGCATCTACAATATCCTCAAACCAGAGTTTGAGGAGAAGGGTGGGGTCGTCGCCGAGCAGATCAGATATCAGACAGAGAGCAGGGAGTTCAGCAGCTACCTTGCTTCAGCTGAGTCAAAAGCGCAGGAGCTTGTCGACGAGTACGGTGCTGACCATGTTGGTATTGAACTGATTTGCTTCGGAGAGGACGGAGGGCCCCTCCTGACCCAGGTTGAGGACTACCCAACTCTGTATAGCCTAGCTTGGTTCGGTTCCGACGGTTCAGCCATGACTCAATTGATACTGGACAACGCTCCATCACAAGTAGCTCACGTATCCCTCCCGAGCACCTATGCTGCCCCTGGTAAATCAGAGGTCTTTGATAACCTGTACGACCGGTATGTGAGCGTCACAGGCATATCTATGGGCTACTATTCAGCCTGCGCCTATGACATCATGACCACCCTCTTTGAGTCTGTTACTAGCGCACAGAGCACCGATCCCGAAGACCTAACCCAACTTCAGTTCGATGTCACTTACGGCAAGTGGGGTGCCAGCGGTTGGACCCTACTGAACGATGCGGGCGACAGGAAAGCGAGCAACTATAACATCTGGGGCTTCAGTTACATTGAAGACGAGCCCGTCTTTGCACTATATGGCTTGTATGACGGGGCTGCTGGGTCTGTAGCTTGGTACTCGGAAGCTGAAACACCTGATGGTAGAGCGCTTCCAGGCTTGACTCCACCAGGACAATAAGTAGACACCGAAGGGAGAGACACCGATCTCAAACCCTTTTTTTTATATTTTTTGGCAAGCTAGAGGCAACTCTCTCAGATAATATTTTAATAATAGCACTGGACTGTCTTGATACTTGAAGCTTGATGTCTGAAGTTCTACGGATCGACAAAGTTAGGAAATATTTCGGAAAGTTCGCTGCAGTTGATGGTATAAGCTTCGGTTTGAAAGAGGGCGGCATATATCTCCTGGTCGGGCCCAATGGATGTGGGAAATCGACCCTTGTGAACTGTATCTCCGGTTTCTACATACCCGAAGAGGGAAAGATCTACTACAGGGACGCGGAGATCACCGGGGAGAAGATGTACAAGATCTCGCGCAGAGGCCTCGTTAGGACCTTCCAGATCGCATCCCCCTTTCTGAGGTTGACGACTCTTGAGAACATGCTCGTGGCCCTCCCAGACAATGCTGGGGAGAACATATTTTTCTCCTTGTTCAAGCCCACCTGGGAGAAGAGTGAGGTCAGCGCTGTTAGACGGGCTTCAGAACTCCTGCGGGTCCTGGGCTTAAGACATGTCTGGAACATGCCCGCTAACACCTTAAGCGGAGGGGAGCTCAAGCTCCTTGAGATCGGCAGAGCCCTGATGTGCGGGGCTGAGACGATCCTCCTAGACGAGCCTGTCGGCAGCATCGACCCAAACCTCTGCCACCAGATCTTCAGCCACGTTCTGAGACTGAGGGACGAGCTGGGGCTCACCTTCCTGGTCATCGAGCACCGCCTCGAGGTCGCCGCCCAGTACGCCGACCATGTCTTCGCGATGGACAGAGGCAAACTGGTGACCGAAGGGACAGCAGAAGAGGTCTTCGAGGACCCACGGGTCATCGCGTCATACCTAGGTGAATGAGATGTCAGATTATATCATCGAGACAAAAGGACTGAACGTCGGTTACGGACCCATCCACGTCATCTACGACCTTGACTTCAGGGCTCCCAAGGGTGGAGTCACGGTCATAGTAGGACCGAACGGAGTAGGGAAGACGACCCTCCTCAAGGCTATCATGGGTCTCGGAACCATCTACTCGGGCCAGGTACTCTTCGAGGACCAAGATATCACGGAACTGCGCCCTCACGAGAGGACTAAACTCGGTCTGGGGTACATGCCCCAGACGGGTAACATCTTCAGCAACCTCTCCGTCGAGGACAACCTCAAGATGGCGGCCTATATCATGGACGACCAAGACCTCGTCGATAAAAATCTTGAGATGGTCCTTTCGCTGTTCCCCCGGATACGGGGATACATGAAGAGGGACGCGGGTACCCTGAGCGGTGGCGAGCGCCAGATGCTTGCTGAGAGTATGGTCCTGATGAGAGATCCCAAGGTTATGCTGGTGGACGAGCCCACCGCCGGACTCATGCCCAAATTGGTCACAGACGTCCTCAAGAAACTCGAGGAAATGGCAGAGCAGACCGGGCTGCCGATCATCATCGTCGAGCAGAGGGCCCGCAGAGCTCTGGAGATAGGGGATTACGCATACATGATGCGGGGAGGCTCCTTCACATTCGAGGGCGAAGCGGAAGCACTGCGGAACCACCCCCAGCTGACTGAGATGTACCTTGGAGCCGTTGAAGTCCACGACCTCAAGACGGTCCGAGAGTAACCCCTCCATTTCTTTCTCTTTTCAGAACAATTTCTAAAAGACCCTAGGGAGGATCCTCCAAGGGACCTCCCTCATATACTGCTTGTACTCCCGCCCATACTGCTTAAGTAGATATGCCTCCTCCCGGGGGATATAGTAGAGGATGCCCGCGACAGTGAAGACCGCGAGCATAATCGTCTCAAAGAACGGGGAGAAGAGAGCGGATCCCACCGCGAAGCCCAGGAACCCAGAGTAGAAGGGGTGCCTAACCCTCGCGTAAGGTCCGTGGGTTATCAGATCTCCCTCAAAGTTTGTCCTCCAGAAGAGATACCACCTGATGCAGACAGTGAAGCCCATCAAGGCGAGAGAGCCGCCGGCGACGGTCCGGAGAAGGGTGAGGGGAGACTGCATATCTAGGTCTACTCTAATCTTTCACAGGGTAGGATCTCAGTTCACGCGAGAGCCTAGTGAGGCGCTCACACCCCCCAGGAGTGCAGACGACGGTGTCCTCCACCCTGACCCCGATCTCCCCCACGATATAGATCCCGGGCTCAATGGTGAAGGTCATCCCGGAAACCAGTTCCAGCCCATTCTCCCTCACAATATAGGGGCGTTCGTGGCCTTGGAGGCCTATCCCGTGACCCAGGCGATGGATGAAATGTTCACCAAAACCACCATCCTCGATGACCTTCCTCGCGACCCCGTCGAGGTCACTACAGGTCAACCCTGGTCTAACGGCCTCATATGCCGCCCTGTTCGCCTCGTGGACCAGGTCATATATCTCCGCCTGACGGGCGGTGGGCTCCCCGTAAAAGACCGTACGGGTGAGGTCAGAGGAGTAACCGTGGATCTTGGTCCCCATGTCTACCAGTATGCAGTCCCCGGGCTTGAGGGGAGTGTCTCCGGGTCTCCCGTGGGGGAGGGCAGCCCTCTCCCCGAATAGTACCCCTGAGAACCCCTCTCCTCCACCGTTGGCTCTTATCTCGGAAGTGATGACCCCGGAAAGCTCCCTCTCCGTCATACCAGTATAGAGCTGCTCGAACCCTGCTTCGAGGGCCTTGTCGGTTATTGCGCAGGCCATACGCATCCAATCCAGCTCTTGGGGGGTCTTCACCATCCTCACCTCGCTGAGATACTGCGTTGCATCGACGAAATGCACTCTAGGAAGCCTTTCCCTGAGCCTGTTGACCCAGCCCCAGGGAGCATCCTCAGAGAGGCCCACCACGGCCCCCGATAAACCGAGGCGCTCAAAGTTCTGGGCCAGGATCTCGATGGGGTCCTCGTGCTCCAGCCAGATATCCGTTTCCTGGATCCAGGGTTCCTGCCCCCGTAGTTCGCCCTCCAACTCATTGACGACGAGGACGGGGCCTCCTTGGAAGGGGATGAGGGCGGCCGCAAGGCGCTCACTAGGGCTTATGGCGAATCCTGTGTAGTAACCTATGTCGGCGCCGGGGAACAGGAGCAGGGCATCAGCTCCGCCTTCCTTGAGTCCCTCCAGCACCTTCTCAGCTCGGACCTTGTGGAAATCAGTCATCGTTCTCAATATCCAAAACCCAGACTCCGTTAATAGTCTTAACTCATCAAGAGAAGCGACTGCACCCCGACAAAACACACAGCGACCATAAACGGAGAAACAAGTCCCCAGAAAACTATTTTCTAGAACTTCCCATGAACCGGGCCATCTCAGCGTTGAGGTCGATCCCTTCGACCTTGACCCTGGCAATACTCCTGCCCAGCCTATCCCATTGGAGGGTCTCGAACTCGACCTTCTTCCCCAAGACAAGGGCCTCCAATTTCTCCTTGGCAGATGCGGCCTCAGGGGTCCCCCTATCGGGCGGGGTAAGCCCCGCGAGCTTTACGACTGTGTTGGGCCTGATGATTATGGAGATTCCGTCGTCGACTCTAATGGCAGTAGCCCGCCGCATTGTGGTGATCCCTCATCCAAGATCCTACCTAGTAGTCAAAAAACTTACCACACAGCTACCGGATACCCCAGTGCGTTCTATTCACGGTAAAGCTGGATAAGTCCTAGAAGGTAAATAATATTCCCAACAGTCATTTTTCCAGTAGTGTTAAATAGGGTCTTCATCAAATTCAGAGCGGATTCTTATGATCCGGAAGACAGCCAAGATGCTGGCTGAGATAGGACTTCCGGAAGGCGATGCCTACCACCTGCCCACATCAGGGCTAACCTTCCCGGATGGAGCAAATTATAGGATAGAGATATCTGGGGTCGAGCGGCTCTCAGTGCTCAACGCCCTAGTAGACGAGATGGACAAGCGGGATGTCCCCGTTCACCGGCTCATCAGCACGGTGATGGGCTCAACCCTCCTCAGCGACGAGGAGCTTGAAGAGTTCGCCCAGGTAGCCCACGACGCGAAGCTTGAGGTAATCCTCACCCCGGGCCCCCGGGCGCCATGGGACATCGGGAGGCAGTGCGCCACCCCTGAGGGGGTGATGTGCGGCATCCGGTATCGAGGGATGAAGGGGCTCGTCCAGATGGTCGACGACATCCGCCACAGCATAGAACTGGGTTTCAACGGATTCCTCGTCGTCGGAGAAGGGGGGCTCTACACAGTCAATCGGCTGAGAGAGGCGGGGAAGATCCCCCGGGAGACGGTCTTCAAGCTCTCCATATTCGCTGGTCACGCCAACCCGGCTGGAGCCAAGGTCCTGGAGTCCCTGGGGGCTGACACCTTCAACCCGGTGGGGGACCTCACCCTCCCCCAGCTCTCAGCCATCCGGAGCGCCATCGACATACCCCTAGACCTCCATATCTGGCTCTTCGACGCCTGGGGAGGTTTCAACAGGATATACGAAGCCCCAGAGATGACCCGACTCTGCTCACCGTGCTACTTCAAGATCGAGCCGGGGCCAAGCGCTGGGGCCCTATACAAGCCCTGGGGAGCTGGTCTTGAGAAGCTAGCCCGGGATAAGGTGGTCTACGCCGAGAAGCTCATAGATCTGGTGCAGGAGAACCTGCCGGAGGCAAAGCTGTCGAAGGTAGGCGCCCCGGATCTTGCGATACCTAAACGGGTCAGGCAGATGCCCTAACTCATATCCCCCTCTTTTTTCTCAAAGCCTCAGCTAGATCCGAGACCACCCCTCCCTTTATCTCCGTCTCCCAGAAATGTGCCAGACAGGGAGGGTCGACCCCCTCTTCAGTGTATTCTTGGGCCTGGATGAGCATCTCCAGCCGGTCAGCCCCGGCCACAAGACGGGCCTCAGGGGAATCGCCTCGCCTGTACTCCTTCCAAGTCTCCGTGTAGATCTCAACGATATCGTCTGGCAGTATTGATAGGAGGTCCTCCATGGCGCGGTCCTCAGCGAGGATATGGTCTCCCTCCATCCCCTCCTTTTGGTTGGGGGTTAGATCACCTACCTCGATCTCAGCTAGGTCGTGGAGGAGAGCCATCCTGACGGCCTTGTCGGAGTTGAGGCCTTGGAGGTCAGAGATGATGAGGGATATGAGGGTCGTCCTGAAGGTGTGGTCCGCCACCGATTCAGGGTCCTCCACCCCCGATTGAGTCCAGCCAGTCCGTGGGAGCTTCTTTAGCCGCCCCGCTTCTTTCAGGAAGTCGAGTATCTTCTCCTGATCCCTTGTCCCTGGCAATTTACCTCAACCTGCAGGTGGCTCAATGCCCGAGAGCTCCATGATGGCCTCCCTCATCTTGTCATTGTTGGGAGGGCAGCCGACCACATATCGCCCCTCGTCTTTGAGGTGTTGGAGGCAGACCCCCATTATAAGGGGCGCACCTTCCAAGTCCTCTGGGAGCTCTGCATGAGGTCCGACGAGCATGGTGAGCCCTTGGACCCTGTCCATGACCTCCATGTTCTCAAGGTCATGGTAGACGCTCCTGATTGTACCGCGGCAGGCGCTGCAGGCCCCCGCCTCGATGACGGTGACGCCTTCACGGGGAGAGAGGTCCATGGGAGGTCTCTCGAATCGCCTAGAGACAGCTTCAACCCGCTCCCCCAAAACCTCGATGCCCGTGCCGTCAAGGGAGACCAGGCCCTGCCCTGTGGCGTACTTCAGGTACTCCAGCTCCCTGGGTTCAATGCCCATCACCCAAGCCCCTACGACATCGAGGGCGTAGACATCCGTACTCGCCATGACCATGTCCATCTCGAAAACGTTGCCGTAGCTGGGGCCGAGACCTTCCATGGCGTGGATGGCATCGACGACAGTGAGGTCGAGGGGGACCGCTTTATTGAGGTCGACGACAGCTTTAGCCAGGCCTATCCTGTGGAATAGGCGTTTGGTGGGTTTCTGTATAACGCCCTTCATGTTCTTCATGCCAAGGGTCATCAGGAGCTGGTCGTGGGTCTTCATAACGGGGAGATTGATCTTGACATCGGCATTGTAGAAACTCCGGGAGACGGGGATCCGGTCGAGGATGAGGGGGTCAGGTACCTCCACTTCGACCACGCCGTCCATATCCACATCCACCAGACCCGCCCCATTCCTCTGGGCTACCCCCTTCATCCCAGCCATCTCCAGGGCCTCAGAGGTTGGTACCCCATAACCGGAACCCTCCACAACCAACGCCTCCCCGGCTCCCGCCTCTTGGACGAGGGTGATGACGGCCTCGACGATCCTGGGATCGGTGGTCACACCCGGTCCGGAGAGCTTCCCTGTGAGAATATTGGGCTTCAGGGCGACGGTGTCGCCTCCATCGATGATCTGCTCGAAGCCCCCGATGAGATCGACTGCCTTCCTCACCATCCCCGGGATTCCTTGGTCTGTTGAACCCTTGACTAATGATACCTTGGACATCATACCACCTTGGTTTCTCGAGATCCCTCATCCATCCAATTAAAGATGACTGTGGAACGATGTCGATGACGATGGTGACGCTGGAGTTTTCCAAACTTTACATTAACAATAAACCACATGGATGAAGAAGAGTTCTCACTGGATACACTGCAATCAGCGATAGAGGAGAAAGGAGCTGCTTGGGAGCCCGCAGTGACCAGCCTCTCATTGATGTCGGCTGAGGAGAAGATGCAGAGGCTTGGGCTGATGCCTACTGAAACTGAGTTGGAGCTATCAACAGAGCTGGGCTTAGACAAGCCACAGGGATCCAAGACCTCCAGCGGTAAGAAGAAAAAGTCGTCAAACCCTGGACCCGCAGGGCTCCCCTCAAAATGGGACTGGCGTGACGTCAACGGGATAAACTGGACGACCCCCATCAGGGACCAGGACGGTTGTGGATCCTGTGTAGCCTTTGGAACTGTGGCCGCCCTTGAGGCCCTCCTCAGGATAAGGACCTACCAAGACCCCAACAAGAGCATCGATCTCTCCGAGGCTCACCTCCTATTCTGTGGTGGAGGGAGCTGTAACGGCTGGCATATGAACCATGCATGCAATTACCTCCAAGCAAACGGTGTGCCCGACGAGGCCTGCTTCCCCTACTCGAAAGGGTTACAGACTAGATCGTGTACAACATGCAGCGACTGGAGGAACCGGATAGACCACACGAAGATCCCCAGTTGGAGCAACACCAAGGATGTAGACCAGATGAAAAAGAACATCGTTGAGAACGGCCCCCAGATCACAGGCATGGCCGTCTACCAGGACTTCTTCAGCTACGCAGGCGGGATCTACGAGCATGTCAGCGGGGGTCTAGCGGGCTACCACTGTGTAGCAGTCGTGGGATACAGTGAACAGGACGGATGCTGGATCTGCAAGAACAGCTGGGGGACAGGCTGGGGAGAAGCCGACGGTGGTCAGAGGGGCTGGTTCCGCATAAAGTACGGAGAGTGTGGCATCCAAGATGTCTTTGGAATGTGGAACATGGTCGTAGCAAGAGCCAGAGGCCACGCAGACGCCCAGTACCTTCTGGTCGACTACTCTTTCACCTCCAATGTCAGGACCCTCTGGGCCTATGCCGGTGGCCGTTGGAGGCACAGGCGCATCACCGACGCCCAAGTGGCGGGCATCGCAGAATTGCTGATGAAAGCTGCGAAGATCCACATCTGGTGGAGGGACAGCACGATAACTTTCGTTAGAGCACGGAAGGTGTGATCGGAAATGAGTGAAGAAGAGATAATGAAAGAGCTAGAGGCCGAGGCGGAGAAGCTGTACGCCGGCGTCGAGGAGAGGATCGAACCTATGATAGCGTTTGAACCTGAGCTGGCTGAGGCTATGAAGGAGGTCTATGGAGAGCAACCCCAACTGGTCCAGGTGCTCGGGATAGCGGCTGCTGCTAGCGGAACCGCTTCCTACGCCCTGGTGGACTACTCGTTCACCTCCAACGTCAGGACCCTCTGGGCATACGCTGGTGGCCGTTGGAGGCACAGACCTATCACGGACGCCCAAGTAGCGGGGATAGCCGAGGTCGTCATGAAGGCCGACAGGCTCGATGTCTGGTGGTCCAACAGCAGGATAAACTTCGCCCGGTGTTGGAAAAAGTTCTAAAACATACCCTTTTTTTTTGGACTGATAAAGGCGGATAGCGGGTTTGATAGGTCTGCCAGTTTACTTTTTCTTCTTGAGGATCTCGAGTTCTTCCTCAGTGGGTTCGAGGCCTAGGCGTTTCTTCCTCTCCTCAGGGGATAGCTCCGAGAGGGTAGTCTTCTCGGCTTTCCACTTGGCGTCCTTCTCATCGATGGCCTTCTTGGTCTCTTCCAGTTCCTCGCTCATACGGAAGCCTCCACCTCAAGCAACCAAACCGCCTCAGATATATCTTCTCTCGTGAAAAGAGACTAATTTTAACCAGAGTGCTCCTCCCCCTGTATCCCAAGGAGAGGTTCCAAAAGCCCTCGTCGGTTCAGGTTTGGGAAGCGGTTATATCGTCAGGTGCCCTTCTACCAATGATATGGTTGAGGACAAGGGCGAGGTGAGATTCATCGGGGTGGTCGAGTCGGCTGGGGATCCATCGCGCATCCGAGTCTACCCGGAGTTCTGCCAGGCTCTCTTGGGGATCGAGGGCTATTCCCATCTCATCGTACTTTACTGGTTTCATCTGAGGGATGATGAGGGGCACCGGCGGACCCTCCGTGTAACTCCCCCCCGGCACGACGGTGCGCCCCTCACAGGGGTTTTTGCCTGTCGTAGCCCGTCGAGGCCCAACCCCATCGGGCTCACAGTGGTGGAGTTGGAGGGGGTGGATAGATGTAAGCTTGAGGTCTCGGGGTTGGACGCCTTTGAGGGCTCTCCAGTCGTCGATATCAAGCCCTATTCCCCCCGGGGAGATATGGTCCCTGAGGCCGAGACCCCTGATTGGTCGGGACGGGGGCCTCCCACCTAGATCTCCAGAGGACTCTCTTCGGAGTCGAACTGGAGCTTCCCGCAGGGGTAGACTGAGGCGGTGGCATCCTCTCCATGGGTTTCCCTCAGCTGGCCCAGGATGATGTTCCAGTCGGTGAGCCATTCGACCTTATCGTCGTAGGTCAAGGCCTGGTGTTTTGAGGGTCTGTCTATATAGATGAGGGTATTCTCCGCCGCCTCGACGGGCCACCGTCTCTGGTGGTATCCCTGGGTCCGGGTCCAAGGAGCTCCCATCTGCTCTGCCCTGTAGTGGAGGAGAGCCCTGCCTAATCTGAAGTGGTGGACGCCTATAGCGGTCCCTCCTCCCTTCAGGGATGCTTGTGCCCCCCACCAGTCGATGTCTTGGTCTGCCTGAGGATAGGAGTTTACCACCACTACGTCGGACTTTGGAGCGGTCTCTGTGTGGTGAGCTTTATAACAGGCCTTAACTGCCTCCCTCCAAGCGTCATCGACATCCCCAGCATACAGATCTATGAGCTGACGGCTCCCATCGTAGACACAGTTCACTGATACGTTGAGGTCCGCCATCCTGGCGCACTCTTGCATATCCAGCCTCTCAGGGTTGTCCTTTATCCACCAGATCCGCCGACCCTCAGGTCGGCGCCCCTCGATGATGCTGTGGTTGTAGAGGATGGACTCGATGGATGAGACCCCTGGGAGGATCGCCTTCCCCCCTCCTCCAGCCCCTGCCCACCGGTGCTTCTTGACCCCCGAGATGCAGATCCGGAGGTCGGCGTCGGCGAACTCCTTGTTGACTTTGAGGGGGGTCCCACTGCTGGTCCTGCCAAGATTCTTGTGGTTGAAGAAGGGGTTGTGGTTGATGCAGTCATACTTCTCGACAACCCAGTCCCCGAGTTTCTTGGCGAAGGCATCGAGGTTCATCGGGTGGTGGCAACCGAAGGAGCCCAGGACGAAGATCTGGTCGTCTGAGACCCCCGCCTCGTGGAGGCTCTCAATGATGAACGGGAAGACTCTGCCAGCGGGGGTGGGGCGGGATAGATCATCGCAGGTCACCACAATCCTCCCTCTCTTGCCCCTTGCCTGCTCTTCGATGTTGGCGGATCCCACCGTGTTGTCCAAAGCGTCCCTGATCTCCTCGTCGGTCATCGCCTTGGAGCTGTGACACGCCATCTCCGCCATATGGACCTCCCATCCATCAGGGAACTCCAGGGGGATCAGGTCATCCCCATAGTGTTCATTGACCCTGACTTTTACCCTCTGCATAACGAATTCACAGTTCCACCCTTGTCACTCAGACTATATGAAGCTGAGTGGTCGGCTTACTGAAACAAGGTTAAATAATCTCTGACTGATTACATCCCAGAGGTTATCATATGGTTAAGACCACCGTTTCACTCATCAAGGCGGATGTTGGGAGCCTGGCCGGCCACACCATTGTACCAGAACCCCTGTTCAGGATCGCCAACTCCGAGATGGCAGAAGCCAAGGAATCAGGGCTCATCAACAGCTATTATGTATTCAACGCTGGGGATGACCTGGAACTCCTCATGACCCATCAAAGAGGGGAGAACGACGAGGAGATCCACGGCCTCGCCTGGGAGACCTTCTTGGCTGCAGCGGAGAAAGCCAGGGAGCTGAAGCTCTACGGGGCGGGGCAGGACCTGCTGGCGGATGCCTTCAGCGGCAATGTCAAGGGGATGGGCCCCGGATGCGCAGAGCTCGAGTTCCAGGAGCGGGGGAGCGACCCTGTCGTGATTTACGCTGCGGACAAGACGGAGCCCGCGGCTTACAACTATCTCCTCTACAGGATCTTCGCGGACCCCTTCAACACCGCTGGGTTGGTCATCGATCCCCGGATGGTGGGGGGATTCGAGTTTGAGGTCCTGGACGCCATCGAGAATAAGAAGGTCGTCCTCAAGACCCCTGAAGAGTCCTACGCCCTCATCGCCCTCATCGGGACCACTGAGCGGTACATGATCAACAAGATATGGAGAGCCAGCGACGGCGAGATCGCCGCCTCATCCAGCACCACTAAGCTCAGCCTCATAGCGGGGAAGTACGTCGGGAAGGACGACCCCGTCTGCCTCGTCAGGGGGCAGAGCGGGCTCCCAAGCATCGGCGAGATCACAGCGCCATTCCTGCACACCTATCTAGTGGCGGGATGGATGAGGGGGAGCCACTGGGGGCCCTTCATGCCAGTGGGGCTGAAGGACAGCATGTGCACCATCTTCGACGGTCCGCCCCGCATCGTATCTCTGGGGGTCCAGATCTCCAACGGCAAGCTGGCTTCCGACGACGACGGGACACCGTTGGTCTCGGACATATTTGCAGACCCGGCTTTCGACCAAGCCAGGAAGGAGGCCTTGGAGTTGGCGTCTCACCTCCGGAGGATGGGGGAGTTCGAGCCTGCACGGCTGGGACCTGAAGCAATGGAGTACACCACCCTCCCAAAGGTCCTTGAGGAGCTGGAGCCCAGGTTCGAGGACGCCTAACCCCCAATCATTCATCCTCCCAGCCGTCTTCGATGGTCGATCAGCTTAAAGTTTGATCTTGTGTCCCTGAGATATGCGCTGGGGTGCCTGCCTTAGTGGACTATTAAAAAAGGGGGGTGATGGTTTGTTAGGCTTCGTGGACAACCTCGCCGTCGATGAGGACTTTCTCCACCTTGGTCCTGAGCTCCAAGGGGTCTCCGTCGAGGATTCTGAAGTCTGCGTCCTTCCCCTCCTCGATGCTGCCGACCCTGTCATCGACGCCGAGGATCTCGGCTGGGATGATGGTGATGGCCTTGAGGGCTTCCTCGTAGGGGAGGCCGTGCTTCACCGCCATCCCTGCACACAGGGGGAGGAAGGCGATGGAACTGCCAACGGCGTCAGTCTGTATGGCGAATTTAGCGCCCGCCTTGTGGAGGGCTTTGGGAGTCTCAAAGCTGAGCTCCCGCATCTCCCATTTAGCCCTCGCCGTGAGGCTGGGACCCCAGACCGCGGGGATCCCCTTCTCAGCTATCCACTCTGCAACTCTGTGGCCCTCAGTGGCGTGCTCCCATGACAGTTTGACGTTGAACTCCTCGGCGATGCGGACTGCTGTGGCGATATCGTCGGCCCTATGAGCGTGAGCCCTGAAGGGGATCTCGCCCCTGAGCACCAGCTCCAAGGCCTCCAACTTGACATCGACCTCAGGGAGCTTCTCGGGCTTGTCCTTGAACTTCTCCTTCTTCTCCATGTAGTTCTTGGCCTTCTGCAGCCACTCCCTGAGGATCCCGGCTACCCCCATCCTGGTAGAGGGCATCTTCTTCTGTTCAACGCCATAGACCCTCCTCGGGTTCTCGCCGAAGGCGATCTTCATCCCTGAGGGGCTTTTAATCACCATCTCATCGGTAACCACCTGGGGCGCCGTCTTGACGACTATCCCAGTCCCCCCGATGACATTAGCGCTCCCCGGGAGGATCTGAGCCGTGGTGACCCCCGTCTTGACAGCGGCGACCAGCCCCCCTTCCTCAGCATTGGCTTTGATGGCGTCCAAAGCCCGGACATGGGGCGTCGCCGGGTCAGTGGCCTCGTTACCGTCACTCCCGGCCCAGCCGATGGTCTCCTCCCAGATGCCTATATGGCAGTGGGCTTCGACCAGCCCCGGCATCACTACCTTCCCCTCGGCGTCTATGACCTCGGCGCCTTCTGGGATCGTGATACCCTCCCCGACGGCCTTGATCTTACCACCCTCGACGAGGATGGTCCCCCCTTCGATGACTCCCTTGGTTATGGTGTATATCTTCCCACCTTTGATGGCTAACATACATGCACCGCGTTAACCTTGTCACTGGACATTAAACAGTTTTCAGTGGGATGACCGCCCACCGCAACCATGAGTTCAATCAGGGAGGAGTCACTGATGGATCTTTACTTGAACGTGTAAATTTCCAGTTCCGATCCTTTGTTACTGAACGGGTTTTCGTATGAATCCTTCTTACATATTTATATCCTGTGTTAATAATCCATCTTTTCGGGTGGTAGAGTCGCTACACATTGAGAAGCGCGTAGGTCTGGAGACTCTCTCATATTTATCACTCATTGTTGGGACCCTAGGCGACCATCTCTCCACCCTGATCGCCCTCACCCGCCCCTACATCTATGAGTCCAACCCATTCACGGTGATGCTCATGGAGAAAGGGCTCTGGGTCCCCTTCGACGTGGTCTTAGTCGTTCTGGGCATCGCCATCCCCTATCTAATCATCCGAGTGACCGAGAAGGAGTACTTCAAGGCCCTTCTGGCCTACCCTCTGCTCCATGGACTGGTCAGGTTCGGCGCCTGCCTCTGGAACCTCAGCCTCATCATCTAGGCGAAACTCTATTCTAAGCTCCCCGCGGATAAAGGTGAACAGGTGATTCCTTGCCGGCCCAGAGAGACATCTTAGTCGCGCTGCTCGACCAGACCCGGGAGGGACCAACGGATTATGAGAGCCTCTTAGAGACCGTCAAGGTCACGGATGAGGCCTTCCACCTTTTCATTGACTATCTGACAGGAGAGGGCCTTATCGAAACCTATGAGGCTGCGGTAGGGGCGTCCCGGGAGCAGCGTCTGGGTCTCGCTGTGAGGGCAATCATGACTGGAGCTGATCTGGAGAGGGTGAGCAGAGCCCTTGGTTGGCTTGAGTTCGAGGAGATCGCAGCTTACACTTTCGAGAAGAACGGCTACCATGTGGACAGCAGGTTCAGGTTCCAGGCTGAGGGGAGGCGATGGGAGATTGACGTGCTGGCCACCCGGAAGCCCTTGGTTGTCTGCGCAGAGTGCAAGCACTTGCAGAAGGGGTTGGGGAACCTCACAGCCCGCAGGATCGTCGAGACACACCTGGAGAAGGTCAGAGTGCTCAGTGAGAACCCTGAGATCCTGGTGGAGAAAGGCCCCGTCAGAGGATGGGATAAGGCGGTCTTCGTCCCCATCACCCTCTCACTGCAGCCCGCCCGCAACAAGATCTACAGGAGGATCCCGGTAGTCCCGGTCTTCGAACTCCCCAACTTCCTGAACGAGTTCCAAGGACAGATGGACTGGCTAGCCCACTTCATCATCGACCTACCGACCCCTGAGCCTAAGCCGAGGCAGACTGTTCTGAAGAAAAAGGGGAGAAAGAGGGTTACTTGAGGTCGACGTGCTCAGCGAGTTCAGTCGCCTCTTGGGCCAGGTCAAGCCTCTCGAAGGTCGCCTTGGTCGGTATGCCCCGGTAGTCCCAGCCCCGCTTGTCATAGTAGGACTGGAGGAGTCTGTCGTACTTCTCTCTGTCGAGGTGTTTGCCTGCGATGGGGCCCTCCTTGAGGGGCTCCTTGAACCAGCGTTCAGGCGGGTAGTCCATCTCCCTGTCCCACTCCCCCCCGAACTCCCGTACCCAGAAAGCCCTGATCAGGGCATAGATCCTGTCCCCGAGCTCCCACATCTCGTCGAGGGTCACAGGGACACCGGTGGCGGCCTCAAAGTACTTGGGGTAGTGGTCCAGCTCAAAGCCCAGCTCGATCCAGGGGAACCTGCAACCGACGAGGCTCTCGAACATCCCCCCTCTTATGCGCTGGAACTCGATGACCTTGTCCGCCTTCTCAGGGCCGTACTCACCCCTCTTCCCGCTGCTGATCTCCCAGCTGATGACCCAAGCGTCCTTATGATGGGCCCCGATCGGGCTGGTCCCGAAACTCAGGGCCATACCAGGGACATAGTGGCAGTCGTATGCACTGCACTCAAGTCCTTTTACCTGCATGGCCCAATCAGCGCTGCCCCCGCCTAGCTTCTCAGCAGCTTTCTTGGTCCCCAGTCCGAAAAGTTCGGCGTGGCCCCTCATCTGGGCCAGATCTTCAAGGAACTTTTTAGCCCCCTCAAAGTCGCCAAACTTGAGGTCTAGGTCGGTGAGGCCTTTCTCAGAGGCCTCCATGGCGAAACCCATCGCATTGCCTGCGCCGATGGTGTCCAGACCCAACAGGTCACACATCCTGTTGAGCTTGGCCACTTGTTTGAGATCGCCTATGCCGATGTTGCTCCCTAGCATCACCACGTTCTCGTAGTCCAGCTCGCTCTCCTCGCCCTCGGTGTCCAGCACCACGTTACCGCAGATCATATTGCAGTTGGGGCAGCCCCGCTGCTTGATGGTCTGGGCTTCCATGGTGTTACCGTCTATCTCGGCTGCTTGGTCGAAGACCCCCTCACTGAAGTTCCTGGTGGGCAGGGTGGTCGCGTTCTGGCACCACTCCACCGTGGCCATTGTGCCCTGACGCTTCCAGAACTTGTAGTTGTCGTACTGGGGGATCTCGTCGAATCCCTTCTTGCCCAGCTCCCGGACCTTCTCAGCGTCGTGGGCGGGGAGCTTCTGGGTCCCCTTGAGGACCACGGCCTTCAGGTTCTTGGAGCCCATCACGGCACCCATCCCAGGCCGCCCCCCAGCCCTCCCTTCCTGGGAGACCACAGTGGCCAGGCGGCAGAGGTTCTCTCCCGAGGATCCTATCATCAGGACCCCGCAACCACGCCCATGTCTCTCCTTTAGAATCGCCTCCGCCTCGTAGCTGTCCTTGCCCCAGAGGTCGATGGCGTCCCTGATCTCGGTCTCTTCATCCTCTACCAAGAGGTAGCTGGGCTTCTCACTCTTCCCGGTGACGACTATGGCCTCAATGCCACACTTCCTCATGTTTGGGGACGCTAGGGTCCCCAGGTTCCCGTCCCCGTACCCTCCTGTTAGGGGGCTTTTCGCTGCCACTACCATCTTCCCTGTGTTAGGCATGCTGAATCCGGTGTACGGTCCGGTGGCGAATATGAGCATGTTCTCGGGTCCCAGGGGATCCGTTCCCGGCTCCAGTTCGTCCCATAGGAGTTTGATGGCGAAACCCCTGCCGCCCACGAAGCTCCTGGCGAATTCCTTTGAATACGTCTCGAACTCCGCGGTACCCTCCGATAGGTCTACGCGGAGCAGACGTCCGTTCCATCCCTTCAAGTAACAATCACCGTTAAAGAAGGGGATACATCCCGAATAAGCCTTTCACCCGGTCAGGTCAAGACCCTCAACCGCCAGCAGCAGGGGGCATGAAGACCACCTCATCCCCATCATGGAGGAGCGTCTCCAAGCCCTCCAACAGGTCGATGTTCCTCCCATTCACCAAGATGGCAAGGTCTCCGCCGACGATCCGATAGTTACCGAGATATCCACTGCGCTTGAGGCCCGCCGTCTCGGCGATGACCCCTGTGAGTACCCCCACGGAGGACCCTTCCTCCAGCTCAATGACGTGATTTTTCCCGATGACTGGCACTAGGTCGCCGAAGACCCTGACACTGACCTTCATCCTACTAGGGACTATGTTACATCAAAATAAAGGAATGGAGGGGAGGGCTACTTACGCAGCGCCTTCATCGGGGTCTCGAGGTCTGCGAGGTCGAGCTTCTCCAATGTCTCCTTCTCGGGGATCCCCCTATCGTCCCAGCCCAGCGTCTCGAAGTAGGCCGCCCGCTTCTCCTCTACGAGTTTCCTGTCGGTGGTCCTCCCCTTGTAGGGGCCGCTGGGGAGGGGTTGGTAGAACCTCGGCGGGTTCTCGTCGTCCTCCAAGGGCTCCCAGAATATGTCCGGGCCCCCCATCAGGAGCAGCGCTCTCTGCAGTGTTACGATCCTTGGGCCGTTGACGGTCCTCCATCTCTCCCTGGTTATCGGGAAGCCGGTGACCCCTTTCGCGAAGTCGAAGACCAGCTCTTGGGGGACACCGTAGAAGCAGAAGTTGCAGACGACTGCTGAGTCGGTGAAGACCGCTGCTGAGAGCTCCGAGTATCCGTCAACCGCAACGGATGTGTGGTCGCCGCCCTGGACGCTAGGTGCGTAGCTTATGTCGTGGGTGTAGTCCTCGTCGCTCCGGGTGCCGTGGGCGCCGATCTCGATGCCCTTGACATGCACGGCGTACTTGAGCAGATCCATCCCCTTCATCTCCCCCAGCTTGAGGGCTGCCCTATAAGTCCCCTCGGCCAGGATGTCCCCGATCCCCTCCCGGTAGGCGATCATATGGGCGAGCTTATCGAAAGCCTCTGTGTCACCCCACTCCAGCTTGAGGCCGATCTCCTCCTCAGTGAGGATGCCTCTCTGGTAGAGCTCCGCAGCGAAGCCCATGGTGTTGGGGCCGTTGATGCCACTGTGACCCAGCTTATCGACGACGGTGCTGATGTGTATATTGTCCCCAGGGTCGAATATCCCCAAGTTAGTCCCACAATAAGCCTCAAGCTCATAGTCGGGCATATCTGTGATGTCGCCCTTCCACCTGCCGCTCTTGATGCAGCTCACCTTCATGCAGCTGGTGCTGCAGCCAAAGTCAGCCCAGTACTTCTTGACCCAGTACCGGTTCTCGAATCTCGGACCGCCAAAACTCTCAGCGTCGTGCCACTCTTCCTGCCAGTTCCTTATAGGCTCTGAACTCGTGACGTTCCCCACTATGAAGCCAGCGTAGCCGGTGCCCCATCGCCGCATGCTCCTGGGCTTGATCAGATGTTCCTCTGTCTTCTTCAACATCAGCTTAACCGCCTCAGGGGCATCCACCTCGGGGAGCATCCCCCGGCCTTTCGCAACGATGGCCTTTAGGTTCTTAGAGCCCATCACAGCACCATACCCTCCATAGCCCGCAGCGTGGCAGACTTTGGTGCAGACAGCGCTGTTCCTGACCATGTTCTCCCCGGCAGGGCCGATGTAGATCTTACCGGGCTCCCGGAATAAGCCGACGCCTTTATTGCGCTTGGTGAGCCCCTCGGTGACCTCCTTGTTGAGGATCTTGATGGTCTCCTCGCTCACCTTCCCCCAGAGATGGTCGGCCCCCCGTATCTCGCCACCTTCATCAGTGACGAGGATGTAGACGGGATCACTGGCCTCCCCCGAGACGATGACGCCGTCGTAACCGGCGGCTTTGAGCTCTGAGGCGAACTCGGTACTCGCCGTTGAGCCGACGGTCCCATTGCTCACAGGGGATTTCCCTGAGCAGCAGATCCGGGCGCCGGGGTAGATGGCAGTCATGGGGCCGGTGAGGGCGATGAAGATGTTCTCAGGGCCCAGAGGGTCGACCTTGGGCCAGTCCTTACCTATCCTGTCCCATAAGATCTTCGCGGCGAGACCTCGGCCACCGAAGTACTGTTCGAGGATCTCGTCGCTGAAGGTGGTCTCCTTGATCTTCTCCTTGGTGAGGTCGATGTCCAGGAACTTCCCTGCGTATCCGCCGGGCATCTAGATCACCTCCTCCCCCTTCTCCCCGAAGAGATTCACTGCTAAATCCTTGGCCACCTCGACGGGATGCATCGAGAACAGCTTATGGTTTGCGTTGGGCTCCTCCTCGACAACAGCCAAGGCATCATACCGGGCCTCTTGACAAGCCTTGACGCACTCGGGATCTCCCCCGCAGAGGTCGCAGATGGTAGCCTTGTTGTCCCCCGGATGGAGGAAGGGCACCTGGCCCGGACACGCCTGTATGCAGAGGGAGCAGCTGGTGCACGCGTCGCGGTCAACCAGTACCGCGCTGGTCTCCTCGTCTACAGAGAGGGCGTCGACTGGACATGACTCTATGCAGGGGTAGTCCTCGCATTGGGAGCAGAAGTGTGGGACCTCAACCCCCGGGAAGGGCATGAACACCCTTATCCTTGAGGCCTCAGGCCAGATCCATTCCTCGTGGTGGAGGCTGCAGACGATCTCGCATCTGCGGCAACCGCTGCAACTGAGATAATCTCGTGTTATCCATATTTGGTCAGCCATTTCTTTCACCAGAATATGCTATATTTTGAGTCACTACGGATAAAAATGTTCTTGAAACCGATAGGCTAGGGAACCTCATCGCCTTTTGACATTGTACCAGCGTTCCATGATCATGTCCAGTAGTTCGGGCTGGAGGGTGTAAAGGGTCCTAGCCCCTCCTTTGGGGATGAATATCCTGATGAGGAAGACCTTCCCTAGCCGGTCCCCGGCCTCCAAGTAACCTTCAGGTCTCCTGAGCAGTTCACCCCCATGCTTCTCATGGAACTCATCTATCGCAGGCTGGATACACTTCTCAACTATGATGGAGTTAGAGAAGTCATGGCCGAAGCCGATGGTGAAAGTGTACTTGATGAAGCCCTCGTGGGTGAGATTCAGGATCCTGCTGTTCATCACCTGGGTGTTGGGCACTTTGAGCAGGTTGAAGGTAGGGGTATAGAGGTTCGTGTAATTGATGGTGACCTCCTCCACCTGACCCTCCAGATCCCCGATCCTGACGTAATCTTTCACCTTGAAGGGCTGGGTTATGAGGACGTAGAAACCAGCCACGACGTTGTTGATGGTCTGGCTGGAACCGAACCCCAAGAACGCCCCGATGAGGGCTGAACTCCCGATGAACCACTCAGTAGGGAGGTCCCACACACTGAAGAGGAAGGCTGAAGCGATGAGGATGGTGACGACACGCAGGAGGAGTCTCAACGCGTTCAGGGCGTGGGCTTCAAGCTGCAGCCTCCCCCCTGTCCTCGATATGAAACGGCTCACTATCTTATAGACGATGGAGAGGATGGCAATGAACACCCCGCTGAGGACGAGGTTAAAGACATCAGGGGTCAGCTGGGAAAATATATCTGACATACATCATCACGCTCAGAGGTTCTCTACTCCCTTGGTTATCCTGCAAACGGGTGAAAAACCTTTCCACAGGATTAAGGACCCGTTTCAATCCACAGCCTTCAATGCTCCCCGGACTTGACGCCTTATCTGGATGACGAGTCTCGACAGGAGGCCGAGGGTGACGAACTGGAATCCCCATAGGACCAGGAGCATCGCGAGGAGAAAGGAGTAGGGGTTGACGAAGCCCCCTACACTCAGACGGGACATCTTCCAATAGGAGAGGACCGCCAAGCCCAGGAGCCCCAATGCGAGCATGGGGGCGCCGACAAGGATAGAGGTCCGGTCGAGCCCGGCTGAGAGAAGGTCTTCAGCCTTACCCCGGATCTTTTTCAACAACACCTCCCTGCTGGGGCGGCGCTCCTCAACTGCAACGGGGATCTCCACGACCCTCAGATCCTCCTTCATGGCCTCCGCGAGTAGCTCGGTCTCAAAGACACCGCTGGAGGTAGGCACCCTCTCCATAAGCCCCAGGATGGCCTCCCGTCTGAAGGCCTTGGCGCAGGTGGTGTCGCTGAAACCGAACCCGAAAATGGACCCCACCAATCCATGGAACGCCCTGCTCGGGACCCTCCTGGATACGGGACGGAGGTCGTGACCCAGACGTTTGGAGCCGACCACCACATCGAAGACACTCAGAAGTCTGGTGCTCTCAGGGATGAACTCCAACTCCACGCTCAGGTCTACTGGGAAATATACCACCCTCTCATGACGCGCGGCGTTGACCCCCGCTTTGAGAGCGGCCCCCAGACTCTTATCCGGTAAATGGATGGTCTTCACATCATCGAATCTTGAAGCGAGCCTATCAGCGATCTCATAGGTCCCGTCAGTGCTACCGTTCTCACAGAGTATGATCTCATGGTCCTCCGTATACGATCCCAAATATTCCCGTAGTGTATCCGTGTTCACCCTGAGGACCTTGGCCTCATTATAGATAGGGACGACGACACTGACAACTGACCCCATATACCCCCCCCTCCATCCAAGAGACTTCCACAGGTCTGAAAGTTCTCTAAATTAAATTGTGAGATAGTTTATTTAAAATTAACAGTAAATATTAACTAATAATCACAGCTGGTGTCGATGTGAAGGTCTGTTATGTCTCCCCTGAGGTCTTCACATGGGGCGTCCATGGCGGCTTCGGCTTCCTAACCCGGACCTTATGTCGCGAGTTAGTAGAGAGGGGGATTGAGACCTTCGTCGTCACGGTACGGAGGAGAGGACAGGGAGAGGTAGAGAAGCTCGACGGGTTCACTGTCCTCGGTTATCCATCCCACTCATGGGCGCCTTACCCCCTGAACGCGCTGCTCTCAAGGCTCGGTTCCATCAGATACTACAGGGAGGCAGACTGCGACATCTACCACAGCCAAGCCGTAGGATACAACACACTCGCAGCCCAGAGGGCGATGCCTGATAGGTACCACCTCACCACCTTCCAGGACCCCTACGACCTGGATGAGTGGAGAAAGATCTCGGAGGTTGACCCCCGTTACACCATCACTCCCTCCTTCAGGGCAAGACTGGTGGCTGAAACAAGGTTCCTCGCCGGAGCGTGCCGGAACGCCGATGCCCTCTTCGCACAAGCCAGGTTTCTCATAGAGAAATCAATCAGGCTCTACGGCTTAGAACTCTCCCCGGTCTTCCTCCCAAACCCGGTTGAGCTACCTCGTCGACCCATGAGGGAGGCGGGGGAGCCTACGGTCTGTTTCCTCGCTCGCTGGGACCCCCAGAAACGGGTGGACCTATTTATTGAACTGGCACGGGAACTCCCTGAGGTCACTTTCATCGCTATGGGGCGGTCTCACGACCTCAGGACGGATTCAAAGCTCAGAGAGATGTGCAGTGGTCTCCCCAACCTTGAGGCGCCTGGCTTCGTCTCGGAGACTGAGAAGTCCAAGATCCTCGAGAGGAGCTGGGCTCTGGTGAACACCAGTGTCCGGGAGGCACTCCCCGTCTCTTTCCTCGAGGCTCTGGCCCATGAGACCCCCATCATCAGCGCCCTGAACCCTGATTCCCTCATCAGTCGCTTTGGATACCCCGTTACAGATGGGGATTATGCTGGTGCCTTGAGACATATGTTGATGGATGGGGGACGACGGGGGAAGGGGGTGAAGGGCAAGAGGTACGTCGAGGCGGTCCATGAGATTGACAGGGTAGTGGAGAGACACATCGAGATATATGAGCGGTTGCTGGAGGGAGGGGGACGGTGACCACTTGACCAAGATCCTGGTCTACGGGGGATGGTTCGGTTCAGGGAACACAGGGGATGATGCCATCCTCATCGGCCTCAGGGAGCTCCTCACTGAGACCCTCCCCGACGCCGAGATAATCGCCCTGTCCACGGACCCCCAGCAGACCAGACGGGTCTGCGGCGTCGACGCCCATCCCCTCAGGAGTCCCCGACAGCTCCTTGCCCCCCCGTGGAGGGAGATCCGTCAATACACCAGGCTCTTCAGGGAGGCCGACGCCTGCATCCTTTCAGGGGGGACCCCCATCTACGACCATGACCACCTCTCCAGGGCCATCCACTGCGGTCTACCCCTGGCCCTCCGACGCAAACTGATCTGCTTCGGCATCGGAGTGAAACCCATCAGCTCGAGGAGAGGCAGAAGCGCGGTGAAAGCACTGCTGGGACGGACGGCTTCGATCTCAACCCGGGACCCTGACTCAAAGCTCTGTCTGAGAGCTATAGGTATCGAGGGGGAGATCCAGGTCACCGGTGACTCCGCCCTCCTCCTCAGAGAACGAAGACCCCCACCTCAAGCCCTGGCAAGGATAAACTCAGAGGAAGAAAGGCTCCGGGTAGCCGTATGCCCCCGAGCCCTGTCCCCGGAGCACAAACACCACTACCACGCCCCCCTCTCCGAGACTGAGATCAGGGGGATCCGCCGGACCCTGGCCGAGGCAGCAGACCGCCTCTCCCAGGCCGGTCATCTAATTCTCTTCATACCCCTGCACAAGAACCATGGTGAAGATGACACTGTGGAGATATCCCGGATCAAGAGCCGGATGAGGAAGCCCTCCGTCGTCATTGATGAACGGCTGTCCCCCGAGGGGGTCGCGGGTCTCCTCGGGGAGATGGAAGCGGTCATCGGTATGAGGCTCCACTCATTGATCTTGGCAGCAGCGAGGGGGGTCCCGGTCGTCAGCGTGGACTATGACCCCAAGATACAGGGTTTCATGGAGTACGCCGGCATCAGCGAGTATCTTTTCAGAATAGATGAAAAAGCAGAGGTCCTAGTCAGGGGTGTGGAGAGGGGTATGGAGGATCGCAAGGGTCTGGAAACCAAGCTACTGAGGAGCTGTAGCGAGATGAGAAGAAAGATGAGGGAGGAAGCACTCCGCATCAGAGAGCTCTTATCTTGAATGCTTAGGTTTCACTATGAATTGGCATGAAAACGCTCATAGATGACTCAAGAAAATCCCAATTGCCCAGATCGCCCAGTCCTGAATGTTCTGTAGGCTATCCTTTTTTCAATTATCCTCTCAAAACATCTTTTCTATCTTTTTCTGAATCACTACACAACGGAATAGGAATCAACCTTGACTTATGCGGGGAATGACTTTTTTCGGCTTTTAATGTGTATGTTCCTTATTGTTTCTATCCTATTATTTGGTTGAGGTGTCCACGGAGGGTTGTGGGGTCCTTGTAAAATGTACTGGAATTTGAGTCAGTTATACAATAAGATATTGTATGTAGAATAAAATGGTTTTCTAATCCGGTTGATATCCAATTAAGTTTTAATCCTTTAGGAAAATTAAATATTTATTTCTTACATCTCTTATTTAATTTTTAAAAAAATGGATAATTAGTATAATGAATAATTTTTGTCACCGAGAGTATTAACTGTACAGTGACAGATTACAATAAATATTTACATATCGCAGGAATATCAAAAATAAGATTAGTACGCGACTCCAATTAATTACTAATCGTCGCGGGCCTGTTCTTTTTCCTGTTCGCGACTCCAATTAATTACTAATCGTCGCGGGCCTGTTCTTTTTCCTGTTCGCGACTCCAATTAATTACTAATCGTCGCGGGCCTGTTCTTTTTCCTGTTCGCGACTCCAATTAATTACAAATTGTATGGGACTAAATTAATCAATAATAATATCATTGCTATGTATAAATTTCGAAATGTTCACATTATTTATAACTATTAATAAAAAGTACTATTACTAATTTTATAGAGATGAGATTGATTATTCCTCATTTAATACTAAAGATAATAGTTGATGATATAACTTAATGTATTTTATTCCTTTTTCAGTTACTATGTATTTATCACAAAACGGTTTTTCACTAGTGTAGGATAAAAGTTCCATTTTTTTTAGATGGCTAATATAATCTTTCAATCGACTTAGGTTTGTTTCAGTCAGCATCCCGATTTTAGTACGTTTGAGTCCATTCTGGCAAACAAACAAAATGTCTGCATAAATATCGTAGATCGTCCTTCTCCCTTCTCTTTGTATTAAATAATGTCTGATATTTAACCAATCTAATTCTGTCTGGTCAGCGCGGTTAATTGAAACAAGGTTAAAATTAACCATAAAATCCCCATGAATGTCCTAAACTGTCACTGTAATATAACACTTTTCGTTACAATTAGTATTAACGTTAAGTATATGTGGGGATAATCACATATTATTGAGACAATTATCTTTTATAGAGGGTTGCTGGTGGGGTCGCCCGGATTCGAACCGGGGACCTCGCGGACCCGAGCCGCGAATCTTAGACCAAGCTGGACCACGACCCCGGGCGCTAAACTTCTCCCTTCCCGGGTTATAAAACCGTTTGGACTAGCCGCCGTGTATCTCGTCTTCGATGGTCAGGTTCAAGACCACCTCGGCGATGTCGGCCCCGTACTCCGCTGCCCTCATGATACTCTCTAGGATCAACCTCAACGCCGGTACATCCTTGGGAGCCGACCCCTTGATGATCAGCTGCACCACCTCGGCCTCCCTCCCCCGGATCTCCTCGGCTCTACCCATCACCCCTTCCGCGGAGGCATAATCCCAGTCAAACAGACTCTCGATAGATCCTTCGAAGACCTCCACAGCCGCTTCGCTCAGCCCCTGGAGCTCTCCCAGCACCCCCTCTCTCAAGGAGGACAGCGTCAACGCCAGCCCGTTCTGAGCGATATTCACGGCGTGATCCGCCATACGCTCAACGGATTTTGTGATAAGCCGGTATCCCAGGGTCTCCCTGGGGGTTGAGAGTCCTATCTCCTTGATCGCTAGGGGATCTACCGCCGCTGCCTTCAGCAGCCTGATGATGTAGAGCCCGAACCGGTCCACCTCGTCGTCCATCCCCACCACCTCTCTCGCAAGTTGAGCGTCGTCGGAGGTCAGGGCTCCCATTGCATCCCGGTGCATCGACGCAGCTATCACGCTCATACGCCGCAGTGCGTCGCCCACAGAGAGTTCGGACCTGCTCAGCAGCACCTGCAGTGTCAGCTCCTTGGGGAGATCCGACAGTATCTCGGTCCCCACCAGCTTCTTCCTTACGAAGTCCTTCACAGCGAACCTCTGGGCGGAGTCTATCCTCTTCCTCGTGTCCCTCAGCTGGATCACGTTGAACCCGATGAGATAGGCGGAGATCACCCTCCTCGTCAGGTTCTCAGGGGAGATCTGGTCGCTCACCGGGATCACAGCCCTCCTCGGCTCATCTAAACTCCCCGCCCCCCGGGGCTGGACGCAGAGGGCCAGATCGTCCATCCTCTTCACGCTGACCACGCTACCCTTCCCCAGACCCATCTCTTCCACCCAACCTTTCGGCAGGGATACGATGTACGTCGAGCCCCCTGTAATCTGGAGCTTCCTGAGCTCCTCCTTTGAGTTCCCTGACATCTCTATCAGTTCTCTTTAAAATAAAACTCCCATATATAGATATTTTCAATCAGTTATATATTATATCGA
>JASFTK010000008.1:0-31618 GCA_050053595.1 Candidatus Bathyarchaeota archaeon | reverse complement strand
ATCCAATTTTTTTTATTGGTTTAAGTGAAACATTTAAATGAACAATGGTTCTAAGTCCCTTTGGGTCAGTAATATGAACTGTCCAAGATGCGGGGGAGAGGCTAAAGCTACAGGCAAGCAATTTAAGTTCGGCGTCTTCGATGGCAAGTCTTACAGTTGCAAAGCTTGTGGTAAACCATTTAACGCCTTCTACAGGGATAAAGAATTTAGCCACACGGTCCCCAAGGCCAAGTGATCTCCGGGGTTTTTGAGCCCCGTTCCATTTTTATTTCAATGGCCTCGACCGGGTCCTATATTTCGTCTATCCGATGTATCCTTGGCCCCAAGCCGCTTCCCATGTTTTCTCGTTGAGCACTATGAGGGTTTCTGTGGGGGTCAATAGGGGTCTGTTTTCGTCAGGTAAGCCATCGATGGCGATCCTGGGACAAGCCATGACTATGAAAGCTTGGGGCTCCGTGAAGTCTCCCAGTCTCAAGGTTGTGATCTCGTCTAAGACAATGATAGCTGCATCCCTCCCATCCCCCCTCAATTTCTCCTGGAGGATCTGAGCGGTAGATGTGCTGAGTTGCCCGGGTTTAGTACTCAGGAGGACCCCAAAAGTCTGGGCTTTATCAGCAATTTTGATAGCCGCCATACGTCTCATGGCGAGACGGGTGACCTGCCGTTCATCGAGCATTCGAGCTTCCATGGTGTAAGGATCAGCAATGGCAACGGGTTTACCGGTGTTCACTGCGAGGCCGAGAGGGTGGAAACGGCCTGCACCGATGTAAAGGTACCCCTGAACTAGGTGAGAGATGCTCTCAGCGGTGGCGTAATCGCAGCCGAGAATCTGGCCGGGGTGACCGTCTCCTTTTTCCCCGATCTGGGGCTTGAGGCCTTCCAATTCTAGGATCTGGGCTACTTCATGGATCTTGTGTATATGTTGAGCGGTGGTCGTAAGGCCGACACTGTCCCACTCCGCTATGAAGGGTAGTGCGTCCTCGATGAGGGCTTGGACATCGAAGTCGTAGACCGCCTCGACATATATGACGGGGGTGCTTGTCTCGATCATCCTGCTGTGGCCATAGTGTACGATGAGGTCTGCCCCTATTGCATCCGCCTGGTCCAGTGCCAAGTCGCAAGCGCCGTAACAGGAATCACCACTGATGAGGATCTCAGCCCCTGTCCGCTGTTTCAGCTCTTTCGAAAGCCTGAACGCGGTGGGACGCAGTCCGTCAGGGAGCTGGAGTAGAACACTGGACGCGCCTCTCTTCTCAATCTCCTCTGCCACCCGTTCTGTGTCGAGGTTATACATCAGTATCAGTGAGGGCTGGGGGTTCCTGGTTTTTATCCTTTCCACTGGATTGGCTCAGCCCTAGGAATCCTAGTTATTCTCTTTGACGAAGATCCTGCAAGGTAGAGGCAGTTTGTCTGAGGCTCGTTTGAGGGCTTTCTTGGCAGAGTCCAAGCCTGAGCCGTCGACTCTAGCGATGAGAATGGTCTTGGCACGTTTGACCCTGGCAGCCGTGCCGATGGGTTTACCGTAGGCCTTCTTCATCCCCTCTTGGAACCGGTCGGCTTGGGCGACGTTGATACGTTTGTGCTCCCTGAGGACCTGGTGGGGGTAGGGGATAATCTTGAGGAAATAGTTCTCCCGGCCGACCTCTCTCTCAAGGAGCCTGTTGGCTGCGATCCGGCCTGCCTCCAAGGCGTTGTGCTGGATCTGACCCTCCTTGAGGTTGATCAGCTCCACAGTGTACGCAAAATCCTTGTTAGGGTCGCCCATGGTAAACCTGACGATCTTGCTGCCCGGGATCCCACCCATGTACTCCTGGCGGGTGTAGGACATATTCTTGATCTTCCTGAAGTTACGGGCTTTCATGGGTCGTCCACCATGCTGAAGGGGGGGGTGTTTAAAAACATAATGCTGGTAGAGAATCGGCAACCCGTGATCACAACTCCGCAGTTATAATGTCAGCGACACTATTATCGGAGGGATAACCCCAAATAAGGGTCGTCTCTCGGTTACTCACGTCCTTTGGTAAGATCTTCAAGCGTGGATTGACGTTGGAAGAATTCGAGGGCTGTCTTTACGTGCATCTCCACCCCAACAGGGAGGCTGTCCTCATCTATGCGGAAATTAGGGTTGTGGTGGTCATAGTCCGTCTTCTTCTCTGGGTTTCCTGTACCCACGAAATAGAAGCAACCGGACGCCCGGTTGGCGAACTCGGCGAAGTCCTCCCCGATCATCATCCTTATCTCCTCGCCGATGAGGTTCTCTTCCCCTACTACCTCTCTCGCAACCCTTTCCACGAGGTGGGTCATCTTCGGGTCGTTAGAGAGCAGGCGGTTCCCACATTTGAAGCTCAACTCAGATTCGGTCCCGTGGGCGTTGCAGATGTTCTCCACAACCTCTTGGAACCGCCGCCTCACCTCGGAGTCTCCTCCATGCAAGCATCTGATGCTCCCTTCCAAGAGCACCTCCTCAGGGATGACGATGTTGTATGTGCCTCCTTGCACCTTCCCGAAGGTTATCACTGTAGGTTTCAAAGCGGAGGTCTGACGGGTCTGGATCGCCTGCACAGCTTGGATGATGTGAGCAGCGCATAGTATGGGGTCCACGGCCGTGTGGGGGGATCCTCCGTGGCCTCCCTTGCCCTTGACCCTGAGTTTGAAGTAGTAGCTTGATGCCATGATGGAGCCCTCTACCACTGCGATCGTGCCGGTGGGTATCGGGGTCCATATGTGGAGGCCTATGGCCCCATCAACCTCCGGATCCCCCATCACCCCTTCCTCAACCATAAGCTCCGCGCCGGCGTCCTCCTCGTTGGGTTGGAAGACGAACTTGATGTTCCCCTTGAACTGATCCTTGTGCCTCGATAGGATCTTGGCGGCGATAAGCAGCATCGCCATATGGGTATCATGACCGCAGGCGTGCATTACCCCTTCGTTCTGGGATCTGTAGGGGAGGCTGTTGTTCTCTTCAAGGGGTAAGGCGTCCATGTCTGAGCGCATCAGGAGGGTTGGGCCGGGACCACACCCCTCCATGAGCGCAACCACCCCGGTCTTCGCGACCCCGGTCTCAACCCGGAGCCCCAGATCTTGTAGGTACCCGGCTATCTTCCTGGAGGTCTCGTGTTCCTGGAAGCCGAGCTCAGGATTCATATGGAACCATCTCCGGAGTTCAACAAGTTCATCGAGGTGTTCCATTACCTCGGAGCATATGTCCATGGCTAAAGATACTGTGCGGTGTTATTAGTTTAAGACATCGTTGGACGTGGCTTAACCGTTATAACCAGACCCCTCCAATATATACCGATAATAATGCCAAAAAAGTCCCTAGATGAGTTCAGCTTCGAACGGGCACCTAAGATGGTCACCTCCCTCCCTGGCCCTAAGAGCCGGGAGATGTTGAAAAGACAGGAGGAGCTGGAGGGTGCCGCCGTCTCCTATCCCCGGGGTACTCCTGTGGCCTTTGAGCGGGGGAAAGGGGCGACGATACGCGACATGGATGGGAACATCTTCATCGATTTCTTCGGCGGAGCAGGTGTTCTGCAGGTGGGTCACTGTAACCCCTGGGTTGTAGAGGCGGTGAAGGAGCAGCTGGATAACCTCACTCACAGCCTAGACTTCCCGACGCCACCCCGGGCTGAGCTGGTGGAAGAGTTGATGGAGGTAGCTCCAGGCGATATGAGGGGATCTTCTAAGGTCCTTTTCGGGGGACCCACGGGCAGCGATGCTGTTGAGAGCTCGGTTAAGTTGGCGAAACACAACACCAACAGGATCGGACTGGTGGCCTTCATGGGCAGCTACCACGGCATGACCAGTGGCGCCCTGGCTCTCACAGCCGACAAACACTTCAAGCGAAACTATTTACCCCTCATCCCAGAGGTCCACTTCATACCCTACGCCTACTGCTACCGCTGCGCATTCGGAATGGAGTACCCTGACTGTGGGTTGAGGTGTGCAGAGTATCTAAGGATGGTATTAGAGAACCCAAACTCGGGAGTTGTGAAGCCCGCCGCCGTGATACTGGAACCCATACAGGGCGAGGGGGGGAGTGTGACACCCCCAGAGGAGTATCTACCCCGGCTCAAGGAGATAACCGCTGAACACGACATCCCTCTGATCTTCGATGAGATCCAGTCGGGTATGGGACGCACCGGCAAGATGTGGAGCTGCCAACACAGCGGCACCACGCCGGATATCATGACCATCAGCAAGGGGATAGGCGGGGGATTACCCCTCTCCGCAATAATGTACAGGGACGAACTGGACACCTGGAAAGCCGGGGCTCACATAGGGACCTTCAGAGGGCATGTCACAGCGATGGCCGCCGGCGCTGCGGGCCTCAAATTCATGAAAGAGTACGATCTCCCCAACCACGCTTATGAGTTGGGCGAGCACATGGTGACGAGACTCAAAGACGCTTCGGAGGACAGGAAGCATATCGGAGACGCCCGGGGGAGCGGTCTGATGATCGGAGTCGAGTTCGTCAAGGACAAGGAGGACAAGAAGCCATACCCTGAGATGGCCAAGAAGATAAGACTTGAGGCTTACAAGCGGGGCGTGATAGTCGAGCTGGGAGGTCACTATGGGAATGTCATCAGATTCCTACCTCCCCTGGTGCTCACGGAGCACCTAGCCGATAATGGGGTCAACGCCTTCCTCGAGGCAGTCAAAGCCCTCGAGTAGCCCTCTCTCCATCCCGTCAAATCCTTAAACTAAGATTTGTGAAAGGTGACTTCCCTCCATACATGGTGGATAGAACAAAACGATCAGGAGGCTGGGCGGGGGCCATGGTCAGCCAGAACTGGGGTAAAAAATTTAATACGCTCCATCCTAGCCGGGACGGACGAAGATCTGGTATTTCTCTTCCTCCGAGAGTTCCTTCAAGATCCTACGTACTAGGAGCTTCACCGGGTCTGTGATGTTGACCCCGCTCTGGAGGTCCTCGAAGCTATCGAAGGGTACCCGGTCTCTCCTGTCTATGATCTGCCACATCAGTCTCTTCCCGATGCCTGGTATCAGCTCCAAGGAGTGCATCCTCGGGGTGAGAGGCTGGGACTTGTTGAAGAACTCGATGAACCTTGGCTCGTCAGTCCGGATGATCGCCTCGGTAGCCAGGGGTATCTCGGCCTTGGAGGCTGAGGTGAGTTCTTCATAGTTGATCCGGCCCAAGATATGCTCCACCTTGGTCCGTCCCTTCTTCCCCACATATATCCGCTCCCTGGGCTCGAAGGTGGCGCCTTCGTGTGGGACGGCCTCTAGCAAGGTGAAGTAACTCTCACCTATCATCTGGATAACGGCTCGTCCGTGGTGTGAAGATCTCTGGGCGCCTGGTCTGCCGTGGGGCAGCACATCTAAGACGTACGCGTACTCCTCATACTTTTTAGGCGGTCTTTCCATTTCTGCTCCCGGCTGCAGGTCCAGTAGGGTATTATTCGGACCTGTATTTCTCAATTATCCCTAATATAGCTATCATGACATCCTCAGAGATGATCCTACGACGCCCCAGGAAGGTCCTGAGTTCCCCGATGGTCCCGGGGAGGCTGTTAGCAATCTGGACTGCCAAGTTGCGATCCACATCGGCCTCCACCAAGTCCTCCACCATGGCCTCGATCTGCTCCGCATCCAATTTGGAGAAACGGACGGTGTAGTCGTGGACCCGCCTCTGTAGGGGGTCTAGCTCCTCTAGATCCTCCTCGAGGATTTTCTTTGCCTCTGCTACCGTAATGGGCTTCTTTTCCTCGACGGACATATTAAAACTCCTAACCGTGTTTTCTGATATGCTCAGGCCCTGCAATGACCAGCTTCGAGGTCTTCCTCTGGGGGATATCTAGGACATAAGCCTTCCCGCGCTTCTCCACTATGGTACCCACCTTCCCTTGGAACCTCTTGTGGGGCATGCCCTTGTGGACAGCGGGGTCAATGTTGATGACCACCTTGTTGCCGACCTCGTACTCCATCAGGAGCCTGCTGAGGCCTAACTTACCCTTCTCCCTCACCTTCTTAGTGAGGACACTGCGGCTCTTCCTCCGTGGCCCCTTAGATTTCCCCATACTCACTGCCTCATCCCAGCTTGAAAGGCATCCGACGGAGCATCCTCCGTCGACCCTTTAACTGCTTGAGCATCTTACGCATCGCGTTATACTGCTTAATAAGTTCTCTTACTTCCCTCTCATCGGTGCCAGAGCCCCTCGCGATACGTCTCGTCCGGGAGGCGTTCAGTATCTTTGGGTTCTCCCTCTCCTCCAGGGTCATGGACTCGATGATGTACTTGTATTTATCCAGCCTTTCCTCCGCCATCTCCAGCTCCGAGTCGGGGAGCTGGTAGCCAAGACCCGGGACCATGGAGAGCACCTTCTGTAGGGGCCCCATATTCCTCATCGCCTCAAACTGCTGGTACATGTCTTCGAGGGTGAACTTCCCGGATAGGAGGGCGTTGATGTCCTTCTCAGATATATCGATCTCAGCCTCCTCAACCTTCGCCACCAGGCTCTCGATATCCCCCATCCCAAGGAGCCGGGCGATGAACCGCGCCGGGACGAACTGCTCCAGATCCTCGATCTTCTCCCCTACCCCGATGAACTTGATGGGGGCACCAGTCGCGGCGACCCCTGAGAGGGCGCCCCCTCCCCGGGCTGACCCGTCGAGTTTTGCGACTATGATAGAGCCGATGTCCGTGGCTTCGTTGAAGGCTGCGGCTTGGGAGGCAGCTTGCTGGCCGATGGTGCCGTCTAAGACCAAGATGATCTCCTGAGGTCTGACGGCGGCTGCGATCTGCTGCATCTCAAGGATAAGGCTCTTCTCCTCCTTGTGGCGACCCGATGTGTCCAAGATCACCACCTCATGGTCCCTGAAACGCTCTATGCCCTTCCTTGCGATCTCTACCGGGTCCCCGCTGTCAGTCTCTCCGTAGAAGTCTACATTTATAGACTCAGCCAGCTGCCTCAGCTGGTCGTAGGCGCCGGGCCTGAAGGTGTCAGCGCAAACAACAGCGGGCTTGAGGCCCCTTTTCTGGAAATGCCGGGCTAGTTTCGCCGCTTGTGTGGTCTTCCCGGAGCCCTGTATGCCCACCAGCATCAGGACGTTCTGTTTCCCGGGTTTGATATAGAGGGTTTGGGGTTGCTCCCCGACGAATCGGGTCAGCTCGTCGTAGACCACCTTGACGACGTGCTCCCGACGGCTGATACCTGGGGGGAGCTCCTCATCAAGGGCCCGTTTCTGGATGTTCTGGCTGAGTTCCATGACCATCTGGACATTGACATCGGCCTGTAGCAAGGCTCGTTGGAAGTCCCTCACCAGCTCTTTGACCAGGTCCTCGTCCACAACGGGGGCTCTTATGATGTTGTGGAGGGCGTCGTAGAGCTTCGACCCCAGCTTCTCAAGCACCATCTCCGGCTATTTTCCCTCCTTTCAGCCTTTAATCCCTTGGGCCTGCTGTTAAACGTTTGTCTACCTCAAAGTCTTAAATCTCCATGAAAAATATCAACTGAGAGATATGGTTCAACTAGGCATCAATAGGTCCACGTATTACTTCGACGCTCATGGGGAGGTGAACACCGAGAAGACCATCGAGCTCGCGAAGACGAGGGCGGGAGAACTCGGTATCCAGAAAGTGGTGGTCGCCTCTGAGACGGGACTCAGCGCCCTCAAGGTGTTGGACATGTTCGAGGGATCAACGGTCATCGTAGTGAGCTCCGCGGTGGGCACCTCAGTGGAGGGGAGCGTTATAGGCGACCTAAAGATCGGGATACCCGACGAGGGGATCATGAGCGAAATACAGGATCGAGGCGGGGTTGTGGTAAGGGGTACCGATCCCTTCTGGAACCTCTCAGCTCACATCCCCCTCCTGGACACCTCGAGGCTTGGAATGATGTACTACCAGGCCATCTGCGGGGGCATCCATGTCTGTATGACCGCTGTGCTGGAGGCGACAGACTCGGGACACTTGACCCAAGGGGAGGAGGTGGTGGCGATGGCGGGGAGCTTCGTGGGACTGGACACCGCGATCGTCGCGGGAGCTGCCAACTCAGTTAACTTCTTTGAGGCCTTCGAAGTGCTGGAGATAATATGTAAGCCAAGGAAGCCTCGGTATACCTGGCCGATCAACCAGGTGGACTGGAAGGGTGACTTAGAGAAGTATAAACCGTTTACCGAGCGTTAAAATCTTTAACACACGGGTCCTTCACTCCTATGAAGGGTTTGTCGGAGATAGAGGACGACCTCAAAGCCCTCAACGATAAGTTGGAGAGGGTGATGCAGCGCCTCGACTACTTAGAGGCGATCCTAACTGAGAGTCGGAAGTACCCCGAGCTAGCCAGGGTCATGGGGGACCTCAGGGTCGGCGCCTCCCTCTATGGGGAACCCCTAAAGCTCATCCAGCGTCTCCTAGGGGTCCGCCGGTATCTGGAGAAGACACCGGAGTCTAGGGATGAGGTCTCCCGTATAATCCTCAACGCCTTAGCGATGAAGGGGCCTATGAACATCTCCCAGATGACCCGGGAGGTAGCCAGGGAGAGGGGTTCTGCCTCAAGAGTCACCGTCAGGAAACGGGTCAGAGGGCTATTGGAGGAGTGTGTCATCGAGAAGGGAGAGGGCTATGACTACCGCCTGGTGAGTACGGGAGAATCTTAGGCTACTTAGAACTTTTCTTTGACTTGGACTTCTTTTTCTTGTCGTGGACCATACGTTTATGCTGCTTCATCCCATGCTCGGTGTTGAATCCCCTGCCGCAGATGGGACAGGGATGTATGACTGCGGCGATCTCCACCCGTTTCCCCAGGAGCTCTTTCTTGAACTGCTTGATCCTCTTCTCCCCTTGGTTGTATGTCAGGGGCTTATCTCCTTTCACCACCATGTTTATAGTGAGGTTGAAGGCGTTGAACTTGTCCTCGTCCCTGATGAGGCCTACTTCGCTGACGACACCTTTGATTTTTTGGTCTCCAGCTGCCAATATCGCACCCCGGTAATTTCAGAACCTGTGAGGTTATTCAGAACATCAATGGGATCAGTGTATAAAAGTTGTATTACACCCCGGGAGCCATTCAACGCTTGTATCGCCCGTACCTCTCCACAGCCCGGGCGACAGCGTTGTAGTTGGCGATGGGGGTCCCCTGGTTCAGTGTGCAGCCTGGGCCGATTATGAACCCTCCCCCTTTGCCTGCCCCCCCGATGGCGTCCTTCACGGCGGCTTCCACCTGTTGGGGGGTGCCATTGAGCATCACCTTCTTGCGGTCGACGCCCCCGACGATGCAGAACCTGTCGCCGTAGATCTCCTTGGCGCTCTCCACTGGGGTGAACTCGCTTTCGTCCCAGTTGATGGCATCCACAGGATAGTTTTTGAACCAGCCATCTTCCATGAGCCCCCCATCTTTCTGGGGGTTCTCCCCCCCAGCGCTACAGATGTGGAGGAGCTTGATGGGGGCATCCCTAACGGCGTCTAAGACCTTCTTGTCGTAATATAGTGCGTACTCCTCGAGCTGCTCCCGGTTCATCGCCGACCAGATGTCGCCGCCACCCCCGATGCCGAAGAATATCCCGGTGGCCCCCTCAGCGACCACCTCCTTGGCAAAGTCGATGGTGGTCTGTGTGATGGTCTCCAACCCCTCCTTGAGGGCTCCGGGCTGCTCCTCCATGTCGGTGTAGACCCTCTCAGGGTTGGAGACACCGTGGAGGGCTTGGACTATGGGGCTGGGGATGGTGTAGATGAAGGGCATACCGTAGAGGTCCCGGGTCAAGATCTCGACGCACCGCAGGGCCTCCCTGAGCTCCTTCCGGGGGTCAAGGACCCAGAGCTTCCCCCAGTCCCCCGTCGATTTCACCGTGACCTCCACCGTCGGAGGGGACTCGTCATTGTCCTCCCAGCGGAACTTGGAGCCCCACTGGCAGGCCATGAACCTGTAGAAAGGGGTGACCTTGAGGAGGTCCATCTTGTAGTCCAGCGCCCTGAGCAGAGCCAAGTGAGCCCTCGCCGACTCCTCCCCATCCCGGTTAGCCTTCTCCCAGCTATAATATTTCAGGAAGGGGACCGCCGGGAAGTGCCCCCAGAGAGCCCAGGGCACCCTGTCCGGGACCTCCCTGCGCATCGCCGCCATCACCCGCTCGTATCTATCCGACATCAACAATCACGGAATAGGGGCTCTCTCTGACTGAAAAACCCGTCGAAGTGAGGGAGTATCCGAGGGTAAGACCTGATCCTCCTGTAGGCCACGATCTCCAATAGCGCGGGTCTAAAAACATCATACGTAACATCTATAAGGAAACGTCCTTTTCATACTATAACTTCGAGAGTTTTTTTTCATGAAATATAGGAAGTTCGGTGGACTCGACTGGGAGGTCTCGGCCCTCGGCTTCGGCGCGATGAGGCTCCCCACCCTTGAGGGGGACCACTCGAAGATAGACGAGCCAGAGGCAGTCAAGATGATCCGATACGCCATCGACCACGGCGTCAACTATGTCGACACCGCCTATCCCTACCACGGGGGGAACAGCGAGAGGCTGGTAGGGAAGGCGTTGAAGGACGGTTATAGGCAGAAGGTGGCCCTCGCCACCAAGATGCCCACATGGCTCATCGAGAAGCACGAGGACTTTGATAGATACCTCGACGAGCAGTTGGAGAAGCTCCAGACCGACCGCATAGACTTCTACCTCCTACACGGTCTAGGCAAGACCCGCTGGCCCAAGATCCGGGACCTCGGGGTCACAGACTGGGCAGAGGAGAAGATCGAGGAGGGGAAGATCGGTTTTATCGGGTTCAGCTTCCACGATGAGATTGACACCTTCAAGGAGATCATAGACCACTACGATGGCTGGACCTTCTGCCAGATCCAGTACAACTATATGGACACCGGGTCTAGCGCTCGGGCTCCGGGCTCAGAGGCCCTCAGATACGCCGCTGACAGGGATATCGCCCTCGTCGTGATGGAGCCCATCCAGGGAGGGAGGCTCGCAATCACTCCCCCAGCTGAGATCCAGGAGATCTGGGACGAGGCGGAGGTTGAGCGTTCCCCGGCTGAGTGGGCTCTCCAGTGGGTATGGAACCACCCTGAGGTCTCCACCGTCCTCAGCGGGATGAGCGTTATGGAGCATGTGGTTGAAAATATCGAGAGCGCAGATCGCTCGGGTCCAGGAGCCCTCACCCAAGAGAAACTGGCCCTGGTGGACCGGGTCAAGCAAAAATATGAGGAGCTCGGCTACATCGGCTGCACCAACTGCCTCTACTGCCAGCCCTGCCCCGAGGGGGTCATCATCCCCGAGACAATCGGGGTCATCAACAGGAACTACACCAAGAGCCGGGAGGAGACCAAGGAGGCATACCTTGAGGCCATCCCTGAGGAAGGCCGGGCCGGTAACTGCGTCCGGTGCGGGACCTGCGAGGAGAAGTGCCCCCAGGACCTCCCCATCATGAACCTGATGAGGAGCGCCTCCCGCTTCTACGAGGGAGAGAGATAAGCCCTTACCCGTTGAGGGTCCCTGACTACTTCGGATATCTTTTAAGCCCCTTCCCGGCTTGATTTACAGGCTAGTCTGGACCATAGATCAGGTGATGTTGAATGGACTTCGACCTGGATAGATACCAACCGCTCCCCGTGAGGTACGAGCTCAGATACATGATGCTCCAGAAGTTGAGGGAAGGCGTGGATCCCCTGCCTGACATCCAGGGACGGGAGGAGACCAAGAACGACGTCATCAGGGCGGTGTTGAGTAACAGCCACCCCTACCTGGTCTCTAGGGAGGGGACGGGGAAGACCCGGCTTGCGGAGTCGCTTGCTAAACTGTTACCCCCTGTTCCGAAGATCAAGGGCTGCCCGTATAATTGCGACCCTAAGTGGCCTGAGGCGTGGAAGTGTCCCAGTTGTATGGACGAAGGTGACCCGGAGATCGAGTTCATCTCTGGTAAGCAGCGGTACAGCAGGATCCAGGGGAATGAGTATACCAACGAGGCGAAGATCCTAGGGGTCAAGGATATCCAGGCTATCGTTGAGGGGGGTAGTCCTACGGATCCCAGGGCTTTCATCGGTACCGGGGTCCTCAGGGGGAACAGGGGGGTGGTTGCTGTGGACGAGCTCCCGGCAATACCCACCAAGGTCCAAGTCCTCTTCCACCCGATGCTCCAGGAGAACAAGATCATCCTTGAGGAGTACGCCTGGGAGCGGCCCATCGACCTCTTCTTCATCGCAACCGGCAACCCTGCGGGGTTCGCCCACGTCAACAGGATCCCCGAGCCCCTCCTAGACCGGTTGGAACTAATACCAATGGACCTCCCCGACGAACCTGTGGAGCGGGAGATCATGTTCAGAGAGAGGTTCAGGGTCCATGAGGGGTTCTTTGCCGAGATGGAGGAGAGACGGCTCCAGGAGCCTCTCTATATCACCGCCCCATCCTTGAGGAGGAGGGTCGTAGCCCCATGGTGGATCGTTGACGTCATCATCAAGGCAGTCAGGTACACCCGGGACTGTCCAAACATAGACAGGGGTGCCAGCATCCGGGGGGGCATCAAAGCCTTGGACCACGCCTACAGTACAACCGAGATGAGGGGGGGTAGGGTCACCAATCTCAGTGACGCAGCGGATGGGCTCCAGCTCGCCCTCAGAGGACGGGTACGTCTCAGGGCTGACCTCATCAACTTCGACGAACAGGAGGGAGAACTCATGAACCAGACCGTCAGAGTCATCGATGACATCCTCTGGTATGCCGTCCGGGATGTCGGTGAGCGCGTCCTCACCGGCTTCGACGGAGACCAAGGCGCCCTTATCGAGGAGGTCCCAGGACTCCTAGCCGACTGGGGTAGACCCACCGATAACCTTGAGTCCTACCCTGCCTTCGCCGAGGTACTGACATGGATGGACGAGTTAAGCCCCGGGGAGACGGAACCGTTGGTAGACGGATTCGGGGGGCAACTGAGACGCCACCTTGATGGGGAGGATCCCGAGGCCTTGGAGGAGTACAGGCTCACGGCCCTGGAACTACTGGGAAATGCCCTCCTCGCTGAGGAGTTGTTGAGCGGTCTACCGGACGATGCCAAAATCTACGTCCCCAAACGGATAGAGTTATGATGAAACGAGCGGCCCGGCGGACCTTTTGCAGCGACCTCTCCGACGATAGCCTTGAGATCCTGCGGGAGATAGCGAAGATGCAGATGGGCCGGGGCCTCGACTACGACTCCAAAATTATGGACCGGGCCCGGGAGAAGGCGGTGGAGCGTTTCAAGAAGGCTCAGGAGAGGAGGGATCAGGTCGAGGCCGAGCTCCAGGAGCTTGAGGCGGAGAAGATGAGGGAATCCGTTGAGACGCTCCTCTCCTCAGGGGAGGATCCCGAAGATATCCTGGAGAACCTCCTCACAGACCAGGGGCGGCTCCGCCTTGAGGCAGAGGTTGAGGAGCTGGGCAGTGAGTCCCAGGGCCTCACCAAGAGGGACTTCGATGAGGCCATCTCCGAGTTCGGGAGTATGGGTCTCACTGACAGCCGGAAGCCGAGGCTCACCCTAACCTCGAAGGGGGCCCAACTCCTAGGGAAGGGATTCCTCAACAGGATCCTCCAGAGACTCGCCCGCCAAGGCGTCGGCCCCCACCGGATCGAGGATGTGGGCCACGGACCCTGGTTCGCCTCCACCCTCCGCCCCTATGAGGCGGGGGACCCCTATGAGAGGATCAGCATCGAGGGGAGCCTCCTGGCGAATCTTGAGCGGAATGGCTGTTTCGGGGACCTGAGCCTTGAGGACTTCAGGGTCTATGAGGCCATCCACAGCACCGAGGTGACCTTCGGGGTCCTGGTGGACCAGAGCGCCTCGATGAAAAGGGGAGGGAAGCTCCAGGCGGCTGTGGAGACCGCCCTCGCCTTGGCTGAGCTGACCAGGAGCCGGTACCCCGAGGACACCCTCAGGACCTTCGCGTTCAGCGAGGAGGTGAGGGAGGTGATGACCTGGGAGCTCCCTGAGCTGGTGGTCCCCATGGGTTACACAGATATCAGGGGCGCCCTGAGGACCTTCAGGGGAGTGGTTGCTCACGAGGCGGGGAACAAGCAGGCCCATCTCATCACCGACTCAGCCCCCAATTTTGAGGACGGGGAGTATGTTGGCTTCCAGAGAGGCCTTGAGGGGGTTATCGAGGAGGCGAAGAGGTACAGGGCTGCAGGTATCGTCCTGAACATAGTGATGCTGGATGAGGACGAGAAGCTGAGGGGGATGGCGAAGGCGGTCGCCAGACAGAATCTGGGCAGGGTTTTCTTCACCCGACCGGGGCAGTTAGGGGAGGTATTGGTTGAGGACTATCTACTCTCGAAGAGGGAGTTCCTCAGGCTCTGAGCAACGACAACAGTTGCCTATGACATTAATCCCCTACTGTCGGAATCTGAAACTCTCAGAAACGGTCATGCCTTAAATCATTGACCGGCGTTCACAGGGGACAGGTGACCAGCACCATCAACTCGCTCTCCGGGTTGAACTCCCGCCTCTCGTGGTCTCCGAAGACAGATTCGATCTCGTACCCGGCCTCGTCTAGGAGACCCTTGATGTTCTCAGGGGTGTGGACGTAGACCTCCCCAGCCTCGTGGTAGCGCTCCGTCATCCTCCCATCCCGGTAGACCTCGTACCAGAGGTTCACGGTCATGAGCTGGGTTTCAGGGTCGGTCCTGTGGTGGCCCAGACGGATCACGGTACGCTCCTCATCCAGGGTCTCTCTCTGGACGAACCAGTTGCTGTCCTCTTCAACCTCCTGGACGTTGAATATTTCGAAGGCGTAGACCCCTCCTGGGGCGATGTGTTCACTGATAGCTTTCAGGGCGCTGATCTGTTCCTCCCTCTCAAGGATGTGGTCGAAGCTTGTGCTGGGGAAGTAGACGAGGCCGAAGGTCTCGCCGAGGTTGAAGTCCCTCACATCCGCATATTCCAGGTGGACCCGGCCTCTCACCTCAGTGGTTTCCCTGGACAGGTTCGCCTCCGCCGCCTTCAGCATGTGCCTGCTGTTGTCGACGCCCCAGGTCTCGACGCCAGCCCTCGCGAGACTTATCGCGAGGCGCGCTGTGCCGACTCCGAGTTCCAAGGCTCTGTCGCCGTGCTGGTGGGCGAGGTCGATGTAGAAGGGGGCGTCTTCTTTCTCCCCGAAGAGGTCGTAGAATTTCTCGGCCCCCTGACTGTAGCTCATCCGGATGCTCCCCTCTGGGATAGTGGCTCCGCTGATTTATCGCTTGCTGGCCTGGGTTCAACCCCGCCGGTGGCCGACGACGCTCTGGTCGTATTCTATCCCCTCTCCAACAGTGTAGAGGTAGATGTGGGCGGTGCTCCGGCTCACGTGTTTGAACCTTGAGGAGAGGTTTTTTGACCTTTGCGTAGTTCTCTGATTTGTCCATGGTGTCCAGCCAAGCTCTGAAGCTGCCATGCTTCTCAGAGATCTGCTGGAACTCCCTAGCGTTATGGATGGTGGAATTGATCTTCCTCCTGTTCCTGATGATACCCTCGTCCCCGAGGAGGCGCTCAATGTCCTCCTTGCCGTAGGAAGCGACCTTACTGATGTCGAAGCTGTGGAAGGCTGTCTTGAAATTGGGCCACTTATTGGTGACGGTCTTCCAGCTGAGGCCTGCCTGGAAGATGCAGCGGGTGAGGTTCTCAAAGTAGGCGTCGTCGTCCGGGGGCTTGTCCTCCCTGTACATCCAGCTGGGAGGTGTCCACTCTTGGCTCATATCCTGTTATTTAATTTTCATCGTCTTTAGAAGGTTCTGGGGCGTAACCCATAAGTTGGGAGCTAACCATGGTTGGATGGGTTATTAGGATGAGCGGAGACGATATGAAGGGCATGGCTGAGCTCTTGAGGTCGGGGGCGACGATGCTGGGCAGGAGCTGTCCCGAGTGCGGCTCCCCTCTTTTCAGGGTCAAATCCGGGGATATAGTCTGCGCCAACTGCCAGCGGAGGGTGGTCATAGTCCCTGAGGGGGAGGAGGCTGCAGTGGAAGCGGGGGTGCAGCTGGAGTCATTGGAGAAGGCCTTGGTCGAGAAGCTGGTCACCGTCGGGGATAGGTTGTCCCAGGAGTCCGATACGGGGGAGCTCATGGCCCTCTCGGGGCTCCTGGATTCTTTGTTGGTGGTTCTTGAGAGGCTGCGGAAGGTCAGGAAGGTCTAAAGTAGGGTTATCGTTGCTGCTCCCGCCACTATGGCTAAGCAGCCCAGGGCGATCCTGAGGTCGAATCTCTCAGTATCCCTGAGGAGCACGAGGCTCAGGAGGACCGAGAAGAGAGGGTTGGTCCCTATTAGGGCTGTGACCACCGATACCTTTCCCGCTGCTAGGGCTGTGAACATGCTGAGCCAGCCGACTGTGACCACGACCCCGGATACAAGGAAGTACCTCCCGCTCTCCCAGTCAAGGCTTATCCGCTCCAGCCTCCGGGTAGCGACCAGATAGAATGCGAAGGAGATGAGGCTGGTCCCTGCGCCCACGAGGGCTCCTAAGGCCGACTCAGGTAGGAGGTCGAGGCCAACTTTCCTTACGACGGAGGAGGCTCCGTAGAAGGTAGCGGCGGCGATAGGTAGGAGGATGGCTGTGTTCCTCAGTTGATTTTTTCTGTCCCATCCGCTCCTGGTGATGGCGATCCCCGAGACCACCAGCACGGTACCGATAAGGGTCGAGAGGAGAACCCCCTCTCCGATGAACATTATGGCGAAGAGGGTGGAGAAGAGAGGGCTGGAGCCTATGATGGTGGCGCTCACGCTGACGCCGAGCCTGTCGATGGACTCGTAGTTGAGGAACCTCCCGAAGGTGGAGGCGAGGAGACCCGAAGCGGTGAAATATGCGAAAGCGGGCCAATTGAACGCCTCCGGAGGGTAGATGAGGATGAAGAGGGAGAGGAGGACCACCTGCACCAAGGCTCCCAAGATGGTTCCCGTCAACGGGTTGGACCCCTTCATGCCCTTCCTAGCCAAGACAGCGCTAAAGCCGTAGCAGACGGCGGTGAGGAGGCTAAGTAGTTCAACTATCAATGTTATCCCGTGTCGCAGAAGGAGAGGTAGAACCGCTTATAAGATATGCCGAATTGACGGGGTTTCTCAGTGTCTCTCAATGAGCTCCTCCACCATCGCCAGGATCTCCGCCTGCACCACCCTGACGGGTTTATCGGCGTCCAGCCTCACCAACTCTTCTGTCTCCACCATACCGAGATAGATCTCTCTTACCTTCCTGAGGTAGTCGGAGTCCTCGAAGACCGTTTTCTTCCGGTTAACCCTCTGCAGGCTGTACTCCGGGAGGATGTCCAAGAGGAGGGTCATGTCAGGTCGGGGTGCGAAACGGTTCATCTCCCGGATCCAGTCTAAGTCTATGCCCCCCGCCCCCTGGTATGCGATGCTCGAGTAGAAATAACGGTCCGAGATCACTATGTGGTCCCTTTTCAGGGCGGGCTCTATGACCCGCTTGACATGCTCGTACCGGTCGGCGGCGAACAGCAGGGTCTCCGTCTCGGGGGTGAGCCGGTGGTCGTTCCGTTCCGCATAGCGCCTGATGAAGTTACCGATCCGATCCCTGCTGGGCTCAGAGGTCTCCATGACGTTGTAGCCCCTCCCCCTGAGCTCCTTGGAGAGCAGTTTGATGTGGGTGGACTTACCGCTCCCGTCTATCCCCTCAAATACTATGAAAACCCCGGATCCTGCCATGTCCAGACTAGGATAGGGTATCGCCGTTAAATCAGTTTTGAGGACTAGAGCTGGAACTGCTCCCTGTCGTAGTTGGTGAGGAACTCCGCTCCGTCCTCTTTGATCAGGACCATGTCCTCGACCCTGAGGTAGTACTCCCCGTCGTGCCAGAGCTTGGGCTCTAGGCACATCACCATCCCCTCCCTGAGCTCGTGGCTGTTCTCTGGCTTCAGCCATGGGGGTTCATGGACCTCGACCCCGATCTGGTGGCCGACGCTGCCCGTGGGGAGCCTCGCCCTCAGGTAATCCCCGTAACCCTCCCGGTCGAGCGCTTCCTCTATGCTGGGGAAGACCTCGTTGACCTTTGAGATCTCCCCGCCCATCTTGTCCACGGTCTCCACCACCGCCCCCTGGAGGGCCGCATAAGCACCCTCCACCTCCTCCCCCGGTTGACCGATGTAGAGGCTCCTGCCCCAGTCCGAGCAGTAGCCGTCCATGACGAAGCCAACGTCGAACCAGATAGCGGTCCCGGGTTCCAGTCCCTCGTCCTCCCCGTAGTTGTAGACCTTCCCGTTGGGCTCCGATCCGGACCTGACGAACCCGGTGTTGGAGGGGAAGGAGACATCGGAGGCCCCCATCCGCCGTCCCGTCATCTCGATCTCCAGTTTGAGCTCCCTCATCGTGACGCCCTCCCCGATCCCCTGGATAACCCTCCCCATCGCCTCATCGGTGAGCTCTGCGACCCTCCTGAGCGCCTTGATCTCATCGGGCTCCTTGATCATCCTGAGGTCATCTATTAATGCCTCAGCGCTCCTGAACCGGGCGCCCTTGAACACCCTTACGAGGTCAAGCACCGTCGAGCCCCAGAGGTGATCCCCGACGCCCAAGCGCCCCCCCTCCCAGTCGAGGTCGGAGGCGACACCCTCTATTAGATCCCTGAAACCATCCTCCTCCGGGAACCTGACATCTTCAATAAAACCCTCCTCCGCGTCTAACTCTCCCGACCGCCATCCCTTAGAGAGGGTGAGTATGGGCTCCCCCTCCACCGGGACGAAGACGATATCCTCAGGGTGCATCAGGTCGACGCCCCGACGCCACCCGACGGGCAACCCCGTCAGGTACTGGAAGTTCTGACACGAACCGTATACGACGAGGTCGATCTCCCTCTCTCTCATATTCTCTTTGAGGCCCTTGAGCCTCCGGATGAAGTCCATTGCCAACTATAACCCTCACTTATCATTGACGGGGGGTTGGTTAAAGACCTTCGAATGAGGAGAGGAGCTCATTGGCGGCCTTCTCGTACAATGGATATAATCGGTCCACGATGGGCTCCGCCTTCCTGAACCACTGGGTCTTCTCCACCTCGGTCTCAGAGTAGCCGCCGCCATCCCCTGTCTCGAAGTAATTCTTGAGGTGTATCTTGAGGAGGGTCTTCAACTCCTTCCCTGTTTTCCCCACCTCCTCCTCGTACTTATAGTCGGGCTTGCCGGTTATCGAGACCATCTCGACGACATTGATCTTGTTCTCCTCCAACCTCTCGGTGACGTACCGCAGCGTCCCCCCTGTGCTGGAGATGGGCTCCACCAGCGCCACGTTGCTCCCCTCAGGTATATCGTTGGCGTAGAGATAGGTCTCGCTGTAGCCTGTGGTCTTGACGATCTCGATCTGTGTGGGGGGTACATACCCCGTGATATCGTCGATGTATTTCCTCTTACCTATGACCGCCATCGGTTTCCGGGTCTTGAGACAGAGGCTGGTGCACACGGGTATCGCCATTGCCTCCATCGCCCCGATGACGTCTATCTCATCCATGTCGGTGACCGCCATAACCGCCAGTGCGCACTCGTCCAGGGTTCGTGCATGATGTCTGAAGAGTCGCTCGCTCACCTCCTCCACGATATAGTAGTAGTGGGGCACCCCGTCCACGACGTGGTAGGGCATCCCGTTGATGATGCTCCACCCCTCCTGATCCGGGAAGGTCTCACCCTTGAACTCGATGGCCAGCTTCCTGAAAACCTCGACCCTCTCAAGCTCCTGCTGAAGCTTCTCCAACATGATGTTCAGAAATCAAACCAGGGAAGTATAAAAGTCTGGGCTCGACCCCTCAGCCCCCAACGACCTCGACGGTCCCCCTGTCCGCATCAACCCTCACCCTCATCCCGGACCTCAACTCCCCGAAGGCCTCCTCGCCTATCCGGTCCACTAATGGGATCTCGGAGATTACGCAACCCGTCGCTAGGATCGCCTCGGTCTCCAGGTTCACGATGGCCGCCGGGGCGGTCCCCAGCTTCTTCATCCTGTAGATCACATAGCTCCCCACGGTGCTCCCCTTGCCCGTGGGGAAGACGAAGACCTTCCCTGTGACGCTCTCCCCCTCTACGGCGTGCCCCTTCTCCGTCACCACCCCGGTCACGGGGTCAACCCCGCCGTAGAAGCTCACCGGCTCCCGGCTCACTAGGGCCTCCCCTTCGGCCCTGCCCCCGACGATCTTCCTACCGCTGATGATCATCCCTCGACCACTCCCAGCAGCTCCTGGACCGTCCCGATCCGGGTCTCCATACCCATCCCCGCCATGTAGTGGGCCGCTTTGAAGCTGTTGGTCGCCACCTCCGTCCAACCCATCTCCTGGAGGGGTGCCACCACCATACATGTGTCCCTGAAAACCCTCCCCCCGGCGCCTTCTATGACCCCGATGTATCCAGCTCCCTCCGCTTCAGAGTGGATTTCCCGACTGGTGAAGACCCAGAGCTTCCCCCGCATATCCCTGCCCCTGACGAGATCTGCAATCTGCTCCAGTTCCTTCATGGATGCGTGGGGGCATCCCAAAGCTATGACGGGATCCCTCAGAGGCCCAGTCAGCTGGGCTATCGCCCCATCGATCTCCACCCGATCGACTGTGATCCTCTCCAGACCCCCAAGGTGAGCCTTCATCTCCTCAGCCTCAGGGGTGACCCCCTCTCCGTGCCACAAGGCAATACCGCCACTGGTGGCGCACGCAGCCCCCAAGGCTTTCATCGCATCAAGACCGGGCCTCCCAATACCACTGAAATAAGGGACTGTGGTCCCCAACTCCCTCCCCGTGACGTAGCCGAGGGCGCTGTATTCCATAACCGTATCAAGATCTGTCTCAACCTCCACCACCGCTCCTGGACGCCGGTTCTCGTTGAGGCGATACCCGTAGAGGGCCGCGTAACCCGTCACAGCGCTGGCGAGGGTAGTAAGCCCCGACTCCCGGTTGGTCCGGGCCCCGATTACCGAGTTGGCGTAGCAGACCGCGGAGGACTCAGCCCATGCGATCTGGCTACCTAGCTTTGGTATGTGCCCTGCGAGGTAGGGGGTGCAGGTGCATGTGGGCTCGACCCCCATCTCCCGGAAGGCCCGGATAACCCTCTCCTGCCCCTCAGCGAACTCACTGGGGACCCCCATCTCCCTCCATAGCTCCATGTCCATACCAGCGGGGTTCAGCGTAGCCCTGATCCGGGCCCTCGCCCCTAGTTTCGCTTGTTCTTCAAGCCACCCAAGCCCCACCCCACCCAGATTCTTATAGGAGACCCCGGAGATATGGGCGCTCTCCACGGGCACCAACCCCTTGGCCCCGAAGACCTCCCCCAAGGCCACCAGCAGCTCCAGTAGCTTCGAAGCAGCAGGCCCTTCCTCTCCAGCGAGCATCCCTTCTTGATCTGAAGTGAGGAACAGTTCACACCCTCCAGAAAGGAATCTTGGCTCTACCCCATAATAAACGTAGTCGGGGACCCCGTCACCAGAACTTGGGGACCCATTTCGGGACCCGTCTCTGATATTCCCGATAGTACTCCCCGTACAGTTTTATCAGCTGCTCCTCCTCGTAACTGGCGAACCTGTCGTAGAGGACCATCAAGACCGCTGATATGAAGAAGGAGGCGATGGAAAAAGACGCGAAGCTCAGGCCAAGGAGCAGAGAAACGATCCCAAGGTACATGGGGTGGCGGCAAAGGCTGTAGGCTCCCCAATCGATCACGGCATGAGAGCTTTCACCCCCGAAGATGGCCTCATGGGAGTTCCAGCTCATGTAGACGCCGAAGACTACCAGAGTCAGACTGATCACACCGCGGACTGGGAAGGGGACACTCCCATCTAGGAATGTCGTCATCTTCAGGAAGAAGGAATCGAGACCCCATATCACAAAGAAGAGAGGTACCATCGTATTCTGAAGCCTGTCGCAGTAGGGATGCTCTTCAGCCCGGACGTATCTTTCTTTCAACTCGCACCCTTTAGTTCATCGGCTATTTCATAGGGCTTTGGAGTACCGATCCAATAGCCTCCTGACCTCCTCCGACACCGGGATCTCTGGCCGTTCAAAGCCCTCCGCGCCCAGAGGCTTGGTTGCGTCGATCCCCACCTTGCATCCCAGCTCTTTCTCCTGGTCTGAGACGGGGTCGAGGCTTGAGACCCTTACATGGGGGATCACCATCAGGTCCTCGTCCCCCCTGAACCTGGTCGCTACAGCCCATTCAACCTGCTCCATATCGTAGGGGTCGATGTCCGAGTCCACTACAACGGCGTGCTTCAGGCTAGGGTGGGCGGCGAAGATCGCCATCAGGACGTTCTTCGGGTCGCCCTCCCTAAACTTGTCGAAGCTGACGACACAGTGGAGCCATCCCATCCCCCCGAGGGTCATGTTCACCCCCCGGACCGTGGGCACCACGTTGCTCACATACTCCCAGATCCGGACCTCCCGTCCAAGCCCCATCAGCAGCCTGTGCTCAGAACCTGACGGGAGTAACCCCTCATAGATATAGTCCTCCCGGTGCATCGCCCCCACAAGCTCCACAACCGGCTGCTGCCTCTCAACATCATGGGTCCCCGAGAGGTCTACGAACGGCCCTTCTGCCACGGTCTCGTCCAGCCTCAACCTCCCTTCCAAGACTATCTCCGCATCCGCAGGGGCCAGAGCATCCACATGGGGACACTCCACCAACCTCAGACCGCCGCCCATCAGGGCGTTGGCCATCTCGAACTCGCTGGTCCCGAACGGCGCGGGGTAGGCCGCTGCGATATAAACCGCAGGGTGGACCCCGATGGAGATGCTCACATCGATCTCACTCTCCCCCGCTTCCCGGGCCATCTGGTTGATATTGTAGAGGTGCCGGGGGACCACCCTGATCCCCATCCTACTGTCATCGAGTACCAACAACCTGTGGAATGAGATGTTCTCCACCGAACCATCCGGGCTCTTTGCGTAGACGATCCCCGCAGTGATGTATGGCCCCGGATCCCCTTCAAAATGGGTCAGAACGGGGAAGTCCCCCAACCGGGGGTCATCCAGGATAACCTCGCTTACAGGACCGTCGCCGACCTCGCAATCCAAAGGCCCCTTCGCGGCTCCCTCTAGAGTATGGTAAAGCTCCTGAGAACCCACGGCGAGGGCGTCGAGGATCCTCCCCCTGCTACCGCAGACTCCGCCGACCACCCGGTTCTCATATCCTCTCACCCGCTCGAACAGGACGGCCTCCCCTCCGTCGAGGGTCTCAAGGGCCGCCGGGATCTCATATTTAACGGAGAGAGGTTCCTCTATACGGATCAACTCTCCCCTTTCCCCTAATTCGTCCAGGAAATCCCTGAGATCAACCATCTTCCTCTCTCACCTCGCCAACCAGTTCTCGGGTCAACTGTATAAGGGCCTTCCCAGCTGCATCCCCTACCCCGAGGGGCAGGTTCACTGAGACCAGAGCGATCTTCCCCGTTAACGCTGTCAGTTGAGCCCCCAGGATCCGCGCCAACTGGCTGTCTCTGTCCCCAAGGAGAGGGGAGGAGGACCTGTCGGGTAGGGTCACCGTCAGCGTCCCAAGTCTAGGCTCCTCTCCCTCCCAGAAAAATGCAACCACGGCATTCCCCAGCTCTACCAGGGCCCCGTGTAACGGTCGATCCTCGAACCGGGCTTCCCCCTTCACTAATTCGAGGTCCATAGACACTCGGTCCCATTTTAGGCTCCAAGACAAGTTAAGGATTCCCTTCCCTCAAACACTATAAAGGACCGGGAGCCATTGCGCGCGGTGGACACAATCAGGCTCCTAGTCGTCTCCGATGTCCACAGCAATATCACCGCCCTAGAGACAGTGCTCGACGATGCAGGAGACTTTGACCACCTGATCTGCGTAGGGGACATAGTGGGCTACGGACCCGATCCCGGGGAATGCGTAGAGAAGCTCAGAGGACTGGGCGCCAAGTCCGTCACAGGGAACCATGACTTGGGCGTCGTCACCGAAGGCCCCCCATTTCAATTCAATGTCAACGCTGCAGCAGCCGTCAACATCAACCGACGCCTCCTGACCCCGGGGCAACTGGGGTGGCTCAGAAGGCTACCGAAGACCCTCAAATTCAAGATCGAGGGCGTGAATGTATCCGTTTTCCACGGGAGCCCCTCTCAACCCGTAAGGGAGTATATCTTCCCTTCGGAAGCAAGGCTCAGAGCCTCCGAGTTCCTCGAGGCCACCGGGGTCGACCTCCTGATCCTCGGCCACACCCACATCCCCTTCGTCCATAGGTTCAGCGGTCGGTTCCTGACGAACCCGGGAGCGGTAGGTCAGCCAAGGGACGGGGACCCAAGGGCGAGCTATCTGACCATAGACCTCACAGACGGAGAGATCACTGCGAAAAACCACCGCGTCGAATACGATATCTTTGTGACAGAGGAAAGGATGAAGGCCAAGGGTCTCCCGGCGGGTCTATACCGGAGGCTTCACATCGGTCGCTGATCCAAGGAGATGACTGGAGCCCAACGGCAGAGGCTCCCTCGAACCCTACCCCTAAGAGGAATTTAAATAAACCATTCCGCCTCACTTATCAGGAAGCGGGGAAAATGGCCAAGAACACAGGGCAAGATATGCTCGGCGGTTTACGCGAGAGGCTGGCCACATTGAGGGTGGGGCTGAACAGGAGGACCATATTAGAATTTTCTGTCCTCGGCATGGTGGTCGTCCTCGCAGTCCTCTTCAGGACCATGAAGGTCCGTTGGGGGGCTTACATGGACGCCTATGACCCCCTCTTCCAGATCAGGGTCACCAAGTACATAGTCGATAATGGATATAAGGCCTGGTTCTCCTGGCACGACACCCTGAGCTGGTACCCTTGGGGGCGTGACATCCCCACCAGCAGCTTCCCTGGAGTGCCGTTCTCTGGCGCCTTCGTCTACTTCGCCGCCCAGGCCCTCGGCATTGACATAACCGTCGACGCCGTCTGCCTCTATTTCCCGGTCCTCATGGGCGCTCTCACCTGCATCGTCGCCTACTACCTGGGGAGAGACCTCGGAGGCAGCTCAACCGGCCTCCTTACAGCGTTCTTCGTGGCCATCAGCGAAGCGTTCATAGGCCGAACAGCTCTCGGTTTCTATGACACCGAGAACATCGGCATATTCGGCATGACCACCACGGTCTTCCTTTTCCTCCGCTCCCTCGACCAGGGACGATCACAGACCCAGAGGATCATCTACGGGGCCGCCACAGGTCTCTCCCTGGGCTATATATTTGCCTCATGGGGGGCGGCCCGGTATGTCGTTGGTCTATTGGTTCTCTTCATCCTCGTCACATTACTCGCAGGGAGGTTCGAGAGGAGACACCTTGTCTCCTACTCGCTTACTCTCGGAATTGGATACGTTATAGCCATTCTAGTCCCAAAGCTCGGGCTAAAGTACATTATGAGCACGGAGAACATAGCTGCGATACTTCTGGTCTTGTTGGTCGCTGTCTACGATGTGGCCAGACAGAAGCTGGATGAGAGGCGTACCGTGCTCCTGATGGGGGGTCTCATATTGGCCCTGATCGTAGGTGTCCTCGCCCTTGAAGCCCTCGGAGTGAGCACCCCGATCAGGGGTAAGTTTCTACGTGTCTTGAACCCCTTCAGACACTCCTCTAATCCCCTCTCAGAGTCGGTGGCGGAGCACAAGAGAGCCGTCTGGAACAACTTCTTCGGGAGCTACGGACTGACCCTTCCATTGGCTATCCTGGGGACGTATTTCGCGATAAACAACCTGGACGACAGACGCTTGTTGTGCTCACTGTACTTCGTCACTGCTATCTATTTCACAGGTTCCATGACAAGGCTCTCTCTGATATTATCTATACCGGTAGCCATAATGGCAGCTCATGGCTTAATCGAGCTGCTCACACCCTTTATCCCTCTCGCAAAAGGGAGGCAAGAAACAGGGAGACGGCGCAGCAGAACACCATCCCAGGGGATAAGCTGGGAGATTGCTCTGGTGTTTATCCTTTTCATTATGGTCGGTATAATGCCGAGTATCTGGGGGACTGCTGAGGCCTCAATAAGACCGACATCTCTAGCCTCATCCGGCATCCCAGCCGTAATGGGCGGGAGATATCCCCAGGACTGGCTCCAGGCTCTCTCCTGGATGCGGGATAACTTGCCTGAGGACGCCATTGTGGTCTCCTGGTGGGACTACGGGTATTGGATCGAAGCACTCGCCGGTAAGACGACCCTCGCCGATGGGGCCACGAGCAACAGGACGCAGATTGGCAACATAGGGAGGATCATGATGCTCAACTATTCAGAGTCGCTACCCCTGTTGGAGATATACGACGGGACTCATATCGTTGTGTTCAACACCTTCAATCCCAATGATCCCACTATACAGTGGCCCTTTGGGGACAATGTGAAGTGGCAGTGGATGGTCCAGATCCCCGGGTTGAACATATCGGATTACATCAATGAACGTGGGCAGCCTGCTGGAAAATATGAGGAGTCCACATTGAACCATCTCATGACCTTGAGCCCTGACCCTGGGTTCGAACTCGTTTTCGCCTCGGATTTCAGGTATGTCTTGGTATACGAGATCAATTATGATGCGACTTAGACGTAGAGATGGTCTGGGGCTTTATCCCCCTTCATCCGACTTAGCCCTTTATGTAGACTCTTCTCGGTGACCTCGATATCGTGGAGGAGGTAGGCCTCAGCGAGTTCGTTGAGTGTAATCAGGATCTCGTTCAGTTCTTTGCGGTCGAACGTGTTCATGACCTCGGGGTTGTTGACGTACTGGAACCATCCAAGGGTGCTGTGGTTTATGGCGAGGAGGGCGGTATGCATCGACCTGACCAGCTCTAGCCTGTCAGGGTCCTCCGTCTCCGCTGACTCCTTTATCTGCTTAAGGAACTCCTTACACTCCTCGCTCCAACTTTCTCCCATCTAATAACCTCTCCTAGGGGGATCTCGACCCCTATCAGAGCCCAGGGGCTAATAGACTTTTTGGATTTGACTGGCGGAGGTTCCTACGTGCTCAAACCTTATCAGTGGAGACTGCTATTCTCAGGGGATTAGAGATGGCATCAAAGATACAGGCTTCCCATATCCTCGTCGAGAAGCATTCCCAAGCCCTCAAGATCTTGGAGGAGATCAAGGCCGGCCAGAGTTTCGCCAAGCTCGCCAAGAAGTATTCCACCTGCCCCTCGAAAAAAAGGGGAGGGGATCTAGGTATGTTCGGGAGGGGAAAGATGGTGAAGGAGTTCGAGAAAGCGGCTTTCGCCCTCAAGGTCGGTGAGGTCTCGGGTCTGGTAAAGACCCAGTTCGGCTACCATATCATCCGCAGGACCAAGTAGGACCCCCATCCTTCAGACTATCCCAGCGGTCTCGGGTCTCATTACGGCTCTCAGGGCTTTCACCAGCAGACCCAGTCGGTCTCTCTTTATCTCCCGGTAGGTCTCGCACTCGACCCAGCAGGAGGGACAGTCTCTTTCAGCGATCCTCCGGCGTGCGGACGCGGCTTCGGCGGAGCTCCAGATATCGCTCAAGCTGTTCTCTCTGGCGTTCCCAATGGGCTCCTCGATGAACAGACAGGGATAGACATCCCCGTAGGGGTCGATGAAGAGGGAGGATGACCCCGCAGTGCATCTCAGCCTTCGGGGGTTTCTTCCCTGATGTGTTCGAGGGCTCCTTGCATGTATGTGAGGGAGGTGAGCGATTTCTTGAGCCCCTTCCGTCTGATGAGGTCTCGTCCGATGGCGCGAATCTGGGGTAGGATGAGGTCTGCTTGATCAGGGGGCGTCAGAGGAGCGCCTATATTCCCATAATAGCTTCCGCTTATGTTGGTGGGTCGGAAGCTGAACTCCGCCCCCCTGCTCCTCGCGATCTGATAGACGGAGTTTATCTGCCCGGTGTTCTCGGGGGTCACGGTCATACCTATGGCAAGATCAAGATTTTGATGGGTTTCCCGGATTGCGGAGAGCCTCTTGAGCGTCTCAATCGCTTTCTCGTATGCGCCTTTGACCCCCCTGATCTCGTCGTGGGTCTCCTTGAGGCCGTCCAAGGAGACGGTGATCCCGAGTCCTATACCATTGAGCGCTCCGAGTATCTCGACGGTCTTTTTCTCGATGGTTCTGGGGGTGGATCCGTTGGTGGGTATCCAGAAACGGCACCCCGGGAGGTAGCAATGGATGGTTTTCACTATTTGATCAAGATCCTCCCGCATGAAGGATTCACCCCCGGTGATCTGCATCGAGCCTACATCTCTGAGGAAGCCCCGGTTGTCCGCGAAGATCTTGTGGATCTCGTTGAGGGTCATCTCCCTTTCTTCCGGCGCCTCCGTTTTCCAGATGTTGCATGTCTTGCATCGGCTGTTGCATCTGTAGGTGACTGCGAAGTTTGATATGGCGGTGGGGCGTTGGACGGCCATCCCTTTGACTATGTTTCATTTATTTCTGCATCTTATCCTTTGGGGTCAGACGGGTTGGCATAACCTTTATTATAATACGGTCCGTTGACTGTTCGAAAATCCAGAGGTTGAACTGTTATGTCTTACAAGATGGGAAGGGTCGGGGATCTCAAGGTGGGCTCTTATGCGATCATCGACGGGGAGCCCTCACAGATAGTCTCCCTCCAGAAAAGCAAGTCCGGGAAACACGGGAGCGCCAAATTCAGGTGTAGCGCCGTCAGCCTGTTCGACGGCAGCAAGAGGAGCTTCGTCAGTCCCGTCGATTCCACCATCCAGATACCCATCGTCGACAAGAGGAGTGGACAGATCGTCTCCATCAGTCCCCACGCCCTCCAGCTCATGGATCTCATGACCTACGATATATTCGAGGTTGCAAAGCCGGATGACGAGGAGATCGCCTCGGAGCTAGAATCCGGTAAAGAGGTCGAGTACTGGAACATCATGGGCCGCTACAAGATCCAGCGGGTCAAGGGTTAAGGCTGGGATATGAAGCGTATCGAACAGATACGCCTGAAGGCCGGTATGACCGTCGGCGAACTGGCCGACGGGATGAGGGGGGCCGGCGTGATAGGCGCTGGGAGGGTCGGTAGGGCCGTCGAGATCGTGGCTGAGATGTTCTCCGATACTGATTATACGACCTTCATAACCCTCTCAGGCCCCCTGGTGCCCAGCGGGATGCGCCTCATCTTCAGGGATCTGATCCGGGACGGCTACATCGATGCGGTGGTCACCAACGGGGCGAACATGGTCCATGACATCGTCGAGGTGATGGGGAAGCCCCACATGGTTGGGCAAGTGGATGTCGACGACGCAGAGCTCCTGGAGCGGGGGATAAACAGGGCTTACGACATCTTCATGGAGAGCGACACCTGGGTGGCTTTAGAGGGGTTCATCGGGGAGATATTGGACGGGACCCCCGAGGATAGGCGGGTCGGGATCCCCATCCATGGGCTACTGAGGGAGATCGGCCTTAGGCTTGAGGACGAGGATTCCATCCTCTACACCGCTGCGGAGAAAGGGGTCCCCATCTTCAGCCCAGGGTTCTTGGATTCGATGCTCGGGATCCCCCTCTGGATGTACTCGAAGAGGAGCAAGCTTACCATTGACCCCCTGAAGGATTTCGACCTCCTCGCGGATATGGTCTACGAGGCGGAGAGGTCTGGGGCCATCATACTGGGCGGGGGGACCCCGAAGCACCACGCCCAGTATATGAACACTCTCCGTGAGGGGCTGGACGCCGCTGTCCAGATCAGCACAGCCCGGATGGAGGACGGCAGCCTGAGCGGGGCGCCTCTGAGGGAATCGGTGAGCTGGGGGAAGCTGAAGGGGGACAAATCCTCGACGATATTCGGCGATGTTACAATTGTCTTCCCTTTGATCATCGCAGCTGCTCTTGAGAAGATCCAGGGCTGAGTCTTCACACCAGTAGCCTGGTGCCCCCATCCACCTGTATCGTCTCCCCTGTTATGTAGGAGGCTCCCTCAGAGGCGAGGAAGAGTATGACTTGGGCTATGTCCCGGGGGTGCCCCACCCTCTTCAGCAGGGTGACACCGGTATAGTACTCTATCTCCTCGTCGGTCATCCCCCAGGTGTCCACTGCGCCTGGGGAGACGGCGTTGACCCTGATGGGCGCCATCTTCCTCGCTAGGCCCCGGGTTAGGGGGGTACCCGTTGTCTTTGTGAGGGAGTATCCGAGGCCTCCGGGGTCCCAGTCCATAACGACGTTGACGATATTCCCTACGCCCTCCCTCAGGTAGGGGGCTGCGTGGTGGCTGCAGATCAGGATACCCATGATGTTGACATGCGCCATCCTCTTCCAGAGCTCCCAGTCTGGGTTGTCTAGGTCGAACATTGGCGGTGGATGTTGAGCGGCGCAGTTGACGAGCACATCGATCCCGCCGAACCTCTCAAAGGCAGCCTCCATCATGGATCTCACCTGCTCTGGATCTGAGACGTCGGCCCTGAAGTTGAAGGCCTCAGAGCCTATCTCCCCCACCTCCCTTAAGGTCTCTTCCGCCTTCCCCTGTGAGGAGAGGTAGTTCACCACGATGTTCGCTCCCTCCTTGGCGAAGAGGCGGGCTGTCTCGCTCCCTATCCCGCCGCTAGCCCCGGTGATCAGGGCGGTTTTGTCTTCAAAGGACATTTTCGCAATATTGAGATGCTGGAAGATGTAAAAATCCTTTCAGAGCGTATGTCACGTTTGATCTCCCCCATCCAGTCCTCGAAGTCAAGGTTCCTCATCTCCTCGTTGGTTATGACGATGATCTCTCTGCGACTCAGAAAGGGCTCCCACTTCAGCCCGGTGATCGGGCACACAAAGAGCTAACATCTTCCGCGCGATGATGACACAGATCTTAAGGATTCATAGGAGACCTGCCCTAACCCTCTCTCCCGTGAGGAGGGGGGTCCTCAACTGGCTGGTAAACTTAATTATGTTCCGGTATCAATATTCTCTCAAATTGATTTTTAATAAGGTCAAATCTGAGGTGGTGTCCCACCTCTCGTACCTCATCGGATCAGGTAGCGAGGCTTTCGTCGTTGACCCCCAGAGAGACTGCTGGGTCTATGTCGACCTGGCCCAAGAGTACGGCGTCCGCATTAAGTATATCTTCGAGACCCACCGAAACGAGGACTATGTCATCGGCTCCCTTGAGCTCGCCAGCGTGACTGGGGCGGAGATCTACCACGGCCCCTGGCCTGAGTTCAAGTACGGTAAGGTCGCTGAGGATGGTCAGGAGTTCCGCATCGGGAAGCTGAGAGCGACCGCCATCCACACACCCGGTCACACCCCTGGGGATGTCTCTTACGCTGTGACAGACCTCGAATCCGGAGGGGAGACCGTGCTGGTCTGTACAGGAGACACCCTCTTCGTCAATGACACAGGCCGGACAGACTTCGGGGGCCCCGATAAGAGGAGGGAGTGGTCTGAAAGCCTCTACGACAGCATCTTTAACAAGCTCCTCCCCCTCGGCGACCACGTCGTCATCTGCCCCGCCCATGGATCGGGCTCCGTCTGTGGAGGGGGGATAGCCGACAGGGAGCTGAGCACCCTCGGAACGGAGCGGCTGATGAACCCGGTGCTCCAGAAGTCTAGGGAGGAGTTCATAGAGTTCAAGGTGGAGGAGCACCACGAGTACGCCCCCTACTTCAGGATGATGGAAAAGCTGAACGTCGAGGGGGCCCCCTTTGTCGGGATCGGCCCTAACCCACCGGCCCTGAAGCCAGACGAGTTCAGGGAGAGGATCGAGCAAGGCGCCATCGTCGTCGACACAAGGCCTCCCCCCTCCTTCGGAGCAGGGCACATAAAGGGCTCCTACAGTTTAGCC